>JAGZXV010000012.1 GCA_018378255.1 Clostridiaceae bacterium | reverse complement strand
GATGAAGGGATTTCCGAAAAAGCCTTGAGGGTTGATGTAAAAAAACAGGTGAAAACAATCAGCAGATTGTTCCACCTGTTTTTTTACATCAACCCTCAAGGCTTTTTCGGAAATCCCTTCACCCTTCTTGTAAATCCCGCCGCCCTTCCTGCAAATCCCATCTGCTAAACTCCCCAGTCACATCCCCCTTCACATAAACCCCAGCCATAGCGCCGGTAAACCGTTTCCCCATCACCAGCCCTTCACTGCTTAAATACTTCGTATCCTCCGCAGTATCGGTTTCTATCCACCCATCTCCAATATCATAATAAAACCTGCGTTTCAGCCCTTCTGTCTTCATCTTACACCGCACTTCCATGCCGCATCCGTCCTCTTCCTTGAAAACGTCATGGAACCTGCTGCATTTGTATCCTTCCCCTGCATATTCCTGAAATACAATTCCATACTTCCCGTTCCTGCATCCAACCCCATATTTCAAATAACTGTTTTCATCATAATATCCTGTCAGCCCCAGGCTTTCCCCATCCGCCAGTTCCGGCACATGAAAACTGCAGACGGCTTCAAAATCAAAAAATTCCTGCCGCTTGAGCAGCACGCTCCTGCACTCCCGGGAATTTAAATCCTCTTTCTGCCCTGTCAGGCGCAGGAGGTTTTCTTTTAATGATATCCGTTCCCGGGAAAGCGGCCGGGGTGTCATCCACTCTTCTCCCATCCAGGCGGGATAGCCTCCCACCGGCCCGGCTGCAGCATCTTTTCCGTCTTCAATTACCGGCATTTCATTGCCCGTCGCAGCGGCGGGCCTCTTCTGCTGTGAACTCGGTCCCCGGCCGCGGTTGATCATGGGCCAGCCATCCGGGGTCCATTCCAGGGGATCCATAGACGTTTCACGGCCCAGTATTCCATACTCCCCATCCAGTTTGCGAAGACATAAATACACGATCCACCAGCTACCATCCGGCAGCTGCACCGGCTTTCCATGGCCGCAGCACTGGATCGGGGCATTATCGTCCCATTGATAGAGAACCGGGTTATAGGGACATGGTTCATAAGCGCCCATCAGTTCTCTGGAACGGGCCACGGTGATTCTATGTCCCCGGCCCGTTCCTCCTTCTGCCAGGAATAAATAGTAATATCCGCCATGACGGAGCAGATGAGGTCCTTCCGGTTTCCGTTTAAAGTCCCCAAACCACAGAAGTCTGGCAGGTGAAATCTGTCTGCGGCAGTCCCCGCTCAGTTCCAGAATCCGCGCGCCCCGGTTTAGCAGCATGTATTTTCTTCCGTCATCATCATGGAAAACAGACGGGTCAATCCCATCTTCATGAATCCAGGACGGTTCTTCATAAGGGCCTTCCGGCTTATCCGAGGATGTGACCATTTGAACTCTCTTCTCTTCCATTCCGTCATTCAGGCGGAGAGTTGCCGTTATATAAAACCGGCCGTCACACCAGGAAATATCCGGCGCCCAATAGCCCCGTCCGCCGTCCAGCTTGTCCAGATGGGCATATTCCGGCCGGGTAATGGCATATCCTATGATCCGCCAATGAATCAAATCCCTTGAATGAGAAACGGGAATGCAGGGAAAGAAACAGAAGGTGGAATTAACCATATAGTAATCTTCCCCCACCCGCACAATAGACGGGTCGGGGAAAAATCCCCGTCGTATGGGATTATGATAGCTCTCCTCATAAGCAAAACCACACTGTTTTCCAAAATAATCCACGATTTCCCCATAGCCCAGCCGGTAAGCCAGGTCGTAAGGAGTTTCCCCATATTGATTGCCTGCCGTCGGATTGAGGCCTGCCCGGCCGGTCAGATAACTTACCACCTGCAGATTTCCAGATTTCACACCGTAATATAGGGCGGTATTGTGTTCCTTGTCCGTATCCCTTATGTCGACAGCCGTATATTCCACCAGCCGCATTAATTCTGCCAGTTCCCCTTGTTCCGCTGCTTTAAACACTTCTTCCATGCTCTGATTATTCCCTTCCCATATAATCCATTTCCCGGTATCTCTTCCAGACTACCTCAAAAACATCCGGTTCCCTGACCTGTTCCAGCTTTCTGACCGGCCGCCAGACCGCCTTACAGGTTCCCTTTACCCGGTCATATCTTATCTCCTGAACCTCGCCCCGATGGGCCATGCCGTCCGGTCCGTCCAGTGTAAACGCCGCCAGTTCCGGCACGACCACCTGGTCTCCGCTTTCCGCCGGTGTTTCCGGGTAAAGAGCAGATCCCCGGCTCCGTCCGCCGTGTTTTTGATAATCCAGCATTGCTTCCAGATACACCTTCTGACAGATTCTCATGTCGTAATATCTGTAAAACCTGGATAAAAATGCAGTGTCAACGCCGTTTCCCTTCTGCCCCCAGTTTTTCTCATGCACTCCGCTTTCCGCCTCCGGACCGGTCAATTCCTTTAATTCCAGGCCGATTTCCTGGCACATCTTTTCCATGCCCTCTTTTTGACGCATCATGGCGCCATACCGGCTCATGTCCTGGACCGCATGTTTCCACATATACGAAAAACGGTTTGTTCCCGGCATGTTTTCCAAACCTTCTGCATTAGTATTAGAAAATACCTGGCCGGCATAAACCCGTATTCCCATGGAAATACAGTCTTCCACCTGTTCTTTCAGGGATTCTCCCACATCTTTTGTCCATGGGCGCTGCTGCTCTTTGTGGGCGGCGATATATTCCGCCGCCCGGGCCGAACCCACCTGGCCGGAATTCAGTGCGCTGCCTCCCGGACGGCAGATTCCATGGGTTCCCGCCGCTTCTCCCACGGCAAAAAAGCCTTCCACTTCGGTCTGCCACCAGGAATCCACAGCCAGACCTCCGTTATTATGCTGGGCGCAGACAGCCACTTCCAGCATCTCTGTCTTTAAATCCACCTGATGTTCTTTATAAAATGATACGGCCGGGGCATTCAGACGGCACAGTCTTTCATAAGGCGTCTGCTGGCAGGCGCCGGACCGTTTCAGATATTCTTTTGCTTCTTCGGAAAGCATCTCAAAGTCAATGGGACGCCCGCCCGGATTGCTGCGGTAATCAAGCCATACCCGCCGGCCCCGTACACAGGTTTCCCGGTAAACCAAAAGATCGATCATAGAAGATCCGTGCGCTGCTTTTCTGGCGTCGAAAGGCCATTGATATCCCTTCAGGAAGACCATATTCATCATTTCTTCCCTGTTATCATAAAATTCCATTAAAAATTCCCGTTCATCCCCGCCATCCTGATCTGTGGATACAACACGGGGCAGCACCTGCATGTAGCTGCCGCTGACATTCCACCGGGGATTTTTGGATGCCAGGCCGTACTGCCATTCGGTCAGATTTTTTCCAGGCGCCCCGGCTTCAAACGCAATTCCTGAAGCGCCAAACTGGCTGACAGGATAAACGCTGTCCCAGTAGATCCCCGCAGGCCCTCCCGTGGCATAGACCACGTTCACACAGCGGATCAGCACAAATCCACCTCCGCTTGTATCCAGGCAAAGAATCCCATAAAGTTTTTTCTGGTGCGTCAGGATGCGGATCACCTGAAACGTATCGTAAACCGGGATATTTTTATCCCTCACACTGCGCTCCAGCGCCTCTGTCATATAGCGGGATGTATAGGGCCCGGCGCTGGTTCCCCTGTCATTGGGATCATGATCCGTTTTATATCCTACATACTCCCCATAGCGGTCATGGGGAAAAGGAACCCCCAGCTCCACCAGTTTAAAAAATCCCTGACAGGAAAGCGCTGCTTCACAGAGTGCGTGATCACCGTCCACACAGCCGCCGTCATACAAAACCTGAGCCAGCTTCCGCACGCTGTCCGTTCCGCTTCCGGACAGAGACAGCTTATAATAAGTCTGTTTATCAGACCCTGTGTTTCTGGAGGTGCCAAAATTCATCCGTTCCGTCACCAGGGCCATGTCCCGCACCCCGAATTTCCAAAGGCAGTCGGCTGAATTTAAGCCGGCTGCCCCTGATCCAACCACTACGGTATGAATATTTAAAATCTGCAGTTCTTTTCTGTCTGCCCATTCTTTTTCCATTTTTTTATTGTTATCTTCTTTCTTCATTTCTACAGCCTCTTTATATGGAAACCACCATCAATATCCACATAGTTTCCGGTTGTATACAGGAATTTATCCGAACAGAACGAGCTGACCGCGTCTGCCACATCCTGAGGCAGTCCCCAGCGTTTTACCGGAAATGCCCCTGCCTGAATTAAGGCGTCGTATTTTTCCTGGACTTTGTTTGTCATGTCCGTTTTAATCACGCCCGGGCGCACTTCATGAACCAGTATTCCGTCTCCGGCTAAACGGTCTGCAAACAGCACTGTGATCATGGACAGCGCCGCTTTGGAGATGCAGTATTCCCCCCGGTTCACGGAAGAGACCTCTGCGGAGCAGGAGCCCACATTGACAATCGTCCCCCGTTTTTTCCCGATTACTTCCTGTTTCAGCATCTGGCCAGCCACCATCTGGGTCAGAAACAGGGTACCTTTGGCGTTGATCCCCATAACCCGGTCATAGCTTTCCTCTGTCATTTCTAAAAGATCTGCCCGCACCGACGGGGCTACGCCCGCATTGTTGACCAGCACGTCAATCCTGCCATAATGAGCTACGGTTTCTTCCACCAGCCGTTTTCTGTCTTCCGCCTTATCAAGGCTTCCCTGCACATATAACCAGTTGATTCCGTGTTCATCCAGCACGTTTAACTGGTCCATGCAGGCCTCCTTTGGCCTTGTGGCAAAAACTGCCACCTGATATCCGTCCAGCCCCAGCTGACGGGCAATGGCCAGCCCGATTCCCCGGCTGGCCCCTGTTACAATCGCTGTTTTTTTAACTGCCACAGGTTTATACCCCTCTCTTAATTCCTCTGTCTTCAAATGCCGAAGCCAGGATCTTTTCTTTTTCCACATGAAGGGCATCCGTCGGACATACCTGGAAACAGTATCCGCAGCCGATGCATTTATCGGTTTTCACCGCCGCTTTTCCCTTCATCTCAATGCCCTCATGCCAGCACACATCCACACAGCGGCCGCAGCCGATACATGCGTCGGACACCTGCGCCTGCTGGTAAGCGTCTCCCAGCCGGTTCTGGCGGTCTGAGGTTAAATCCTTATCCATCTGGAATAATTTCAGCGCATCTCCACAGAGACTGTCCATGTCCTTATACCCGTTTTCATCCATAAAACGGTTCAGGTCGGAAATCACTTTCTTACATGCGTTAGTGCCGCCTGCGCAGGCCAATGCCCCAAACTGGACGGCTTCGCTTCCCGACATGATGATTCTGGCCGCCTGGTCATAGCTGAACACTCCGCCGCCGCCGTACATCGGAATCTTCATTCCATTGGTTCTGGCCTCGGAAATGGCATAGCATACAAGAGGCGTAGCCTGGGTTCCGCCGTATCCTGCCCCCGGACGGGCCTGGGTGGTTCTCCAGTCCAGATCGAAATAAAAGCCTTTCCATCTGGCGGTAGGGCCTGCCGCAGCCGCTCCGGCCGCTTCCGCGATCCTGATGGAAGTCAGCACATCACAGGATTCAATTGCTAGTTTTGCCATGATCGGCATGTCCGGCACCGTCTTTTTCATCAGCTCAATGCTGTGGCGCAGAAGCTGGTGATAGTCGAAAATCCGGTCTTTCGCCACTGCAACTCCCGGCGTATTGAAATGGAGTTCAATCGCATCCGCACCGGCCAGTTTCAGTTCCTTCGCCTGATTTGCCCACTCCTTTTCCCAATTCCCGCCTGCCACAATATCGCTGTAATGTCCGACGGACACCCAGAGTTTGATGTCGCTGTCCATTTCTTTCTTGATTTTCTGCACTTCTTCGCAGTACTCTTCCAGCGTGCTGATGCTGTCCTTAATCTGTCTTCCTACCGCATGGCTGTGAATGCTCATCTGCCCTGAGAACATGGCCTTGCTGTCCGGCCCTATGTAGCTTCCGCCTCCGGCGCCATGTCCGAAATTCCTTAAAACAATGGCTCCCGGCCTCATTGCCGCGCTTTTCAACACATTTTTTGCCCCCTGTGTGGCCGGACTGGACGCCACCACAAACGGATTTATCATATCAAACGATTTTACATATAAATCAGCCATTTCTATCCCCTCTCTCCTATCTGCCAAGCAGCTGATGCAGGGTTTCTGCATCCTGCAAAAATTGTTCTTCCGTATTATCCATCACAAATTCAAGCAGCCCAAAACGGTCCGCGCTTTGATCCACGTGATCCAGGTACTGTTTCCATTCTCCAATCCCTTCTGACAGCGGACGCCGCACGCCGTCCAGCCAGTAATAGATATGAAGGTTTAAAAGCCTCTCTCCCAGCAGATCCAGGCCCTCGGTCCGCTCTTTCATGGAAAGAGCCACCGTCGGCTGCCATAAGCAATACAAGTTTTTGTGGTCCGCCTCTTTCAGAAAACGCACCGCTGATTCGTTGGTATCGGTCAACGTGTTTTTGTGCCATTCCATAGCGATTTTAATTCCATATTCTTCCGCCATGGAGCAGATTAATGCCGCTTCTTCCGCCAGTTCTAACCGAATTTTACCGTCCACCTCAGCAGAAGGTTCCGATCCCGCCCATATGCGGATGACGGGAGCGTGCAGCGCCGCCGCAGAAACCAGGGATTTGCGGAATACGGCCTGCGGGTCTTTTTGCTGCCCTAAACGATAATAAGAACCGTAAGCAGCCACCCAGAGCCCGGCTTCCCGGGTCATCTCATACAGAGCCCCGGCCCCCTTGGGATCATCCGGCATCACGTGTGCATTTTCCGACCACTCCACCGCTTCCAGTTTTGCTTCCCGGCAGAGCCGGAGAATGTCCGGGGCCGGTTTATTCCGAAATGTGGCGGATACCATTCCAGGTATTATCATGCTGTCCTCCATTCTACATTTCGAGAACACTCTGCCAGATTCCTTCATCCACCGGAATTCCCAGTTCCATGTTCTCTTTTCTGGTTTTCATCATATTTTCACCCGGATAATAAACCGGACGTCCTTCACTTACCGGAGCGGAGGTTTTTAAATCCTCCAGCGTATCGTTGATGTTTTTAAGCAGAGTCTCTTTATCTCCAAAGGAATCCAGGCTGATGGCCATAAAGATCTGGGAAAGCTCTGTTTCTGCCGGAAGTTCCCCAACCATTCTGGAAGTCCTTCCGCCTGCCAATGTGGCTGCAATCAGATCCAGGGCCAGAGACAGGCCTGAACCTTTCCAGTACCCGATGGGAACGCACTGGTGGGTTTCCAGAATCTCTGCAGCGTTCCTCGTCATCTGCTGTTCCTTATTATAACCGCCGTCTACGGGCAGCTCCTTTCCGGAGCGGGCATAGCTTTCCAGCTTTCCATAGGAAAACATGGACATGGCCACGTCCACCAGCACAGGGGAATCCCCGTGAGGAATGGCGAACACCACCGGGTTATTGCCAAGCCTTGCGTCCCGGCCTCCCCACGGCGGCATGTTAGGCACCGTATTGGTCCACAAAATGCCGATACAATTCTCTTCAACCGCCATCAGTCCGTAATTGCCCGGGCGCATCCAATGGTTTGTATTGGACAGCGCCACGCATCCCATGGTGTGCTGTTTAGCCAGCTCGATGGTCCGTTTCATGCAGGCGTAGGCATTTAAATTGCCCGGCCCCTTTTGGCCGTCGTACCGTTCAAAGAAACCGAAGGATTCTTTCAGCACCGGAACCCCGTGTATGTCAACACAGCCTTTTTCAATGCTGTTAATGAATTTAGGAAAACGGTTCAGCCCATGGGTATAAACGCCGTCCCGGCTGGCATCCGCATAGAGTTTAGCTGACAGCGCCGACTGTTCGGGGGTAAATCCCCGCTTTTTAAGCACCCGGACAAACTCATTGTACATTGTTTCATAACTTACTCTCATCTTTTCCCTCCTTAGCCTTTCACAGCGCCGATCATAACGCCTTTTACAAAATACTTCTGGATAAACGGATATATGGTCAATATCGGCAGCGTTGCCACCACGATAGTTGCAAACTGGATGGTTTCACTGATAAGATAATCGTCCGCTCCTGCCGTCATGGCGGAAGTATCGTTCTGAAGCAGAATTTCACGCAGAACCAGCTGCAGCGGATATCCTGATTTGTCGCGGATAAACAGCATGGCGTTAAACCAGGAGTTCCAATGAGTTACCGCATAGTACAGGCAGATAACCGCAATCGTAGGTTTAACCAGCGGAACCATGATTTTCCACAGAATCGTCCACTGGTTTGCGCCGTCCAGCTTGGCCGATTCCTCCAGGCTGTCGGGAACAGAAACCATAGCCGTTCTCATGATGATCAGGTTATAGGTGCTGACCGCCGTGGGGATGATTAAGGACCAGATGGAGTTATTTAAACCAACGCCCTTTACCACCAGGTAAAATGGGATCATACCGCCGCTGAAATACATGCTGAATACGATACCCATCATCAGGATACTGCTCCACATCACATTTTTCCTGGAAAGGCAGTAAGCCGCAATCAGAGTTACCAAAACATTTAATGTGGTTCCCACCACTACGATGAAGATGGTGTTCATATAACCGGTAATAATATTTTTATTCTTAGCCACTGCCTTATAAGCGTCCAGACAGAAATCCAAAGGATAAAACAGCATTCCTTCGTGGCGCACATAGGCCGACGGGTTGCTGAAGGATGCGCAGACCACGTGAATCAATGGAATCAGAATTATGACAATCAGGGAAGCCATAAAAATCACGTTGCATACGTCGAACAGCCTGCTTCCAAAACTGGCTTTCATTTTTGTTTTCTTTACTGCAGCTTTTTTTGCTTTCATGAATGATGCCCCCTTTACCACAAACCGTTACCGCTGGCCTTTTTGCTCAGCTTATTGGTAATGGTAACCAATGCGAAGCTGACCACACAGTTGAACAGCCCAACTGCAGCACTGTAACTGTACTGGGCATCGATAAGACCTTTTCTGTAAACATAAGTATTGATAACATCCGCCGTATCATAGATTGCCGGGTTGTATAAAAGCATGATCTTCTCATAGCCTACGTCGAATATTTTTCCCATCTTCAGAATCAGCATGATGATGATCGTCGGCATCAGACATGGAATCGTGATATAAATCACCTGTTTAAACCTGCCTGCGCCATCCACCTTGGCCGCGTCATAGAGCTCCTGGTCGATGCCCGCAAGAGCCGACAGATAGATGATGGAGTTCCAGCCCACAGTCTGCCACAAATCCGATAAAATATAGATAGGAAGGAAATTTTCGCTGTGATTCAGCAGCGTCTCTTTTTCAATGCCGAACAGCGTATGTAAAATGGATGTAATGCCGCCGGTACTGCTGGTCAGCTTTACGATAATACCGCAGATAACAACTGTTGAGATAAAGTGCGGGATATAAGTGATGGTCTGCGCCCATTTGGCAAACCGCTTTGATTTTAACTCATTTAACAGCAGGGCCAGAATAATAGGCGCCGGGAATGTTAAAAGCGAGAAAACACTGATACGGATCGTATTGCGCAGCAGACGCCCGAAATAATAGTTGCCGAAGAAATTTTTAAAATGCTTCAGACCTACCCAGCTGCTTCCCATAAAACCTTTCGCCGGTTTATAATCCATAAACGCGATGGACAAACCGAACATGGGACCGAATTTAAATATCAGATAATAGATGATGATGGGCAGCATCATCATATACAACATCCAGTTATGGTGAAAATCCCGGACTACACGCTCTTTAAATGTAAGCTTTTTTCCGTTGATGACCATCCCCTGGCTCTGGCCTTTCATTTTTTTCATATGCTACCACCTTTTCCTAGAGATTTTACATAATTCTTTTTATACGCTCACTACAGTTCCTTCTTTCGCCGAACGGTATACGGCCTCTAACAGCCGGACGCTGACAAACGCCTCCTCACCGCTGACAGGAAAGGCTTTCCCGGTCTGAATGCACTGGTAAAAGTCATCAATCAGAAATCCATGTCCGCTTCCCCAATAGTCTTTTCCCAAAACGGTTCCAGAAGAATAATCCTTCTTGGTGATCTGCCCGTTTTTCTCTGTAACCACCTCGTTGCCGACCATCTTAATGCTTCCGTTTTCACAGATGATTTCCAGCTCCACAGGGGCATTTTTCACGTAACAGTTGGACGCGTAGAACAGCATCCTCTGCCCGTTTTCTCCGGTCATCAGAACGTCCACCGTATCCTCAACTTCAATGGCCTCTTTCAGCCGCTTTGTTGAAATGCTGGCTTCCACCGTTTTCACCGGACAGGTCAGCCACTGGAGCAGGTCAAAGGTATGGATCGCCTGGTTGATTAACACTCCGCCGCCTTCCGTAGCCCATTTCCCCCTCCAGGAGGACTGGGTGTAATATTCCGGCTTCCGGTTCCACGTCACCTGGCCTCTGGCGCCGGTTATTTCACCTAATTCCCCGCTTTCCAAAAGCTTTTTCATATAAACCGATGCCTCATTATAGCGGTTCTGGAAACAGATTCCCAGATTCCTGCCCGATTTATCCCTGGCTTCCATGATCCGATTCGCATCCTCTTTTGACAGGGCCATAGGCTTTTCACAGAGGACATGTTTTCCGGCCAGCAGCGCATCCACAGCCATCTGCGCATGCAGATGATGGGGGGTGCAGATATGAACCACATCGATGTCCGGGTCATTTAACATCTTTCTGTAATCCGTATAGATCCCGGGAACTCCATACTGCTTTGCCGCCGCTTCGGCTTTTTCCCTGACAATATCGCATACCGCAGCACAAACGGCATGTTCCACATTGTTCAGCGCTTTTAAATGATTCTTCGATATCAGACCGCAGCCGATTATAGCTGCCTGCAATTCCTTCATGAATCCTGTTCCTCTTTTCCTTTTTTCTCCTCCAGTTCTTTAAACTGGGTAGGTGTCACGCCTTCATATTGTTTAAAAATCCTAAGGAAGGTGCGGTGGCTTCCAAACCCGCAGTTGAGGGCGATGTCCTCCAGCCGTTCATCCTCTAAAAGCTGCTCCTTTACATGGGACAGACGGACCTTATGTATGTACTGGGACAGCTTTTCCCCTTCCATTTCTTTAAACAGTTTGGAAAGGTACGCCGGCTGGACATTGAACATCTCCGCCATAGATGTGACGCTTAATTCCGAATCAGAGTAATTTTCTTCCACATAAGTTTTAATGCCCTGATAAATCCTTCCTTTTTGGTTTTCTCTTTCTTTATTATTCACTTCTGCAATCTTCTGGCAGGTTGTGACCACCAGATTTTCCAGCTCCTCCTGCATTTTTTCCGCATTTCCCTGGCGGCACGCCTCCATCAGCGTTTTCTGGGACACAGGAATGGCAATGCCGTCGGAAACCTTGCCTGCCACCCGGATAATGCTGGATGCAATGTTGCTGACTAAAAACTGCATTGCTTCCGGAGCCAGGCAGTTCACCTGGTTTTCCTCCAATAGCTGGCGTATCTCCGTACACGCTTCCTCTGCCGCACCGCTGCTGACACTGTGAGCCAGGCGGTTCTCCACATCGATGGGGTATTTAAGCAGTGTGTCTCCCGGAAGCAGGTTGATCTCACCGTAACTTACGATGTCCTTACTCTCTTCTTTTTTCTGGTATTCAAAGACCGTAGTCACTTCCCGGTATGCTTTGTGGCACTCCTCCAGCCCATGATGCAGTTCGCTCAGGGCGATATGGTAAGGCAGTTTAAAGTGGTTTTTGATAAATTCCCTGGACGCCTGCCAGACCCGTTTTACGGCCTCCTGCACTTCCTGGTCTTCCTCTCCCGACCAGATCAAAAATACCTGTTCATTATGTCCTTCCCGGAAACACACCGCTTCCAGATTTTCTTTATCCAGGTTTTCTTCCGTCACATTCTGCAGGATAAACCAGGACATTTCCTGGGTATCCAATACCGAATCTTCAGGCAGCAGTTCTATCTTCTCTTCCATCCTGTAGACCAGAATGCAGCACGCCTGTCCGCCCACATGTATTCCGTACTGTTTCAGCAGTTCTTCATCGATCATGGCGGATGCCTTGCTCTCGGTGAGAAGACGGTGGAACAGCTCTTTGCTGATGGCATTCCGCTGGCGGCTGATCACATTGCTGTTCTCCCTGTTTTTGTCCACCAGCTTGTGAACAGAACGGCTGATATACTCATAAGCATCTGTGCTCATCTGAAGATCCGGGTCCTCCCCCTGCTGTTCCAGAATATCCACCACATTTTTAAGAGGCCAGTAATGGCGGATTGCCGCGTAGCCGATCACAACCGCACTGATGATTAAATAGATAAAGATCAGCAGAATCACGAGATTCCGCAGTTCGGAAATCTGTGTTACAAAGGACTGTTCCTGGGTGATCACCGCGTAATCCCAATTCTCATATTCGGAAGGAATATAGGAAACCACGGAAGATCCGATTTCAAAACGGTTTTGGAATACCCGCTCCTGATTTTCCAGAGAATGAGCCAAAAGCCGCTGTCTCAGCTCTTCATCCATAGGTGAAACAGATACGATCTGCTGATTAACCCGGTCGATGATGCACATGTTGTCCCGGTCCTGGTTCAGCCACTTGGAAGCTTTCAGTATCTCATTGCCGTCCATCACCATGATGGCATTGACAGGCGGGGCCTGACGGTTGCTGCTGTCAAGAGGCTTGATTAATACGGTCAATGAACCGCCCTGCCTTGTATCGAGAGAAAATATCTGCGCCGCTTTATAGTTTTTGCTGATCACTTCATACCAGTCTTCATAGCTGAATCCATAGGTGTCAAAGAAAACTTCAAAAAACTCACGGCTGTCATTATAGTAATTGCCCGACACCAAGAGGTCCGTATCCGGAAAATAGAGATAGCAGTCATGGGTGCCTCCGTCCAGAATCATCTCATTGGCCAGCTCTCTGACAAGACCGTACATCTCATAGCTGTTTACCGTACCAGAGGTACCCGGCTGGCGCAGCCTGCCCACTGTTTTATTGAAGTTAGCTTTGCTGCAGAATGTCCGCAGCCTACGGACATTCCGGTCCATCTGAAGCTGGGTCATCTCCAGCTGCACCGCATTGGTATATTCCAGATCAGCTCTTAAAGCCTCAGAATACTTCATGGCGCAGAACGAAATGACAATGATCGCTACAGTTGATATGACCGCATAGGACATGCCCCACTTTGTAAACATCTTATACAGTTTTCTTCTCTTCTTTTCCATCATAATTATGTCTCCTCTAAGTTAGTCGGCAGGTGGAAATTCCTTTCAAATATTTCTCTCCAATGCGAGTCAGGAAATAACCGGTTCCTTGCAGTGCTCCTGCAGTTTTTTAAGGAACAGATCTCCGTCCACCGGCAGATCCACCCATTCTCCGCCCAGCCAGGAGGAAAGATGAATCGCATTGGAAATCTGAAGTCCCTTTATCCCTTCTTTTCCCGGTGCAATCGGTTTTGCACCCTTTAAAATAGCGTCGCAGAAATTATTGATAATTCCAGGATGGGAAGTATAAGTTCCTTTTACCGGAATCTCACATTCCCAAACTTCCGGTTTTCCCAGACCGCCGCGGTATGCGGCGTTAAATTCCGGTTCCGGAACTCTCAGGCGGTAAAATTTCAATTTGCCGTCCTCAACCACCAGCTTTCCTTTCTCCCCATCAATCTCCAACCGGTTTGTTCCCGGCGCATCTCCTACTGTAGTGATGTAACAGCCGGTTGCGCCATTTTCATATTCCACCAGAGCGGTCACATCGTCTTCCACATCTATATCTCTGTGTTTTCCGTAATAAACGTTGGATTTAACCCGTTTAGGCATACCGCACATCCACTGCCATAAATCCAGGTTATGGGGATTTTGGTTCAGCAGCACGCCGCCGCCTTCCCCATCCCAGGTGGCCCGCCAGCCGCCCTGGTCATAATAGCTTTGAGAGCGGTACCAGTCGGTGATGATCCAGATGACCCGCTTCATCTGCCCCAGCTCACCGCTGTCCAGCAGATCCTTCACCTTCTGGTAAAGGGGATTGGTTCTCTGGTTGAAGTCCATGCAGTAAACCAATTCCGGATGGCGTTCTGCCGCCGCATTCATCTTCTCCACCTGTTTTGTGTAAACTCCTGCCGGCTTCTCCACCAGCACATGCAGGCCCGCCTCCATAGCGTCAATCGCGATGGAAGGATGATAATAATGGGGCACTGCGATCAAAACCGCATCGCAGCTTCCTGACCGGATCAGTTCATCGCTGCTGTTAAAAACCTGTAATCCCCCGCCAAATGTATCCTGTGCCAGTTTAAGTCTCTCCGGATTAACATCGGCCACCGCAGCCAGTTCCACTGCCGGCGTCTTTCCCGCCTTAATGCTTCGCCCATGCTGGCTGCCGATACTTCCATATCCAATAATTCCAAGTCTCACCTTATTCATAGGTCCGTTCCTCCAGTTTCTTTAAAAGTTCCAATGCCTGCGCTCCATCCGCTTCCATATCATCCGTCTTGCCTTCAATGCTGATCCTGCCGTCATATCCTATGGCCTTTAACGCTTTCATAAATGCACCGTAGTCTTCTCCTTCTTCAGAAACCGGATACCTCCGTCCATTTCCTGAAGCGATGTGGATATGTCCGAACTTCTTAATGACTTCAATATCCTGGATGCAGTCGTGGTTGGCCGCCACATGAAAATAATCGGAAAGCAGTCCTACATTCGGATGGTTCACATCTGATGCCAGGATCGCGCCCTCAGCCATGGTACAGATCATATTCGTCTCTTTCCTGCTCAATGGTTCGATCACCACATAAACGCCGTACATGGCTGCGATTTCACCCGTAATGCGGTAAACCTGAACCAGTTTTTGATAAGCGTCCGCATAGGACAGATGTTCTGGGCAGCGTCTGCATTTTCCGCTGCCGAATACCACGGTCTTTCCTCCCAGACTTTGGATCAGGGCCATGGCCTTATGAAGATACTCCTTTAATTCCTCTTCCCCTGTATTTCCATCAATCAATTCCATGGTTTTTGGAAACAGGATATTAAATGCTTCGCATTTAATCCTGGAAGTTTCCAGCTGCTTTTGATAACGGGCCAGCGTTTCCGGCTCCAGTTTCATCGCTGCCGTCACCGAAACTTCTATGTAGTCATATCCAAGCCGGTCTAACAGTTCCAGATTTTCAAGGCCGGTACAAATTCCATATCTCATATTTTCCTCCGTTTCGAAGCCTTTTAAGTTTCCCCTTCTATTTTGTTACCTTTACATCTTCCTGACCTATGACTGCGGTGGTCCCGTCTGCCAGTGTCACCCGGATCTCATCCGGACCGACCTGGGCAATGACTTTTGTATCCTCCGGCTTTATGATGGTGAGGAAGCGGACCGGTACCGGCCCATTGGTTTTCACAGCCAGCTGCGGTGTGGGCTTCTTCCATGCGTATCCATAGGACAGCCATCCTCCGATCGGATCGTCGCTGCCCTCCAACACCTCGTAATCCACCTCTTTTGTGGCTTTTGAAACGAGCTGGTAACGGCGTCCTTTCTGTGAAACATAGCCGAATACTCCATCCTCCTGCTGTTCCAGATGTCCGAATGCGAAGTTAAAATACAGCCGGATATCGTGCTCATCTAACCCAAGCCCGGTCACCTGGTCATCAATTACATACACATCTCCTGCCAGATGGAGAACTCTTCTTCTATGGTAAATCGAATCATCCCGGTAAACATATCCGTTGTGGGATACATCGATCATCTGATAGTCTTCATTTTCTTCAAATCCATGGCAGTACATTCTGACGCCCCGGACCCTGCTCACTCCCGGTACGGTTCCCATCTCATGATCGTCCACATACAGGGTGTTGTGGGCCTTGGCAGATAAGAAATAATGTCTTAAATCCTTCCAGCAGGAACTGTTATAGATAAACCGTCCGCTGTCCGTCAAAATATCCTCGCCTTTTATATGTAATTCCAAATGTCCGGTATCATTATGGGAATGGGTGCTTCTCTCCCCCCGTTCCAACTGGACACCGTGAATATGGAAATAACTGTCATCTTCATTCCAGCCGGTTCTCATCACATAAATTCCGGCCTCTTTATAAGCGTAATTTCTCTGCGCCGGCTCTTTTCCCTCTTTTCTCCCGGTTGCCAGATAAAGAAAATCTTCTCTGCCGGTGATTTCATACATGGTGCGGAAATAAGCCCTCATTTCGTTTAAGTCCACCGGATCAAAGGTCAGGTTCATCCCTTCGTAAAGAGAGGTGTCGCACCTTCTGTCCAGCAGGTCGTTTCTGTCCGCATCTCCGATCATCGGAGTTGAAAAATCCGGTTTTACCAGGCTTAACAGAAATTCTGCTGATTTTTCCAGCGTAGGAAGCGCATAGGGCGCCACAGGAATGCCGTTGGCCCTGCACAGGCGCCAGCACTGCAGATATACCCCTGCGGCCACCATGTGGTAAATCGGCGTTCTCTCCATGTGGATTCCGTCATTATCAAAGGAATATTTCACCTCATGCATCACTCTTCTGTAGCCGGTTGATTTCCACCCGGACTTGATTTCCGGGAACATGATTCCGCATTGGAGCAGGGTTCCCGATTCCATGGTCAGCCAGTTGCTGGAACGGTTATGATTGCTGTAATGATCCATCAAAAAATCAGCATGATCGCAAATCTCTGTCAAAAACAATACCCATTCGTCCCGTCCCCAGACCTCAGATCTGCGGAATGCCTCCATACAGGGAAGCCAGGACGTATAAATTCTCATGGCCGTTTCAATCGTGCGCCATGCATGGCCCGGGAATTTAAAGTTCGTTTCAAAAGTTTCATCCTCCATAAATGGCTTTGCAGGCCAATACTCCGCAAATTCCTTCATCTGATGGAGAAATTCTTTTGTATAGCTTTCATCTCCTGTCAGAACATAGGCCCGGGCCAGGGGCTGCCAGTAAATGTGACGGAACAGCGACCAGCTCCATTCATTATCCCTGGAGGTATCTGATGTGGGGTTAAAAGACCATTCAATTTCACCCGGGAACTGATACCCGTAAATCTTATGGTTCATGACTTCCTGGGCCTCTGAAATGATCTGGTCGTCCCGGAACCCTTCCATATCCTCTTTCGTAAACAGGTAAACAGGTGCGGTCCTGGTGCGGAAATGCTGAACCACCGCATCCATACATCCATCATAATTCTGCTGTTCATACAGCTTTCCTGCTTCTTCCAGCCCCGGAACGCTGTAATCCAGCCGGTTTAACAGTTCTGTCATTCTCTCCATCATTTTTTCCTCTTCCCTCTGTTCATACAATTTTCTGATATTTAAAATGCTGTATCCGGGAGTGTCAAACTTATGCGCTCCCAGATGCAGCATTTTCAACTTAGTTCACTAATTTGCCATATACAAGTCGTAAGCTTTCTGCATCATCGCCGTAGCATCCTCAATGCCGAAATCTTTTAACTGCTGGATGTAATTATCCCATTCGTCTAATGAAACTGTTCCTGAGATAAACTGGGCTTCCATCTCATCTGATAATGTGGTTACATTATTCATGATTTCCGCATACTGTTCGCTGTCTTCATCAGCTACGCTTGTCGGAGGATAGAAATATTCACCCATATCCGTCTTCATGCTAAGTTCCAAAGCTTCTTTCTGGTTGTCCTGCTCATAGTACTGTTCGATATAACGTGGATCCTGTACACATACGCCTGATGTGGACGCTCTTGTATATGCTGCCAGTGCGTTGGCCACTGATAAGCCGTCTGCATTCTTCATAATTACATCTGTATAAACCGGCTGTCCGTCTTTCATTTCATAAGTAAGTCCTTCAATACCGAAGTTACAGCATAAGTTTCCTTCTTCACTGTACATCCAGTCAAGCAGCCATGCAGCCGCTTCCACATTTTCACACTGGGTGGAAATCGCTGCGGAAACACCGGACTTGTCATAAATCTGGTTCATCTTGGAGAACTTGGAGTTCTGGCCCTTTACTGCTGTTAAAGGAACCGTACAGCGGATATCTTCCAGTGTGATTTCCGGGTCTGCCTCGTTCATAATCTGTGTATACTGTCCAAGTCCCTGTCCAAACGGCGCATAGACAACCGCGCTCTTTCCTGTTGTGAAATAAGTCTGGTTAGAAGCTTTATCGGCAACCAGCCAGTCACGGTCAATCAGGCCGTCCTTATACCACTCGTTCATCTTGGTCAGGAATTCTTTTCTGCTGTCTTCGATCAGACCGTTCTTAACCACACCGTCTTCTACATAAAACTCACCCCAGTTATCAAATCCTGGACACCATACAGGTTTCATCCATTCTTTTCTGGTGGTAAACGGCACTTCGAATCCATAATCTTTATAAGCTCTTAAAACCGTATCCCATTCATCAATGGTTTCTGGCATTTCCAGCCCCAATTCATCCAGAACGTCTTTTCTGATAACCATACCGGAACTGAACTGGGTATAGTTAGGCTGCTCCAAACCTCTTAAAAATGGGAAACAATAGTAGCTGCCATCGGATGTTCTGACCATTTTATCCACATCCGGGTGCTCTGACATCAGTTTTGTGAAGTTTGGCGCATGGTTTGCCATCACATCATTTAAATTGATGATCACTCCGTCATTAATCGCTGCTCCCGGGCCTCCTGCATAGCCAACCCATGTATGCTCAATGATATCCGGATATTCTCCGCTGGCAACCATAATGGAGAATTCCTCTTTTTCTGATCCTACGGTAGGATGGATGAATTCAAGTTCAATCCCGGTTTTTTCCATAATATATTGTGCCCATGGCGTATCTCCCAGATTCGGATAGGTTGCGGATACGTTGGCATTTAATTTGGTCCACCAGGTAAGCTTAACCCCTTCATAGGGTTTATCGGTATTGGCTGCTTCTGCGGAGCTTTCCCCTCCTGCTGCCGCTGTTGTTGTCTCCGTTGCCGCACCTGTGGCCGCCGCCGATGCTGCCGGCTCCTCTTTGGATGATCCGCAGCCGGCTAATGAAAGCGCCGCCATAGAAGCTGCCATCGCCATTGCCGTTACACGTTTTGCTGTTGTAAACCTTTTCCTCATAATGTTCTCTCCTTTTCTTTTTTACCAGTCAGCCCCCACCTTAGATGGCATTTCCTGATTTTCATAACATGTTAAAAATATTTTTTTCAGGTTCCGGATCCGGCAGAACCGGTCTCCATCAACCTCTACATGTTCCAAGTTCTCTTCCCCGATCTGGCGCACCGGCATCTTAGCCAGTTCGCTGACCACTTCCAAATGGGGGATTCCGCATTGAACGGTGCATACAGGATGTCCGCCGTTTTGCACACAGTCCAGGGTGTCGTAAAGCTTCTGCAGGCGTTCGCCCTTTGCCACAGTGCCATAAGAAAATGTGCTTCCATCATTCATCTCCACCACATAATCCATCACAGGGCCATTGCCGTAATCTTTTCCATAATAAATGACAGCGTTCTCGAATTTATATTCACATACAGGCCCCAGTTTCTTGTCCTCTAAATCATGTGTCGTATAATAATAGACCGGAACCTGGCCGGCAGTCCTGGCACAGACCGCCGCAGTGTCAAAATTTTCCACCTGATTGTTGGCCCGGTAGAGTTCTGCTTCCACTGCCGAGATGTCTGCCGCCCGATCCATGTCCTTTCCTAATAGAAATGTCATGTTCTGGAACTGGTGGGCGCAGGCGTTGTTAAAGGGGCTGTCATTTACTGCACAACCATGGACTTCAATCCGTCCCGCCCAGTTGTTTCTGTTATAGTAATTTTCCCCACGGCTCATAGCGTGAAGCGCTTTCATATAAATGGGCCGTCCATACTTTCCATCCAGAATATCCCGTTTCAAAGCCAGCACATCTCCGGAATAATTAAGCTGATAGCCTACCGCTATAAAATGTCCCGTTTCCTTTTCCAGGGCGATCAGCTCTTCTGCCCCTTCCACTGTTGTACAGACAGGCTTTTCCGTCAGCACATTGGAACCGTGTTTTAAGCAGGTGATGATCTGATTATAATGAAGGTGGATGGGCGTGGATATAATTGCCAGATCCGCCTGATGTTCTTTATAAAATTCCTCCGGCGCTTTATATACTGGAATGCTTTCTTCTTTAATTACCGGATAAATCTTTTCCACATCCGGCATCACCTCACATATCCCTTCAATCACTGCCGATGTGACATTTTTTTCTGTTAATTCTTTAATGTAATTGGCTCCATACCCACCAATTCCAACAAGTAAAACCTTAACTTTTTTCATATCCCGCTCCCAAATCCCTTAATTTTAGCCGTTTTTTCTCAATTCGTCTGTAACTACCTTAACAGTTCAGAAAACGCTTGTAAATTGACAGTATTTTTTTGTAGTGTCAATTTCTGCCGAATGATTTTTTCGTTTATTTACCAGGAAATGGAAGGTTTGTTTTTTGTGTAGCGGTTAATTTTTGTCACCCTGGATAATTTTTGTCACTTGAAAATGGGAATTATTTCTGTTAAGCGAAGATTGTTTTATTACCAATCATCTATAACCTATGTGTTTTTCTTTCCAGCCGCATATTTTACGTTTTCTCACAGACAGCAGGAAATAACTGCTTTAAACGCAAAAAACGGCATAGCCAAAGCTACACCGTTTCTTCTATAATATACTATTTATTCTGTTCCATAAATTCGCGGTAATATTTCATATAAATATCCGTATCCCGCACCACACAGCCTGTAGGCTTGCCCGCGCGGATCAAATCCCCGCATTTTCCGCAGGCCACACAGGTCTTTTTCGGGTCAATCCTTCCGCTCTCCAAAATCTGCTTTGGAAATTCCGGATCGGCAAATGACATTCTTCCAAACAGTACCTGGTCGCACAGCCCTTCTTCAATGGCTCCCGCTGCGAACAGATCCGAATACTGTCTCAGATAAGACGGGCCGGAAGCGGAAATCACCATCTCAGGAACCGCCTTTTTCACCTGGCCGATGCCATTGATGATGCGGGCCACTCCAAACAGGGGGTGCTCGTCCGGAACATATTTACCATGGTCATAAGGACGGGTTACATGGGTGCTGACATATGGATTTCCCATGGTTAAGTTGACCATAGGCATGTGGAAATCCTCATACAGGGAACGGATCAGACGAACCGGCTCTTCCATATCCGGAACGGCCCCACCGCCTTCTTTCACGCCAAATCCATAAGGATAGGCAAAACCGTCAAAAATGCCGATTCTCGCAGTCACCATAAAGCCGGCGTCCTCATAAGCCTTTGCCGCCTGGATACCATTTCTCAACAGTTTGGTGCGGTTCTCAAAGCTTCCTCCATACTCTCCGGGACGGTTATAAGCGGATGTCAGTTCCGCCAGGAGATAGCCATGGCATGATTTAATATCTACGGCATCAAAACCAGCCTCTTTGGCAAGCAATGACGCTTCACCGAATTTCTCTTCCAGAGATTTCAAATAATCGTCGGAAACAATACAACTGTCATCCGCTTTTCTGAGCTGTTCATACTGGGGATGGCGGTAAGCAATCAATGGCGCCGGTTTCCCGTCCGGATTGGAATAACGGCCGCTGTGGTTGGCTTGCATCACCAGATAGGGCGCAAAACCGTTGGCCTTAATTCCTGCATCTTTGATCGCGGCAGTGAAGCGCTTATAGTTATCCAGATTATCCTTTGTCAGCATCAATTGATGGGCGCTGGAACGCCCCTCCGGCACAATGGAAATGGCTTCAAACCAGATCATCCCGCTTCCTCCGATGGCTTCCCGCACATACCGGCGGAGCGTCAGCTCTGATGGAGAACCGTCCGGAAGTCCGTCCGCCCCTTCCATAGGAGCGATACCCATACGGTTATGCAAGGTCACATTGCCAAATGCCAGCGTTTCCTTTAAAACGGACGTATCCGCCGCAAACGGCAGATGCACTCCTAATTCAGCCGCTTTTGCCTGAATCTCTTCCAGACTCTTGTAATTGAATTTTTCATGCTGCATGATAAATTCCTCCTCATGTTCTTTTGGTATTTTTAATTTGGTATTTAACACATCTTCTGAATTTGACGTACAGCCCTTATCCGGGCTATAATGATTTTAATAACTGCATTTTAGATAGAAAGGCGGACCCATGCTCTATACCCATGTTCCTGACATCAGTTGTTTTTATTCCGATGTTGTTGATGATGAAATATTCCTCCCCACCGCACATTTTGAATATGAGATGATTCTTGTCACAGGCGGCAGGTCACAGGCTGTCATCAACCACAAAACCTATACGCTGACAGAAAAATCCCTGATTTTCATCAGCCGTCTGGAGCGCCATAATTTCATAGTCGAAGAAGAACCCTACTGCCGCTATGTAGTCACTCTGTCCAGCGATCTGATTCTGTCACATACCAAGGATGCGGAATTGATCTCCATTTTCATCCAGCGTCCAAAGGAATTCTGCCATGTGATGACATTAAGTGACCAGGCCTATCAGGCTGTCCTGTCTCTGTTCGCACAGATGGCCGGGGAATATACCCATAAACAGGTGTTTTATGAAACCCGCAGCGCAGCCCTTTTCACCTCTATCCTGATTGAGCTGTACCGCAGCAAACCGGAATATTTCCCCATGCGGGGCCACAGCACCATGTCGGATGCCGTGCTGAACGCTCAGCGTTATGTCAATGAACACTTTCATCATAAATTGACTTTGACGGAAATCGCGGAACAAAATTTCATCAGCCGCCATGCATTGTCTCTGGCCTTCAAAGATATTGTCGGAATCACATTTAAGGAATATTTACTGCTCTTTCGCGTCACAGAGGCCAAAAAACTGCTGATCACCACTGATCTTTCCGTATCCCAGATTGCGGAACAGGTGGGCTATATCAATGTCAATAATTTCTTAAAAATATTCAAAGACCGGGAAGGCACGACACCGCTTCAGTACCGCAGGCAGTTTGTCAATTCCAGCCTGTAATTATAGTACCACGGCCGGGGTGCGGGGAAAAGAATTGAGTGGAAGGGAAAATATGCTTTTTGTTACCTGATTTTAATTGATACGACCAGGCCCCCTTCCCTCATTCCCTGTTTCTTCCATATTATAATTGTTGTATAATAAAATAACAAATGGAATGCACCTCTGCATTCGAAACCCTAAAACAAGATAAAAATACCGAATGGAATCAGGAAATAATTCAATACCAACATGGAAAGGAAGACAGAACTATGGATTTATTAGAAATCATGCAAAACCGACGCAGTGTGAGAAACTATACCGGGGAACCCATTTCCAATGACAATCTGCAGAAAATCCTGCAGGCAGGACTGCTCTCAGCGTCCAGCCGCGCCCGCTGCCCCTGGGAACTGATTGTTGTCAGGGATAAAGACGTATTAAAACAGATGTCAGAGTGCAGAATCGGTTCCGCCAAAATGCTTGCAGGCGCAAATGCTGCAATTGTTGTAACTGCAAATACGGCTGCTTCAGATGTCTGGGTTGAGGACTGCTCGATCGTAATGTCGAATATGCATCTGATGGCAGACAGCCTGGGCGTAGGGAGCTGCTGGATTCAAGGCAGGCTGCGGGAAGCGCCGGACGGAAGAACTACAGAAACTTTTCTAAAAGAACTTTTGAAATTCCCCGATGGTTATGCTTTAGAGGCAGTTCTTTCTCTTGGAATGCCTGATAGACATCCTGCAAAGCACGAACTGTCGGATCTGCCACTGAATAAAATCCACTACGAAGTATATTAATCAGCCGGCATCAGCCCGGCATCATTACACTATTTATATAGAAGGAAAAGAATATTATGAACGAACAGATTCTTTTAGAAGTGCACTATACTATCCAACCTGGCAAACGGGATGAATTTTGTCAAAAGGTAATAGAGGCCGGAATTGCCGATGCCTCAAGAAAAGAAAAAGGAAACTTGAAGTATGATTACTACATCCCCTTGGATTCCGATGATGAAGTCTGCCTGATAGAATTATGGGAAAACCCTCAGGCACAGTTGGAGCATAAAACTTTGCCTCACTTTCAAAAATTGGGGGAATTGAAGGAAATGTACGTGGAAAATACAGTTATAACGACTTATTACCTGAAATAAATCTTTATTTGAGTAATTGGCAGGAGTAACGCCGTGAAGAAGGGGACGCTGGGGCAGGCAGGCGCGGATCATCGGGATTCGGGAACGGATTCCGATGATCCGTGCCTGCCTGCCCCAGCGTCCCCTTCTTCACGGCTGTGTACTGGCTGTGCTAAGGATAAAAAAGATTTTATTTGATGTAAATGACCTGGGGATTAACAGTAAAACGTGAAGGCTTTTTCGAAAATGCCTTGAGGGTTGATGTAAAACAGGCCTAAAATCCACCGTTTCCTGCTCAAAAGCAAAGACCGCTGCTACTGCATCTTCATAGTAGCGATAAATGGCCGTTCGTTCTTTCTCCGGGTCAACAATCCAGTATTCACGCACACCTGCCCCGGAATAAAGCGGCCCCTCGATGGTTCTTGACATAATTTCTGATGGTTGCAGATAATTCCATAACAAGCCGCTGATGCTTGAAACCTGGCGGAGCCATGGCAGAAAGCTGGCCATCGACCAGTTCAGCGCGTTCCCCTTCCGGTAAGTTCCAGTAATCTTCCGATGTATAGCCGGTCTACTTCACCCGCTTTACCGCTCTCCCCAAATCCGCCTCCACCATATAAATATTCAGCGTTCCTTCCTTATCAGAAGAATATACAACTCTCTTCCCATCGGGTGTAAATACCGGATGCACATGAGCCGACTTCTTCCCCGAAGTATCATGTGCGCACAGCAGAGACACTTCTGCCCGGTGATCCGCTTTATTGTATTCAATCAGGGAAACATACCTTTCGCTATCCTTCATGTCCGCAGCAAGCATCGCCCGGTCCCCAACTCCCAAGGTCTCCGCAGCATTGACGCTCACATGCCCCGGTCTCAGATATGGATAATAGAAGCGCTCCTGATTTTTACCGTCAAAATCCACGAAAATATCGGCGAACATAAAAAATGGCATATCCGGTTTATAGCGGTAGGAATATTGGGCCCCGACCCTGCCTTTTGGCGTGAAAAACTCGTGCACCACGCCTTCCAGATTGTGCTGCTGAACGATCAGCGGCGCCACCTCATCGGTGCTGACCCTGGCAGTCCACATTCGTTGAACCAGATGCCACGGACCGTCATGGCAGAATAACACGCTGTCCCCATCATCCGGCTTTAAGCTGGTGTGGGTGATCCTGTGATGTCCGCCAAACACCACTTCCGCTGTATCCAATTGGGTGTCATACCGGATCACCAGGCTGCTGGGTTCCTTAAAAAACCGCTCCCTGGCCCCCGGAGCTGCCTCGGCCAGAGGGTTAGCAAATTTGGAAGTGACAAGCGTCACCTCTTCCACCAATGAAAATGCCAGATACCGGCAGTCATTTGTCATAGAAAGGCTGTGGAAATTGTAAGAATATGGAATCCACATCAGTTCCCTGGATTCCAGCGTTTCCAGGTCGACTTCTTTTAGCTGTTCATTGCTGTAATAATAGGCTTTTTTCCCGTCCGGGGCCATCATCGCATGGGCGCCGTGGCCCATTTTAACCGCTTCTCCCTGTGTCACCTGCAGCGCAATGCCCGTTTCCAGCTCCAAAGTGAACAGCTCTCCGAATCCCAGCTTTCCAATTGCGGGCGCATCCGGGTTTTTGATCACGGAAGTGCCGGTAAAATCAGACACGAATAATGTGTATTTTCCATCTCTGCTAAACTGCGGTGTGGTAAAATACGGCCGGTCATAGATTCCCTTATTGTCCGTCAACCGCACGATCTCCACCCCAGTTACAGGATCTTTCTCCGAACTCATTTGAAAATGATACTGTTGTCCTTTCATATGTCCCCTTTCCTATATCCCCTTTTTTAAACAACTCAAAAAAGCTTTCCTCTCCCGGACAGCGGCAGGCAGAAGATAAAATTCCTCAAAGCTCATGTCCACCGGAAGCCGGTTTCTTTCTAACAACGCAAATTACAGTCCAGCCAGATACTCACTGTATCCGGCTGAACCGTAACTAACTAATACAAGCTGACATCCCCAGCGGTTCACCACATTCTGACGCAAACTGATACCGCTCAGCGGTTCACCACATTCACAGGCGTACCATTTAAATATTGAACCAGATTATCCACCGCAAAATCCATCAGCCGCTGGCGGCTCTCTTTAGAAGCCCAGGAAATGTGTGGGGTGATAATACAGTTTGGCGCTCCCAACAGCGGGTTATCCGCTTTAATAGGTTCTGTCGACACCACATCCAGCCCGGCCGCCATAACTTTCCCGCTCTTTAACGCTTCCGCCAAATCCTCTTCCACAATCAGCGGCCCTCTTGAGTTGTTCAGAATGATCACTCCATCCTTCATTTTCCCGATGTTTTCTTTGTTGATAATCCCCTGGGTGTCAGGAAACAGCGGGCAGTGAAGGCTGATTACGTCCGACGCCCCAAGCAGTTCCTCCAAATCCGTATACCGGCAGGTATCGGATTCCAAGTCCGGGTTTTTATAGGAATCATAGGCCAAAACTTTCATTCCCAAGGCCTGGGCGATCCGGCCCGTACACTGGCCGATTCTTCCGTAGCCGATAATTCCCATGGTCTTTCCGGCCAGTTCAATCAGCGGATAATCCCAGAAGCACCAGTCGGGATTGCTGGTCCATTTTCCCTCCAGAACGGCCTGGCTGTGATGTCCGATATGGTGGCAGATTTCCAATAAAAGGCCGATGGCAAACTGGCCTACCGCATCCGTTCCGTAAGATGGGATGTTGCATACCGTGATTCCCTTTTCCTTAGCCGCAACCGTATCCACCACATTATATCCCGTAGCCAGCACGCCGATAAAACGGAGAGACGGGCAGGCATCCAGGACCTCACGGGTCAGAGGAACTTTATTCACATATACCGCTTCCGCATCGCCAATATGGCTGACAACCGATTCCGTATCATAGGAAATTCTGTCATAAACTGTCAGTTCACCCAGCTTTTCCAGACCTTCCCAGCTCAAATCACCTGGATTTTCCGTATATCCGTCTAAAACTACTATCTTCATGTTCTACCTCCCGGATCACTGTTTCATTTCATCCGCCACACGGTTAATCAACTCTGCCGACGGCGCTTTCTGGTCGATGGCCGATACTTCTGTGATCAGCCGGTACAGGTCCACGTCCTTTTCTTTCGCAGTATCTTCAAACAACTTAGCAAAGCTGGAATGGCAGCCCGACAGACCGTACACCAGATCAATGGGCTTTACAGGAGCCTGATAGCCGTATTCCGCCATAGCCGGGGCCAGCTCATCATCGATAAAATGAAGAAGCGCATATAAGTCCACATCTTCCATTTTACCAAGTCTCTGAAAAGCTGCAACTGCCAGTTCCGTTGCACAGTTGCCCGCGCTTCTTGCCATTCCCATAAGGCCGCAGTCGAACACGGAGGCTCCCGCTTCTTCAGCCGCCAGAGCATTGGCAGCCGACAGCCCCAGGTTATTGTGGCCGTGGAATGCAACCGGAATCTTAACTTTTTTTACCATTGCAGATACATAATCATATACCTGATGAGGCATCATGGTTCCAGCGGAATCCATAATTGTGATTTCATCCAGACCGCAGGATTCCAGCATTGCCGCTTCATCTGCCAGGTCCTCAGCAGATAAAATGTATCCCTTCATCATAGAGTAACGGCATTTCATGCCATATTTTTTCACCAGGCGTATGCCGTCGCAGGCCATTTTTCCGTCTCCCGCGTTGGCGCCGATTCTTAAAAAGTGAAGGTGATAACGGGCTCCCAGTTCGATGTATTTTTCCACCGCATTTTTTACACCCATGAACATGCCGATCTCAGCCTGGGACAGATATGGCTGTATCAGTTCCAGATATTCGATATCATTCAGCGGGGAAATGCACTGGTTCGCTTCATAAGCGCCAAGCCCCAGGCAGTTTCCCATCTCAATTAACTTAATATTGCTCTTTATCAGCCCTTCGATCATCATGACCGTCAGCCTCGCATCAAATCCTTTTCCAATCACATTAGCGCCGTCACGCAGCGTACAATCCATCAGTCTCATGGTAATACCTTCCCTTTTTCTCTACTTTTTCTGATTCTCTTCCAGCCATTTATGTATGTATGTATAATTTTTATCTCCAGCTCCCTGATTGGACGCCGCCCGGTACAGCTGGTATACCAGGTTGGAAACAGGGGTAAATCCACTGATTTCCTTGGCAGTATCGATAAACAGTCCCACATCTTTTTTCATCAGATCCAGGCGGAAACCCGGGGTATGATTCCCTGTCATCATATATTTGGGCACATTTTTTTCAAATACAAAACTGCCGCCGCTACTTTGGTTCACCACTTCACTGAGAACCTTATCGTCCACACCTAAATCCCTTGCAATGCAGAGCACCTCGGCGGCAATCGCCGTATTGGCAGCATTCAGCATCTGGTTCAGCATCTTGATGTTGGAGGCGCTTCCCACAGGTCCTGTATGGATGATCTTCTTTCCCATGGCATTAAATATATCCTGGTTTTCCTTAAACTGTTCCTCCGTACAGCCTGCCATAATTGTAAGCGTCCCCGCCTCGGCTCCTGCAACGCCTCCGCTGACCGGCGCATCGATGAACTGCACATCCTTTTCGGTCTGCTCGATATACTGGGCAATGGCCTGTTTCGTCGTTCCTTTGGCAGACGTCATATCAATACAGATAAGGCCCGGCTTTGCGTTTAAAAGTATGCCGTCTTCCTTATATAAACTGAGAATTTCCTGGTCCGCCGGAACAATCGTGATAATCACATCGCAGATCTCCGCCATGGTCTGAAAGCTTCCGGTGGAACCGCCTCCTGCCGCGATGATCTTCTGCTGGCTTTCCGAACTGCTGGAACATACCAAAACTTCAAAACCGTTTTTACACAAATTCAGCGCCATTGGAAGGCCCATGTTGCCAAGGCCGATAAACCCTATTTTCTTACCCATGTCCCTTCTCCTTTCCGATAATCAGATTGTAAAATCCACCTGATATTGTTCTGCAAGCGCCCTTAATTCCTCATATACGCTGTCAGACAGGTTAATTCCGCCGGCTTTTCTCTCTGCACGTTTTCTTATCTCAATCTCGCCCGGCATGAAAATTTCTTCCACACCCGGATTCTTAGGAAGAGATTTCATCTCCTGAACCATCTGATCCAGATTCTTTTTAAATCTCTCCAAACCCACAAATTTATCCACATCCACCGCACAGAAGAAATGTCCCACATTCTGCGGATGTTCAAAATCATTCCAAAAATGGTTGATGTGAGGTCCCACTTCTGCACCGCTTAAAATACCGCAGAAGATTTCCATGAATATGGCCAGCCCCGACCCCTTTGCGCCGCCGATGGGAAGCAGAGTGCCATTCTGACCTTCCACCGGATCAGTAGTCGGCCTGCCGTCCTTTGTCAATACCCAGCCTTCCGGGATCGTTTTTCCCAGTTTTGCTGCCAATATGATCTTTCCCATGGCAACCACGCTGGGGGCCATGTCCAGTATAATAGGATTTCCTGATGTGGGAGCGCCGAATGCAATCGGGTTGGTTCCCATATATTTCTGAGGACTTCCAAAAGGGGCCAGATTGGGCGGGGCATTGGTTCCGGTAATACCAATCATACCGGCTTCAGCAGCCATTCTCGCGTAATAAGCGGCCATTCCATAGTGATTGGAGTTGCTGGCTGCCGCAAAACAGCAGCCGCTCTCCTTCGCTTTCTCAATACAGCGTTCCATGGCAAATTTTCCTACCACCATTCCCATGGCATTGCCGCCATGGACATAAATGCTGGCCGCACATTCATTTTCCACTCTGCACTGTCCCTGGCTGTCCACCACACCGGTTCTCAGCCGCTTCATATAGTTGGTCATACGGCTGACACCGTGGGATTCCACGCCGCAGAGATCAGCGTCCACCAGATTGTCGGCACAGACAAAAGCATCCTCTTTTGAAACATGCTCTGCCATCATAAGTTTTTGGCACAGGCTTCTCAAATCTGTCCAATTTACATTATATTCTCCCATTATCCACACCTTTTTCTTTCCTGAATTAATATTTCTTACTTGTTATAAAACTTATCGTAACATTCCTGATAATACTCAGCCCATGCATCCAGCATTTCCTGAGCCGTCATCTCACCTGTCATCACATACTGGCTGTTGGTATCCATCTCACCATAGATATCATCATGTCCAGGCAGCCAGGAATACTGGTTGTAGAACAGTGTTTTTTCATCCAGCAGAAGATCCGCTGAAGATTCGTACCAGGGCTGTTCGTCGATCCAGGCAGCATTTTCAAGCACATCCTGATCTACCGGGACAACACCCCACTGCTGGCAGTATTCGCTTACAGGATCACCTGTTGTCATATAAGCGACGAAATCAAATGCAGCTTCCGGGTTCTTACAGGTTGAAGAAATCGTCATTCCGCCCGGCTGGATCATCAGGTTTACAGAAGTCCCTTTGTCATTCAAAGGCATGCCAATGGCTTCAAATTTAGTCTGGTCGCCGCCAAATGCCTCCATATGGTTGGATGCAGACCCCAGGTTGTGGATAATCATACCGGCCGCGCCAGAATCAAATGCAGCCGCCAGCTCTGTCCATCCATAGTTTAAATCGCCTTCTGCCGTACATTTTCCATAAAGTCCTAAATAGCGCTCTACAAATTCCACATTTTTTGGATCATTGATCGTACATTTTCCATTTTCATCAAATACGGATAAAATTCCGCTGTATGCATACATCATTCGCTCCAGGAACTTGGCTCCGCCTTTTCCGCCTCTGATTGAAAGGCCGTAATGTCCCTGATCCTTATCTGTCATGTTCTCCACTGCCTGGAACAAGTTATCCCATGTATCCACCGTGGAATTGGTTTCTTTCAGCCAATCGCTTCTCACCCATAAAACGGTAAATGATATGCCGTTTGGAATGTAATAAAGCTGGTTCTGGCCGGTCACATCATACTGGCGCACTGTTTCTATAGCGGATGGGAGAATCAGGTCTTTTTTATCCCATTTATCAAAATATGTATCCAGCGGAATCACATACTCACCGTTGATATGGCTCGTAATATCAGGGCCGGAAGAAAGGAAGATGTCAGGCCCCTGCCCTGCCTCATAAGCGGTCATGATCTTATCGTCAGCCGAATCAGGAAGCGGCGTCACTTCGATCTTTACGTTGGGATGTTCATTCATGTAGTTGGAAACCATGGTTTCCACATATTTTGTTCTCTCCGGTGTGACGAAATCCGCCCACAAGGTCAGAGTGACATTCTCTCCTGCCGCCTCTTTTGAAGTTTCTCCCTGAGACGCCGCCTGGGTTGTCTCCGTCTTACCTGTCTCTGCCGCCGTGGTGGGGTCAGCCGTCTTGCTTCCTCCGCCGCATCCCGTTAAAAGCATGCTTCCTGCCAGCAATAGTGCCATTGTCTTCGCTAATTTTCTCATAACTTAAACCTCTCCTTTTCTTTTTTAATTGCTTTTTTACCGGGCAGTCCTTACCCCTTGACCGCCCCTGCATTCATACCGCTTACCAGGTTTTTCTGAACATATGCGAACAGAAGGATCGGCGGGATGAGCGCTATGATACATCCGGCCGCAAGAGCCGAATAATCAGTGCTGTATTCACCAACAAGATATTTCAGTCCTACGGAAATCGGGAATTTCTTCGCATCCGTAAGAAGTGTATAGGATAACAGGTATTCATTCCAGCATGTGATAAATGCATATGCGATCACTGTGGTAAATCCAGGACGCACCGCCGGAAGAATCACTTTAAATATAATCTGTGTCCGGTTGCAGCCGTCAATGGCCGCCGCCTCGTCTATCTCTTTCGGAATCCCTCCGATAAAACTTTTCATCATCAGGCTGTTGTAAGGAAGCCCCGCCGCAATATGCAGCAGACAGATTCCAAACAGGGAATTGGTTAGTTTCAATTTAACCATCATCAAAAAGATGGAAGACATATTAAAAATGAGCGGGATCATCTGTGTCATCAGAAGAATCACCATAAACACCTGTTTTCCCTTAAAATTAAACCTGCTCAGGGCATAACCGTTAAATAGCGCCAGAAAGCCGATAATAAATACGGAACCAAAGGAGGTAATCATGGAATTTACAAAAAACTTGTTTAATTTATTACTGGTCCACACATATATGTAGTTAGCGATCGTAGCCGGCCTTGGTATCACCTGAAATTCTCCCCGGATAACGCTGGCTCCCTCCCTAAAGGACAGGGAAAGCGCCCATATAAGCGGGATTCCTATAAAGATCAGAAATGCAATCATAGGCAGATGTAAGGTAAGAACGCGTATCATTTTCTTTTTCGTCTTTGGGTTCATGTCTATTCATTCACTCCTTTTCCAAAGTTATTGGCTTTCAGGTAAATCACAACATAAATGCTGAGAATCAGGAACAGAATCACCGTCAGAGCAGCTCCGTAACCATACTGCCCGTTCTCTATAGAGGTCTTGTACATATAGATCGGGAGCGTAAGTGTTCTTCGTACCGGCCCTCCGTCTGTCATCGTCATAATCAGATCCACAGAACGGAATTCCCAAATCGTTCTCATCAAAGTTGCAAAAACAATGGATTCCTTCATATAAGGAATGGTGATAAGCCAGAAATTCTTCCATGCATTTCCGCCGTCCACCTTTGCCGATTCATAGAGTTCCAGCGGTACGGTCTGCAGTCCGCCAAGCAGTGTAATAGTAAAAAATGGAATGCCTCTCCAAAGTTCGGCAATCACAACGGAAGGAAACGCGGTCTGTACATTCTGCACCCAGGCCTTTGTCATATGCCCCAGACCTATGGACTTCAAAACATTATTCAAAAGACCGATGTGTTCATTAAAAATCAATACCCAGAGCATCGTAGTCAGCACGCCCGATACCGCCCACGGCGCGAAACAGAATGTCCTTACAAGCCCCCGCCCTCTGAACTTCTGATTCAGGATCAATGCAAAGATCATTCCAAAGAATAACTGCAGTGTAACCTGTGAAACCACCCATTTTAAAGAAGTTACCAACGTTTTTACGAACACCTTATCTTCCGTAAAAATCTTTACAAAGTTTGCCATTCCCACAAACTCCGTGGCCTTGGGATTCCCCCGGTCATAATTGGTGACCGCATATCCAAACCCCCGGATCATTGGAAAAAAGCAAAACATCCCCAAAAAGACCAGTGTGGGCAAAATCAGCAGCCATGGAAAAATATTCTTTGCATTTTTCGAATAAAAATTACTCATGTTCCCTTCTCCTTTTTGAATTCTTTTTTGTCAAAATCTGTTTTTTCCTCCCGATGATTTAATTATAGACATTTTGACAATTGTTTCAATCTAAATACAATTTGTTTTTGTTTATTTTTTAAACATTTTATTGTAATTCTAATTTACAAGTGGTATTATTGTATATAAATTAAACAGTACGGGAGGGATTCATAGAAAAATGAGCAGAAGAAAAATTAAATTATTAGCAATCGCACCCAGCGAAAGCATTCAAAGCCAATTATACGAAATCGTATCTGCAATGGAACATGTGGATATGGACGCTTATGTGGGAAATCTTTACAGCGCTGTGGAGATTGTGCAGCAGCGATCTTCCATCGACTATGACGCCATCCTTTCCCGCGGCGAAACGGCTTCCATGATTAAAAAAGTAACACAGATCCCGGTCATCGAATTTCCGCTGTCATTTTATGATGTGCTCCATGCCATGAAACTGGCGGATAATTTCAATGAACCCTATGCCATCGTCGGGTTCACGCCGGTGACCAACAGCGCCCATCTGCTACGGGATCTTCTGCAGCTTGACCTGGATATCCATACACTCTTTACATTAGAAGACGCCGTTCCTCTGATGGAACGTCTGAAAAATAAGGGATACCGCCTGATCGTCTCCGGCATGGGTATCGATTCTATCGCCAGAAGGAACGGCCTGAACTCCATCCTGATAACAACCGGACGGGAAAGCCTGTCCTCGGCCATAGACCAGGCAGTCAGGCTCTGCACCACCCTGGCCCGCGTCCGGGAAAGAGAAGAATTTCTCCGTTCCCTGTTAGAGCAGAGCGACCACGAAATACTGGTTTTTAACAAAGAAAAAGAGATGATCTTCTCATCTCTGAAAACAGTTAAAAAGGATATGGCCGTCTCCATTGCCGTAAGGCGCCTGCAGAATGTGCAGCAGACAGATTCCACTATAGCAAAGGCCAACAACGGCATGGTCATAACCGTCCGGGAGAAGCATATCGAAATCGGTGACAGCCCATTTACAGTGTTCTATTTTTCCCAGCAAAAGAAACCTTACACCGCTCCGAAAAATGAAATCCGCGTATTTTCCCGCGGCGAGGCCGTGGATACCTTTTTATACCACTATCTGGAACTGTCGTCCTCCGGTTATGATTCCGCCCAGTCCCTCCAGCAGCTCATCCAGTCCCCCTATCCGGTCATGATCCTGGGGGAAAACGGAGCCGGAAAAGAGCAGACCGCCGCCACCATCTACACCCAGGGAAAATACCAAAACCACCCCTACGTGGTAATCGACTTTGAGCTGGCCTCGGATAAAACATGGGCGTTCTTAGTCAACCATGTTAATTCCCCAATCAACAGCCAGGAAATCACCATATATTTCCGCAATATAGAAAAACTCACCGCTGCAAAAACGGATAAACTGAAATCCATTCTCTACGATACCGGCTTATGCCGCAGAAACCGGGTAATCTTATCCTATACAACCATGCCTGGAGAGAAAATCCCCTCCCACGTATCAAACCTGATCAACCAGCTCTCCTGCCTGACGATCCGCATGATACCGTTAAGAGAGCGTTCCGGAGAAATCCAGGCATTATCCAGCCTTTATATCAGCACCGTGAACATCGATCTGGCAAAACAGGTGATCGGTTTCACCCCTCAGGCCATTGATCTCATCGAATCATACCAATGGCCCGGAAACCTGACACAGTTTAAACGGGTCATCACCCAGCTTGTGACCAATGCCGCTTCTTCCTATATACAGGAAGAGAGCGTCAGGCGGATACTGGAATCTGAGGATTCCAATCCGGCCTCTTCCTCCGCGCTTTCCAGCGTGCTGAATCTGAATAAGCCGTTAGAGGACATTGAAAAGGATATCGTTAAAGCGGTGTTATCGGAAACAGGAGGAAATCAGAGCCAGGCGGCGGCCAGACTTGGGATATGCAGGACAACGCTTTGGAGGATTGTGAATAAGTGAGAGTAACGCTAAGAGAAGGGGCTGCCTTGAATGTTGATTCGGAATTCAACATTCATCTGCCTTTTTTGCCTTATTTACGCTAAGTCCTGCCGATCTCTTCCATCAGCCGCCGCGGTCCCTTCTGCTCCCCGGCCTGCGGCCAGTCCACCCCCATCCCAGGGCAGCCCCTTCTCTTAGCTGGGTATCGCTTAAATAAAAGAGGTTTTCATAATACATTGTATTGCAGATCCATTAGTAAAATGGCCGTGTTTTTTTATAACCCATTTTTCTTTGCACTTCTCTTTAAAAGAAAAATCAAAACAACGGTCAAAACAATGAACATCAGGCAGATGGGCCTCTGTACAAAAATCATCCAGCTCCCTTTTGATAAAGTCAGAGAGTTACGCAGATTCGATTCAGCAATGGGACCCAAAACCATTCCCAGCACAATTGGAACCGGCGGAAAACCAAACTTATTCATCACATAGGCAACTACGCCAAAAACAAGCATTACATAGACTTCAAACGGCGAATTGGCAATTGCAAATGCACCGGCACAGCAGACCACCATCAAAAGCGCGGTCAGAAGATCCTGCGGAATATGGGTGATCTTGACAAATACCGGCATCAGATAACGTCCCTGTAAATACATGAACAACTGAGCTATCACACACCCAATCATCATCGCATAGATCACAGGTCCGGATGATGCAAACAGTTTGGGGCCAACCACCAGACCATGCATAGTAAATGCTCCCATAAGCGTTGCCGCAACTGCATCCCCCGGAATTCCCAGTGTCAGCAGCGGAATCAGACAGGAGGCTGTCGCCCCGTTATTGGCTGATTCCGGCGCTGCGATTCCTTTCAGCTCCCCTTCTCCAAAATGCTCATCCGGTTTTGCTCTTCTTTTCGCTTCATTATAGGATATGTAGGCTGCAATGGCGCTTCCGGTACCAGGAATCGCACCGATGACCGAACCGATGACGGAAGATTTCCCCATTGTAGGCAGCACGCTCTTTACCTCACGCAAAGATACCCGGTCTGATTCCATCCCTTTCATATCAAGACTGCTGGCTTGTCCGCCCGCTTCCGTTCCATTGATCCGGGCGATCAACTGGGCTACTGCATATACTCCCAGGAGAACAGCAATCATCTTTACGCCATTATACATTTTTATATTGCCAAAGGTAAATCTTGTCATTCCGCTGACACTATCGATCCCAACTGTGGCTACCAGCATTCCTACCGAACCGCTGATTAAGCCTTTCATAATGCTTTTACCGCTGACAGAAGCTATAATAGATAATCCAAACAACGCCAGTGCAAAATATTCCGGCGCGCCAAAGCTCATAGCCACCTTGCTGATCTGCGGCGAGAAAAACAGAAGACACAATGCGCTGACCAGTCCGCCGAATGTGGACGCAATCAATGCCATATCCAAAGCCTTTAGCGGATGCCCCTTTTTTGCCAGCGGATACCCGTCCAGCAATGTGGCACAGGCTCCATTCGTACCTGGTGTATTGATTAAAATCGCACTGATGGAACCGCCGAAATTCGATCCGAAAAAGATACCGCAGAGCATCAGCAGCGCCGGTACGGTTCCCATGGAAAATGTAAACGGCAGAAATACAGTAATCCCCAGATTCCCGCTCATTCCGGGAATTGCGCCAAAAATAATGCCGATAAAAGTTCCGATATTAAGAAATATAAAGTTTTCTATGGTCAGCAATTGACCCAATGCAGAAACAACCAGTTCCATACCACTCCTCCCTCCTTTTCCTAAGGTAATCTGACATGAAGCAGACGGGTAAATATAAAGTACAAAGCCACAACGGTAACAACGATAATTGCATAATAGGAAACTTTTTTACATTTCGTGAAAGCCAATGTAGCCGCTCCCCAAAAGAGGGTTGAAACCAGAAAGCTGCGTGAAAAGCCATAACCATATACCAGCAGGAGCAGCATATAGCAGATTCCTTTTACTTCCTGCTTAATCTCCAATTCCTTTACTTCATCCTTTTTCAATATCAAACTTTGAACAATTAATCCCGCACCGCATACCGCCATCAGTACACAAAGTGCATACGGCAATGACCGTGAGGTGATCCCCTGCACTGACTGAGTTTCCAGCCCAACCTGTGAAGGAATGATCAGAAAAAGGATGATCGCCCCCAGTACGGCCAGACAGCCCGCTGATAAATTTAATTTGTATTTAATCCGCATCTGTTTCCAACTTCCTTTCCATCCATGCAAAATCCGTCCTACTTGTAATATTTATCATAGATTTCCTTACATTCATTTGCATAAAACTCAATCTCTGCACGCAGCGTATCACTGTCCGTATTATCCGGTTCATAGCCGGAAGCTGCTGCCAGTTCTTTAAATTTGTCAGTTTCTCTGCATGCAAGAACTGCCTGGAAAAATCCATCAATTTCCGCCTTATCTACTCCGGCCCGGGTAATGAGGAAGTTATAAGATGGAATGGTGATATCGTATCCAAGGCTGGCCATCGTCGGAACTTCATATCCTTCATACCCTGTATAAACATCCTTTGAAAATATACCAATCGGTATGATATCTCCACTCTCTACGTAAGGCTTTGCAAGAGTGGTGGTCGCGCTGCCGCAAATAGCATCACCGGACATACAGGCCAGAATATCCTTGTTGCTTCCGTCAGAAGTGAGTGCCTGAGCGTCTAATCCGGCTTCGCCGAATAACGCCGTTTGAACAATATGGGTATTTCCACCCGGTGTGTTTGAGGCATATATAATCTGATTGCTCTTTCCGTACTCTGCCAGCTCCTCCCAGCTCTTTATTCCGCTGTCCTTGGAAACAAACAGTACAAATTCATCGCGGATCAAAGATCCCACCATTTCATAATCATCTATATTTATATTTAAATCTTTATTCATCAATGGAGCCATTGTAAAAAGGCTCATACTTACAACAGCCATTTCATTGATAGATGGCTCATAAGCATCCAGATCCGCTGCTGCAACAGCCCCGCTTGCTCCGGTCAGATTATTGACAATCATCGTTGTTCCATATTCCTCCTGAAGGCTCTGGGCCGTAATGCGTGTAATGGTATCAGCCACACCGCCTGCTGCCGCAAATACACGGATGTTAAAATCCCCTTTGGGTGTATATACGCCTGCAGTTTCTGTTTTTTCTGCCTCCCCTGGTTTCTCTGCTGCGGTCTGTCCAGCGGTCGGCGCTGGGGTTCCTGAAGAAGAAGTTCCGCATGCCGTCATGGATACTGCCATAGATACTATACTCGCTAATGCTAACAAACGCTTCTTAAACATATCCTTTTCCTCCTGAATTTTCATATCGATTTTTAAATGCCGATATCATGATATTAATTGTTGGGTGCTCTTGATGGTATATTGTGTATTCTTCATTTTATAACAGCCTCTGTCCGTGGCCTTTGGTACAGACGCAGTATCAGAACTTTTTATTGTAGATAGAATACTCACCGTTTTGCTTTTTCTCACCGGGACCAACCGGAGCGAACCGCATCAGATAATATTCCGCATCTGCCAGACAAAAGTCCTCTGTATCCTTAATGCGTTCCCACATTTTAGCACATAGGTTTTTTTTCTTCTCCTGATACCGGGCATTATGATTTAAATTGGTCATTTCAAACGGATCCCGTTTTAGATCATAAAGTTCATCTTCGTCGAATGCATTAAAAACATATTTCATATCATCTTCCCAGTAAATGCGCTGTGTATACGCATATCTCTGGCCGAAGAACTCTGCAAATGCATAGTGATTGTCCTTTTTTTCTCTCCTGATCCACGGCGCCATGGAAATGCCCACATGTTTTCCCCGCAATCCCCGAACTCCTGCCAGTTCCAGTACAGTCGGGGCAATTTCATAGGTATTGATATAGAAATCCGCTTTCATACCGGCGCTCTCCTGCTCTGGCAGCTTCATCAAAAGCGGAATGTGGTAAATCTCCTCAAATGGTTCCACACTCTTCATCATTAGTCCATGAGCTCCCATCATATCTCCATGATCAGACATGCAGACAATCAGCGTATTGTCATAGAGGTTCTTCTCTTTTAAATATTGAATCAACCTGCCCACCTGCTGATCTACCAGGGTGCAGTAACTGTAATAGCAGCGCTTCGCTTTCAGAAAATCCGATTCCGAGAGCACCGAAAGCACATCTCTCATGCGGCGGTAAACTGCCGGCTTATCCTCCATAGAATCCAAAAAATTCTCAGAAAGCTTTAAATCTGCATCCTCATACAGATCATATATTTCTTTCGGAACACAGTATGGATCATGTGGAGCGTAGGTTGAAATAAAGGTGCAGAACGGTCTTCCATCCGCTCCATGTTCTTCTATATCTTTTATCACTTCCTGATAAATATAATGTTCTTCCGTCTTTTCCACGCCTTCTGAAAAAATGCCGCATACCATCTTATCTTCATATCCAGGAGTTTTCAGCACTACCTGGTCCTCTACCGTCACATGAAATCCTGGAATGTGTTTTTCCGTTTTATATGTATCAACTCCGAATCTTTCCAGCTCATGCGACCGCTCTATATGCCATTTGCCAAAATAAGATACATGGTAGCCTGTATCATGGAAAGCCTGAGTCAATGTATCCAGATTATCATCAAATTCCGCTCTATATTCAGGCACAGTATGAGTACAGTCCACCATACCGTGAATATGGGGAAGTGTACCTGTCAGAAATGACGCCCGGGCCGGAGAGCAGATCGCATTGCATGTATAAGCGCGGCTGAAACTAATGCCGTCTTCTGCCATTTTTTTCAAATTTGGCATAAGACAAGAGGATTCCGGCTGCAATACCTGCTGCTGCATCTGATCCTGAATCAAAAAAATTACATTTGGTTTACTCATAAATGATTCCTTTCTTCCTTACTTCAGGGAGTGCTTTCCCGTATTTCTAATCCGCAAACCAGCATTTGATTTTCGGTTTTCTGACCGTTCAGGATATCGATCATCATCTGTGCGGCCGCTCTTCCGGCATCGCTGGTCTTATTATCAATGGACGTGAGTGTGGGATAGCATTCCTTTGCACTTCTTGAATTATTGAATCCAACCACTGCAATCCGGTCTGGGATTGGAATGTGGTTTCTGTTCATGTAATGGATCCCTCCCACTGCCAGGCTGTCACTGGAGTATATAACCGCATCCGTATCAGGATGGTTACGGAGCAGCATTTCCGTTGCCTTGATTCCTTCCTCCAGACTTTTATCGTTCGTTTCACACATGTAATCTACAGGTAATTTGTATTCTTGTGCCCCTTGCAGAAAGCCCTCATGCTTTTTCCTGTCTGAGTGGGATTTATGATAATAGATCCATCCGATTTTCCGTTTGCCGCACTGATATAAATACCTGACCGCATCTCTTGTCCCCTGGATTTGGTCCTGCAGGACTTCTCTTACGTTCGGCAGCGCAAGATTTGCATTGACAGTGACAAACGGTATTTCAGAGTAACGTTTTTCAATAGCCACCCTGCATATTTTATTTTCAAATACAGACCCCAATAAAATGATTCCATTAACTTTTTTCTCAACCAAATTATCTACCTGTGTGATGAATTCCCTTTCAATATCCGGTATATTGCACAGCACAGGTTCAACTTTCCAAATCCCCAATTCCTGATTAATCGCATATGCCAGTTCCGACATGTAAGCATGCCGTATATCATCCATCAGCAGTCCAACGGCTAACCCCTCTTTTCTTGTAAAATTGCGGGCTGACTGCTTTGGCACATAACCGTATCTGTGAATTACCTCTTCCACTTTCATCTTCGTTTCAGCATTCACTTTATCGCTTCCATTTAAGACCCGTGAAACAGTTGTTATGGAAACTCCTGCCAGTTTAGATATTTCATAGATTGTCAGCTTCTGAATATCCATCCCCTCCTCTCCCTGAACTGTCCGCATGTAACAGTTCAGGCGGCTCATCTTCTTGACCGAAAAAGCCGGTCAAGAAGCATCGGATGCCCATCCGATGTGAAAATTAATAAAGGAAGCGGCTTACAAGCGGGCTTGACGCGGCTTTCCTTATTAATTTTCCCGCCGTCTGAGCTGTTACGTTCACATTATAGTCTTGTTCCTTTCATGAAAGCAACCATGCATTTTCTTTCATAGCACAAATCTCACTAGATTTTTTATGCACTTTTACCAATTAGCATCTGCCAGCCCCTCATCTTTTTAGCTGCTTCAATTTCCAACAACTCCTGTTATGCTTTTTAACAGCCGCAGTCTTCCTGTTCATAATTAGCATTGAAGGCTGATTTGCTGGTCCTTTCATATTAACTCCTCTCCTCTTTTATTTGTCCACATTATAGTTTGACTGCTTTTGCGAAAGCAACATTGTTTTTCATTTCATGTCACAATATTCGCCTCGCTTTTTTATGCATTTTTATCAAATTATTCAATATTATTCTCTATTTTTTGATGTTTTTCCCAATTTTTAATTCTGCCGTTCATCTAATCAGCGTTTTGGAAATAGATGACTAGATTTAATGGCAATATTATTATGTCTATTTTTTAAACATCTTTATATTCGTTTATTATTTATTTTCCGTCAAATATAGGTTAATATTTAAACATAATTCATAGAAGACAACATGAGAATAAGGAGGATTTTTATGTCTAAAACAGTTGATTTAACCCATATTATCGATCCGAAAAAGGTTCAGAGAAAGTTTGCGGTGGAAACGATAGGAGCGGAAACGATTAATAAGAATGTGGTGAGAAAACAGGGGCAGTGGTATATTATGAGCAATATTTCAATGGTTTCTCATATTGGTACACATATTGAAGTGCCTTATCATATTCTTCCTGATGGCTATGATCTGGCCGAAATGCCGTTAGATGCTTTTTATGGTGATGCTGTGCTTTTGGATTTTTCAGATATTCAGGAACGGGTGGAGATTTCTCTGGAAAGAGTAAAGACGGAAGCGGACAGGATCGGCGGCATTCCGCAGGGATCAATTGTCTTTTGTAATTTAGGGTATGCGGACCGGTATGGACAGGAAGAATATTCTTTAAGCCCCTATTTTTCAACGGAGGCCATTGAGTGGCTCTCCCATTCGGGCATGAAAATGATGGGTGTGGATGCAGGAGGTGTGGAACTGCCTGCTTCTGAAGAACATGTGAATCATACGGCATTGTTTTCCAATAACATACCTCTGATAGAAAATGTAGCGAATCTGAACAGTATTGATAAGAGCCATTTTAAAGTCACTGCCTTTCCCTATCCCATAGCCGGAGTAGAAGCGTTTCCGCTGAGAGTGGTGGCATTTTTATAAAAAGGGCTGTCGCAGCGTTTTTTTATTCCATTTTTAAAACAAAAGCAAAGGAGCCGCATATAGTAGAATCAAAGGAGGTAAGTAACTATGTCTTATCAGCAAGTCACTCCCGGAATGAGTTTTGTCGATATTCTGGAAGATAAAGCGCCAAAAGCTGAAGCTTGGATTACCGGCGGCCCAGACCATCCGCAGATCAGCGGCCTGGTCAAATTCTACTCCACACACTATGGCGGCGTATTGATTGAAGCAGAGGTTTTTGGCCTTCCCAATATCCAGGAACCTGGTTCAACTGATTTTTATGCCATGCATATACACGAAAATGGAAACTGTTCCGATCATTTCACCAATACCGGTGAACATTATAACCCTTCAAACCAGCCCCACCCGGATCATGCAGGTGATCTGCTCCCCCTGTTAGGGAACCAGGGTTATGCCTGGATGTCTTTTTATGATAAAAGATTTACCATTGAACAAATAATGGGAAGGTCAGTTATCATCCATCAGAAAGCCGATGATTTCACCTCCCAGCCATCCGGCAATTCGGGCGAAAAAATAGCCTGCGGCGTAATCCGGCCAGCAGACGTCTTCTGACATTACCAACGATTCTGAAGGTGGGAACACACAACCCAAAAGCTGGGAGGAGCCAAAATGAAGTCCCTCCCAACTGCCGAGACCCCGGCGCTATATTACCGGATAGCTTATAGCGCCGGGGCTCTTTTCTAACCTGGCAGTATGCTCACGCCGGGGCTCTTTTCCTACCTGGCAGTATACCCGCGCCATGCTTCACCCATATATTTTAATTCACCTGCTGTAAATCTATAAATTCCAGCACCTTATCTGTAAAGACCTCACCATCCAGGTGCTCGATCTCATGGCAGAAACATTTTGCCATTTCGCCTTCACCTGTAAGGATTATTTCTTCCCCATTTTCATCCAACGCCTGTATCGTCACCTTTTGGGGGCGTACCGTCTTTCCAAAACGGTTGGGAAAACTGAGACAGCCTTCCAGACATTCCTGTTCTCCGCTGGTTCCGATAATTTTAGGATTCACCAACTTTAAGTACATATCCTCATAATCGATCACAACCAAACGCTTGAGTATCCCCACCTGATTGGCTGCCAAGGCGGCTCCATTGGGGAATTCATGAAGTGTCTCCATCATGTCGTCCAGAAGAATCCGGATTCTGTCATCCACCCTGTCAACTTCTTTACAGACTTTTTTCAGCGCTGCATCGCCTTCATACCGTAAGTTCCGTACTGCCATAAGATTCCTTCCTCTCTTTCCTGCTGCTGTCACTTCTGGACTTTCGCAAACTCTGATTGAAAATGAATACTTCTTCAATCGTACACTCAAATACACAGGCAATATCATAAGCCAGCCAAATGGACGGCTCGAACTTCTCCGATTCAATGGCATGAATCGCCTGCCTGGATGCCCCTACCAGCTCCCCCAGCTGCTCCTGTGTCATCCCCATCTGTTCCCTCAATTCTTTGATCCTGTTTTTCATGTATTTCCCCTTTTTCACCTATTGATACTTCCAAAAATGTTTAAGCATTCATTTCCGACTTCCTCACGCGGTGATGTAATGTTAACCTTACATTATAGTATAAGAAAATTTTAAGCATGTCAAGTCTGAAACCAATCCAGAATAAAGAAAATGCAGCTCGTGCCGCCAGGTTCCCACACAAAGGACTACAGTTTACAAAAAGCCGTGTATTTCTTTGGAAATCCGTTGCGCATATTGACAAATTCCATGTTCAGGTGATACAATGCAAGTAATTACTTGCTATATTATGACAACTAAAGTCATGTTATGAAATGGAGACTGCTATGACCGATGAAACACAACAAAAGATTATCGATGCTGCCATGAACCTGATTATGGAAAAAGGCTACTCCCTGACGACCACCAAAGAAATCGCCCGCCTGGCCGGTGTCAATGAATGCACCATATTCAGGAAATTTGAAGGTAAGAAAGATATTGTCTTAACCGCTATGCAGCAAAAGGAATGGTGCCCCAGCCTCCGGCCTGAAGACTTTCAAAACTGCAGCTGGAATCTCCGGGAAGATTTAGAGCGTTTTGCCCTCATCTACATGCAGCGAGTAACTCCCAAATTTGTCAAAGTATCCATTGGCCTCAGATCACCGGAATTATTTGCAGAGACAGCCGACGGCATCATGCAGATTCCTCTCACATTTAAGAAAGGATTATTAAGTTATTTTGACAAGATGAACAAGAAAGGAAAGCTTAAAAAGGCCGATTATGAAAGTCTTGCAGTCGCATTTCTATCCATGTGTTTCGGCTTCGTGTTTTTTAAAGCCTCCTTTGAAGACCGTCTCACTCCCCTTCAAAGCCAGGAGTATATAAAAGCCGGTGTTAAGGCTTTTGTAAAAGGGATTAAAGAGTAAATTCCTTTAATCCTTTTCTTTCAGCCTATATGCAAGTAAGTACTTGCTTCTTGACATAACTACGTTATTCTAATCAGAACATATTATAAATATCATTAAGGAGGATCTGCCATGTGTTGTTATTTTATTGCTTCCATTCATACCGCCACTCCTCAGTCCCAATCTGAATACCGGGATTACATCCGGCTGGTCAAACCGATTGTGGAACAGCATTCCGGCGTCTATCTGGTCCGCACCGAGAAACTCACGGCCCTTGGCAGCAGTTGGAACCCCGACCGGCTGATCATCATCCGCTTCCCTGACCGCGATCATCTGGACCGGTGCTTTCAGTCGGAAGAATACCGCCGCATAGCCGGAAAGCGTGAAAATTCAGTGGACAGCAGAGCTGTCATAGCAGAAGGCATTGATCAATCCAACGGGGAGGAGGAAAACTTATGAAGATAAACAAACACGTTCACCAGGTAAAAATCTGCTTTCAGCTGACACCTCAAATCCAGCGCTATGTCTATGTTTACATAATCACAGGCAGGCACTGCTATCTGGTTGATACCGGTGTACACGGCAGCGAGACCATCATTAAGTCCTATCTTGAATCCATCGAAAAGTCCTTATCAGACATTAAAGGAATCTTTCTAACCCATTCCCATCCTGATCACATCGGGGCTGCCCATGCTATAAAAGAAGCGTCCGGCGCCCCAATCTATGCCTGCCGGGGAGAAAGCGCCTGGATGGAGGACATCGATATCCAATGGAAGGAACGGCCCATCCCCGGATTCTACAGCCTCTTAAGCCAATCTATTACGATAGACCACTACATAAAAGATAAGGACCAGATTCCATTAGAATCCGGTCTTACCTTGGAGGTGCTCGAAACCAGCGGACATTCCAAAGAATCCCTTTCCTTTTATCTGACGGAAGCCCAAACACTTTTCACAGGAGATGCGATTCCGGTAAGAGGGGATATCCCCATCTTCGTCAGCCATTCAAAAAGCCTGGAGACCTTGTTAAAGCTGCGAAACCAAAAACAGGTTTCACAGTTCTGCCCGGCATGGGATCATGCGTATGAAGGAGAACAAGGCCTCCAGGCCATCGAAGACGGATATAACTATTTGGAAACCATCCAAAAGGCGGCATCAACCGTAATGCTGGAAGCTCCAAACGCGCCGGAAAAAGACAGGTTTTTGATGGTATGCGGCCGACTTTCCCTGGATTCCCTGGCTTTAAACCCTTTGTTTTTCCAGTCGGTTCATGCCGTTTTCGAGGAAACTGTCATTTCTCAGCTTCCTCTGCCTCCTTCTGTTTCTTGTACTGATAAGGGGTCACCCCATACACTTCTTTAAATATCTTGATGAAATACTGCGGAGAATTATATCCCAGCATGCGGGCAATGTCCTTCATGCTGTGGCCTTCTCCGATCAGTTCCACAGCCCGGTTCAGCTTCTTTTCCTTTATGTATTCCGTATAACTCTTTCCCATCATCTGTTTGAACATGCGGCTGAGGACATCCGGCCGGAGCCCGAACTGATCCGACAAAAAGTCCAGAGAGATATCATTTTCCAGGTTCTCATCAATCAGGCGGAGAAGTCTGGTCTGCATGTCCACATCCACAGATTTCTTCTTCTGACGTATGTTCTGGAGCAGCACCTCACAAAGATCCGCAACCCATTCGTTAAACTGGTCAATATCCTCAATCTGTTTATAATATTCCCGGATATCATAACCGAATACGATCCACATATCCAATTGCCGCTGGACCATAATCTGATATAGCAGGGTAACCAAGTCCCTGAGTGTGGAAAGACAGTAGTCAATGGTATAATTTCCTTCTTTGAAGGAGACAGTCAGTCCTTCAAAATGATATTTGAAATCCAGGAAATTCTCACTGTTAATATCCCGTTCCATGGCGTCAAACAACTTCAGATGGCTGCCGGATCCTTTTCTGTGTTCCATATCCACATCTTCATATCTTAAAATCTGCTTCTGAGTGAAGATAAAACGGTATCTGGATACCTCATTGGCACTTTTGTAGCTGTTCTTTATGCTGTCCTTGGCCATTTCAAAAACAGCTCCTGAAACCATTCTGCATTCCGAGATCAGATTTATGATGCAGTTGGTAAAATCCTCATATACCTGCTCAAACTGCTCCTTTTCAAACACCAGAACTGAAACCAGTTCCCCTTTTTCCATAGTGGTAAACAGCCCGTGATACTGGTCATTCCTGTTTAAGAATACCTCCTGAAGGCGGATCACCAGGTCGTTTGAGCCGGAAGCGTCCTGATAATACAAGATCACAGTGCATACGCTGTCATGATTCAGATACGGATTCAGCCGTTCATAGGCAGCCTCAGTCCTCCTGTTGAGGATCAGGGAACGGACCGCATTTTGAAATAACAGCGGTTTCGAAGACTTAACCGTCTCATTCAGGGATGATATCTCCTGGGTCAGGGCGTTGAGGGAATGGTCAAAGCTGGCTTTTCCATCCTCCAGATCGATGCCCGCATCTTTCGAGACCTTTAACAGCCTCTTCTTATAGGCATGATGGTTAAACAATGAGAATGCAACCAGAATAATCAGGTTGAATAGAATAGAGATCAAAAAATTCATGAAGAAAATGCGGTTTCTCACATTATAATCCGCATAAAACGTGCTGTTCTGCACGTAATAAACGTAGTTCAGGTTGGTTTTCTGGGAATTGGAGTAAAAGGCAGTCATCGCCTCGTCGTCAATTTTCAGAGACAATTTGGGAATGGCAGTACTTTTTTCCTCTTTTATATCTCTTAAGATATCCCCGGCCACTTCCCTGTCCGCCCCCTGGGTCACATACAAAAGCTGGCCCCCCGGTGAGGTGATCACCAGCGTGCCTTCTTCTTCATCTATGTATTCCCGGAAACTGGACGGCATAATATGTATAGCGACAATAATCCCCCTGTCTTTCCATTTGGACTGGGAGATTCGTTTTACATACGTTATGACCGGCTCTTTGGTCGGGTACATTCCTTCCGGAGATTCTAAAAATGCAGTATCTCTGTTCATTTTCAAAAATTCTTCATACCAGGGAAGGTACTGGTCAATATCCTTTTCCTGTTTCACATAATGCACTCTGGAAAACCCGGTCACTATTGTGTGGGTTGCCTCATAATAGATATCCAAACTGGCAACATATGGATATGATTTATGGATTTCCTCCAATTGGGACACCAGCCCGCGGATGCGGGCCGGCGAACCTATGATCTCCTCTTCCTGGGGAATCAGGGTATCCTCATTCTGCCGGGTATCGGAAAAATACAACTGGGGTATATCAATTGCTGCTTCCATAATCTGCTTATCGATATTCTGGAAGGCCAGATTGGTAATTCTCTCATTATAGGCCGTAAAGCTTTCCAGATACGCTTTGCTGTTTAAATTATGAAATACCAGATAATTAAACAATGCAAGAAATGTGATGCTGAACAGGTTGATATATAACAATTTTTTAAACATGTTTTATTATCCTTTAACAGAACCTACAATCATACCTTTTACAAAATATTTCTGTAAGAACGGATAGGTGCACACAATCGGTATTAAAGACAATACCAGTGCAGCCATCTTCATTGTTTCCGTATGTATTACCACATCGGTCATCATCTCCATGTCAGCGGTCTGGCCGTTGACTAAGATGGTCTGGATCACATATTGTAGCACATAAAGGCTGTTTTTTGTCACATAGAGCATGTTATCCATCCAGGCGTTCCAATGATGAACACAATACCACAAAGAAATTGTCGCCATTACCGGCGTTGAAAGCGGCATATAGATTTTAAACAGAACCTGTAGATTGGTGGCCCCGTCTATTTTGGCCGATTCCTCCAGCGCAGGCGGTATACTCATAAAAAAGTTCCGCGTGATGATCAGGGCAAACCCTGTTATCAGGCATGGCAGAATGTATACCAGGAAGTTATTTGTCAGATGAAGGTTCTTAATCAACAGATACTTTGGTATCATACCGCCTGAAAAATACATGGTGAATACGACGAACAGCATTAACCCTTTTCTATAAGGAAGGTTTAACTTAGCAAGGGGATAAGCTGTCAGCAATGTGACAAGCACTCCACTGGCCGTTCCGACCACCGCACGCATAATTGTGTTTAAATAACTGTGCCAGAAATTATCATCCGTCGCTATCTTGGAATATCCTGAAAAGTCAAATTCCAGCGGAATCAGATGGAATCCTGTTTTATTAACGATTGAAGCAGGGCTCATGGAAATCGTGATCACCTGCATGAATGGGAGGACGATGGAAAGCATCAGTATGATGGCTATTCCATAAGCAAATCCATCCACAAGCCAGTCTTCCGCACTCCGTTTTCTCTTTCTCCTTACGGTCACTTCTATGGCTTTTTCCTTTTTCATAGTCTTCACTTCCTCTCCTTACCACAATGCATAATCGTTGGTTTTCCGCGCTATGTAATTGGTCAGAATTACAAGCATAAACGATATGCCGTTTTTGAATAAATCCACCGCCGTTGTAAAACTGTACTGCATCTTCTGGATACCCATCCGGTATACAAAAGTTGAAATAACGTCGCCTACGGCATAGGTAGACGGGGTAAGGAAGTTATAAACCTGCTCAAAGCTGTCATTTAAGATCTTACCTGATTCCATAATAAACATAACGGTGATGATCGGCGCCAATGCCGGCAGCGTCACATGGATAATCTTTTTAATCCTTCCTGCTCCGTCCATCTCAGCCGCCTCATAAAGGGTGGGATCTACGGATGTAACTGCGGCCAGGTAAACGATAGAACCCCAGCCGATAGATTTCCAGAGGTCGGAGAGCACCAGCACTCCACGGAAACACTTTGGTTCAGCTACGAAGAAGATCGGTTCAATGCCCATATTCTGAAGAAGAATATTAATAGGGCCCCGGGAAGGGGACAGGAATTCGATGATAATTCCTGAAACCACTACCCAGGAGATAAAATGAGGCAGATAAGAAATGGACTGGGCCACTTTCTTAAAACGCATGCTTTTAATTTCATTCAATGCCAGGCATAAGATGATCGGCGCCGGGAAGCAGATCACCAGTTTGTAAAGACTGATAATGATCGTGTTTTTCAATACGGACATGAAGAACGGATCCGAAAACAGTGCCTTAAAATGCTTCAGGCCCACAAATGCGCTCCCGCTGACGCCCTTTAACGGATAATAATCCTGAAAAGCGATGATCAGCCCATACATTGGTCCATAGCAGAACACCAGGAAAAACAACAGGCCCGGAATCAGCATGATGTAATACTCTTTATAGTAGACCAGATTGCCAATAAATCCTCTTTTAGATTTTTTGCCTGCTGTAACCTTTTCTACATTTTTTGCTACTTTCACTTAATATTACCTCCCACGGCTGGCCGGAATCCTGTTATTTGTTGATTGCAGAAACTTTTTCTGCATAAGCTGCCTGTACTGCTTTCTCAGCTGCTTCTCCGCCGGCTTTCTTAAATTCTTCTACATATGTCTCAAAGTAATCGAGAGGCTTCGCACCAGTAATCATATCGAAATAAGCCTGCTCTGTCAATGTATCCAATGTTGCAATTACATTAGCGAATTCCTCTGTAGGAGGAGCATTAAAACGATAATATCCGTTTCCGGTTACATCGTGACCGAATTTTGTCTTCTGAGGTGTGATATTTTCTGCAAATGTAACGGTGCTTCCGAAGTCAACCTGTAAAACGCCTTCTTTTCTCAGTTCTGTACCTTCCATCAGACGGATCGGGCCATTGTCTGTCATTTCAAAGTGTTTGCCTTCCAGGCCGTAGTTTACTAACTGTGCATATTCCATATCTGCATAATAAGCGTCCAGCATTGCTAAGAATGCATCCACTTTACGAGGATCAGATACGCCTTTTGTTGTAAGGCATGTTAAACGTCCTGTCAGGTTCCATCCTTCTGTACCTGATTTTCCGTCTGGTCCAACCGGTGCCGGTCCGATAACGATATCTGCATTCGGATCAAGACCTTTTAATTCTTTCATACATACGCCCCAGTTGCTTTCGTCAGTAGTATCTGTGCTGGAGTTCAGGTAGTGATATGGCTGAGCAGATGTTAAACCGATCTTGCCGTTCATGAAGGAATGGGACAGCCATGTATATCCGCCATGGTTTTCACCTGTAATAAACTCTTTATCCAGGATTCCCTTCTGATACCAGTCATGTAATGTTGTCAAAGCTTTCTTTGCATCCGGATGAATATATGGGAAGAACGGTACATTGTCTTCGCCAAGCTGCATCTCTTCTACTTTAAAGCCAGGTTTTCCGCCTGTTACGCAGCGGAGCCCGTAAGCGCCGAATACTGCGCCAAAGGTACGTTCAGCCATACCTGCCGTATCTTTCTTTCCGTTTCCATCAGGATCCTGTTCCACAAATGCGGTGAGGACTTTTTCATAATCTTCCAATGTTTCAGGAACTTCCAGGTTTAACTTGTCAAGCCAGTCTTTTCTCCAGAACATAGCCATAGGAACCGCATCCATAGGATTGGTAACACCGTAGTTCTTTCCTTTATAAATCATTGTGCTCCATAAAGTTCCGTCATCGTGCTCGTCCGCTACCGCTGCATAATGAGGCGCTTTTTCACGGATCAGTTCAATAGGAAGTTCACCGATGATTCCTCCGTCCACATAGGTAGGAAGCAGTGACAAATCGTTCACTACCAGCACGTCAGGCATTTCTCCGCCTGCAAAACGTACATTTAAGTTCTCACGGAACTTGTTGGCATCCACATACCATGTTTTCAAATCAATATTGAAACGTTCTTCTATCATTTTAACAACTTCTGCGTTGTCATCAACTTCTGCTGAAGTCTCTCCAACCAGCCATTCCATCTGAACCGGCTCTTCCTTAACTTCTGCTGCCGTTGTTTCTTCTGCTCCCTGAGTTCCCGCAGTCGTACCTGCCGCTGTTGTCTGATTTGCTGTAGTTGGTGCTTCTTCCTTTTTAGAAGATCCGCATCCTGCCAATGATGTAACTGCCATTGCAGACACCATTACGCCAGCCATAATCCGCTTAAATGTTTTTCTCATACTTTCTTCTCCTTCTGCTGCTTGCTTAAACTCACTTAATTTAGCAGCTTTTAACTCATTTAAAATGATAACTGCCATGCCTTTAAGACCGTTGGCGCCTTCCCCTGTCTTACTGCGCCGGCAATTACTCTGCACTCATGGTATCACAGGAGTTTTCAATAGGCAATTATGAACATTTTGTAAAATACCACTTTTTTGCAGCTATAATTTTAATCTTTTTTTAAGATATCAAAACGGTTATAAGAAATGCATAAAACATCGGTTTTATGCGCCTTTGCTGGCTTTTTACATTTTTTTGCGCTATAAATTTCCGTCCAAAGAAATGGCATTTTGTTAATTTCACCTCTGGCTTTTTCCCATTTTAAAAGAGCGGTTACAGGGCTTTGGAAACAAGTGAACAGCCTTTTACAAAATTATGGTATTTTTCAAAAAACCATCATTGATGCCAATATTTACCGACTCTATAATGGAGATAATGGAATGATCAGAAAGGAAAAAAACATGCAGAGCCATAATCAAATACTGAAAGAACCACTGACCATGGAACAGGCATTCAGCCAGTTCAAAGAACGAACGAAACAAAATCCTGCCCTTAAAGGCAAAGCAGAAATCATCCGGCGGGAACTGCCGGAAATCATAACTTCCGTTTTAAAAGAGGCTCAGGATGCCATGAACGGACTGGTACTGCTCCCCGGAAACGGAAAGAAATCCCAGATCGGCAATCCGCCCGGCTGGCACGAAGATCCTTATCACAACAACGAATACGTATTTCAGATAAGCCGTATGAACCACTGGCTCCCCATGCTCTATGCTTATTCAGTTACAGGGGATGAGGCCTATTCAAAAAAAATCATAGAGGAACTGAAGGACTGGATATCATCCTGCCCCAGGCCGCCTGTTTTTGATGAAGACGGCAGTCCAAAAACCGGATACTTTAATTCTCCGGCGGCAAAAGAATGGCGTCTTTTAGAATGCGGAATCCGTCCATACCGTACCTGGTGTCCGGTGCTGGAAGGCTTATGCGGTTCTTCCTATTTTACCGCAGACGTGTTCGAATCAGCCCTTTACAGCCTATATGAACACTGCCAGATTGTTTATCACCTGTCGCCTCTGGCCTGGCCGAAGGCGGACCACAACCACTATCTGATGGAAAACCTGGGACTGCTGGCCGTATCCTGTATGTTTCCTGAATTAAAGGATTCGGATACCTGGAAAACCCACGCTATAAAAGAGCTTTGCCGCTGTATGGAACAGCAGGTGGATAAACAGGGGGCGCAGATCGAAGGCTGTCCTTCCTACCATAACGGCTGTCTGTTCTGGTTTGCAATGGTTCTTGTCTACAGCAGAAAATATGATTTTAAACTGCCGGAAAACTATCGGGAACGCTTTGAGCGGATGGCTGTCCACTCCCTTTATGCAACCCGTCCAAACGGGACGAATGTTCCCTGGGGCGATACCAGCACCATGACAGGCACTTTGGCAAAAGCCGCCGTCTGTTCCTATCTGGGAACTTCCGACAGCGCATTTTTAAGCCTGTGCCTGAATTATTACAGCTATGAAGATTTGCTGAAAGAAGCAGAAGAACAGCTTTGGCGGATGGACGATGTGAACGGTTTTATAACCGCCTTAAAGGAAAGCCGTCCAAAACTTCCCGGTCTTCCTCTTCTCTATTATAATGAAACCCTGAAACACGTATATTTCCGTACAGGCTGGAAACGGGATGATTTGAGCGTGATGTTCGCCTGCCGGTCCCCAATCCAGAATAACCATGCCCACATCGATCCCTGCGGCTTTGATTTTACGGCTTTCGGAATCCCCATGGCAGTGGATCCGGGCAAATTTACCTATCAGGACGGCCAGGACAGAAAGAACTTCAAGAGTATGGGCTGGCATAACACTTTGACCATAAACCACCAGGACGCCTGGGAATATATCAGTTCCTGGAAATACGGCAGACAGAAAGAAGGGCGGATCACCGGCTGCCGGACGGAAGGGGGACTTCTCTGGGCCGCCGCTTCCCATGCCAATTATGAACCGGTCATCCACACCCGGGCTCTGGCCCTGGTTCACGGGGAATTTCTGATGGTTATGGACGTTGTGGATCATCTGAAACCGGAGGATACGGTTCAGATCCAGTTCCACATCGACCGCCCTCATCTGCATCTCAAAGATCAGACCGCCACAGCCCAATGGAACGAAGATGTTTCCCTGACCGTCACCAGCAATGCGGGCAGCCCGGTCCTCATTCCGGCCAGGATATCGGACCGGAATGACATATACAGGGATTCCACAATCCTGCAGTACCAAAAATCCCAGCCGGAAGAGACGGAAGTATTCATATCCGTACTCTGCCCCGCAAAGGGAAAACCTGCGCCTGTGCCGCAGCATATAACCGTTTCCCGTCATCCGGAAGCAGCCGTATCGTTCCTGCTTTCAGGTGTGCAGTACTCATTTGGACTGACGGCCCATGAACTGAAAAAATTATAAAACCGGAGGTATTTATGGCTAATAAAATGTATCCCAATATCCTGTTTCTAATGACCGATGAGCACCGCCCCGACCTGGCCGGATTTGCCGGCAATCCTGTGGTGCGCACCCCCAATCTGGACTGGCTGGCAAAGGACAGCGTGATTTTTGAAAATGCATACACCCCTTCGCCGGTCTGCATCCCGGCCAGACAGTGTCTGATGAGCGGACAGCTCCCCCGCACCTGCGGATGTGAAGTGTTCGGAGACGACCTGCCGCCCTTTTACCGCACATTTGCCCGGACGTTCAGTGAAAATGCATACCACACCGTCTGCTGCGGCAAACTGCACCACAACGGGCCGGACCAGATGCAGGGCTGGCAGCACAGGATCGGCAATGAAACCCGGCTGACAGAGCGTTTTATCGAAAACCAGGACAAAGAAAAATTAAGCCGTTTCAGAGTTTCCCAGGCCGACCACCGCTGGACCAATGCAAAAGAAGTTCTGCGCGCCGGAGTTGGACATGCCAGAAATACGGCAAATGACGAATATACCCTGTTAGGGGCGCTGAATGCCATTGAAGATATTTTCGAATCCCCTTATTATGATAAACAGCAGACCGAACAGCCCCTGCTTTTAAAAGCCAGCTTCGTGCTGCCTCATTACCCTTATTTCTGCGATGAGGACCTGTTTAAATACTACTTAAACCGGGTTCCGCTGTTCGGAAAAGAGCAAACGCTGAGCGGACACCCTTATCTGGATACCAAACATCTGGAAATCGGCTCCGATGTGAAATTAAGGGATATCCAGCGCACTACCGCAGCTTACTACGCCATGATCGAAACAGCGGATAATTATATGGGACAGATTCTGGATAAACTCAGGGAAGCCGGGCAGGACCTGGACGACTGGATCATCATTTTCACCAGCGATCATGGAGAAATGCTGGGTGAACACGGAATATGGGCAAAACACAAATTCTATGAATCCAGCGTCAGGGTGCCCCTGTTCATCCGTTACCCATCCCGTTTTAAACCAAGGCGGGTGACAGAAAATGTAAACCTCTGCGACATTTACGCTACCTTGTGTGATCTGTGCCATCTGGAAACGCCGGATAACTTAGACAGCCGCTCCCTGGCCAGCCTGATGGAAGGCCGCAGCGAAGGCTGGGACAATGAATCCGTCAGCCAGTACCTGGGCCAGTATCTGATGATTAAGCAGGATAACCTCAAATACCATTATTACGGCGAAGATATGCCGGAAGTATTATGGGACCTGGAAAAAGACCCGGGAGAAACCACAAATCTGATTTCCGATCCTGACTATGAACCAGTTCTGGAACGGATGCGCCGCCGCCGCGCCCAGTTAGGATTCGGACCGGACGGCGATACCAATTATAAAAATGCCGGATATTCCATACATCCGGGGAAATGAGGACAGCCATGAACCAAACAATCACAGCCAAAGACATTCTGCCGGAGGGCATGACCTCCCAGGAACTGTTAAAACGCCTGAAAGACAGGATACTGAACGCCAATCAGGGAAAAGATGCCCTGGAGCGCGGCAGAGTAATAAAAGAGCAGTTCCCTGAACTGGCCGCCCATACCATTGAACTGGCGGACCAGGCACTTAAAGGACTTCTCGTTCTGCCGGGCACCGGGCCGGATCTTTACTTTGTAGGCAATCCCCCAAAATGGCAGTTTAATCCGGTAAATGACAATGAATACACCTTCCATTTAAACCGCATGCACCACTTAAAAACCATGGCGGAGGCCTACAGCCTGACCGGAAACCTGGAATACGCAAAAAAGGCGATCGATGAACTGGCCGACTGGATCGACACCAATCTTTGTCCCGGCCTGACCGATGAGACGGGCGCTTATGCCCTGGAACGTTACAGCGGTTTGAGCACCTGGCGGGCGCTGGAAGTGGGCATCCGTGGGTACCGCACCTGGCCTGTCATCATAGAATTACTGGCGGATACGCCTTATTTCACCCTGGAATTTTTAGAAAAGCTGGTCTGCAGCATTTATGAACACTGCCGGGTCCTTTACGAGATTTCTCCGCTTTTATGGCCAAAAGCTGATCACAACCACTACCTGATGGAAAATCTGGGTCTGATGTCCTTTAGCTGTCTGTTCCCGGAAATGAAAAACAGCGCCGAATATCTGGCCCATTCCCAGAAAGAACTGGACCGCTGTATGGAGGCCCAGTGCACCCCCTGCGGAGGCCAGATCGAAGGCTGTCCTTCCTATCACAACGGATGCGTATTCTGGTTCGCCATGCGGGCGGTGTTTGCCCGTAAATTCAACATCCAGGTCCCAGGAGCTTATCTGGAACGCCTGGAAAAGATGTTCCACCATTCCGTTTATGCCACACGCTCCTGCGGAGGCAACTTCCCATGGGGGGACAGCCATATCGCAGACAAGGAAACCATGTCTCTGGCCGCCGTCTCCTGCTATATGGCATATTCGGATCCAAAATATTTAGAAACCGCCCTCTATTTTTATCCAGTCTCCACATTGTTGGAAGACGTGCGGGATAATCTGTGGAGGATTCCCGATACCAGACAGATCAAAGAGGTGATGGAAACAGCCGTAACATCCCCGAAAAAGCCTGATCTTCCACTCATCGCATGGCAGAAGGATCTGAATCAGGTTTACATAAGAACAGGCTGGGAACGGGATGCCATCAGCTTCATGACCGCCTGCAGAACGCCGGTACAGAATCTGCACGCCCATATCGACGCGGGCGGGTTTGACCTCACCGCCTTTGGGGAACCGCTTTTGACGGATCCGGGCATTTATACCTATAAAGATGATGAAAACCGGAAGCATTTTAAAAGCGCATTCTGGCATAACTGCCTGACTGTAAACTGGAAGAACATGTGGGAATACCGGGCTTCCTGGGCATATGGGCCGCAGAAAGAAGGACGGCTTATCTCCGTGACGGAGGAAGACGGAATCGTCTGCGCAGTATCCTGCCACCACAACTATGAACCGGCCGCGGCGGCCAGGTGTCTGGCTATGATAGACAACCGGTTTTTGGTGGTCATTGACCAGGTAACCGGTTTAGAGGAAGGGGATTCCGTCCAGATTCATTTTCATCCTGACAGAACATTTGTCAAAGAAACGCCGTTCGGGATGATAACCGCCGAAGACGGACGCCCCAATATCGAACTGGCTTACGGCAGTTTTATGGAAACCCAGATCGAGGCGGGAAAGATATCCACGGTCAACGACATATGGCATGATTCCCTCATCGTGCATCTGAATCACCGGATGGAAAAGAAGGGAACCTTCTGTCACGCGGCCGTTTTGATTCCTCACAGCACCAAACAGTCCGGCCCATCCTGCTCCGCCTATCAGACGGAACAGAAGCAGGACGGCTTTTATATCACCTTTTGCCTCGGAAGTTCCATATACCGTCTGGTATGGAAGGACAATAAACTGACAAGAGTAAAGGAGAGCTTATGATGCTTACAATTCCAACGGATGAACGATACATAACCGATGAACAGGTATTTGGAGCGCTGGATCTTTCTTATCCCGGGCTTGAGAAAGTCAGGGCTGCATTTTCAGCCGGCGATATGGCGGAAGCTAAAAAACAGCTTGTGCGCCATATGGAGGTACGGAACCGGCCGCATTTTTTCTATGATTACCGGTCTTTGCCCCTTGCTCCTATTGATACCGACAGCTGTCCCTATTCCTTTCAGGCCTCTCTCGGCCTGAGCGGAAGTTTAAAAGAATTCTGTCTCTATGCCGGGCGCAAAATGATGGATCATATCTATGTCCTGCCCGGGGGAG
>JAGZXV010000230.1 GCA_018378255.1 Clostridiaceae bacterium | reverse complement strand
CAGTAAAACGTGAAGGCTTTTTCGAAAATGCCTTGAGGTTTGATGTAAAAAGATGGTTCAAAATTTCCTTTTGGTAATGACACACCTGAGCAAAATTTAATTACTTAATCTCAGAGAAAACCAGCAGGAAAGCGGGGCGGGGGGACGGACTGGATGGTTGGGAGCGGATGGGCCGGGCGGAATTCTTCGGTGATGAAAGCCGTCTGGAAACCGTTAGTGAAACTTAGGCTTCAGGGATGAAAAAAGACGGGCAGAAACCGAAAACCAAATCAGTTTCTGAGATGCCCACTGAACGGTAAAGTCCCATAAAGAGTTTACCGTGAATGGGCATCGGACCGTCTTTTTCCATTCCTGGAGCCTTAGTTTCACTTACGGTTGGAAGCCGGTTTTCATCACCGAAGAATTCCGCCCGGCCCATCCGCTCCCAACCATCCAGTCCGTCCCCCCGCCCCGCTTTCCTGCGTTACTTTCTCACCAAAATCCCAATTCTCTCCAACACAATCCTTCTCAGATATTCAAAACTCTCCAGCCGGAACACCCACGACAGCCCCGCATAGATGAGCACGCCTGCCACCATCTGCACAACCAGACACAGCCAAACTCCCGGAATGATAAACTGGATTCCGAACACCATGACGCACATCAAGCAGGACACCACCACGGACGGCAGAATGTCAATCCACTGTTCCCCGATACTGTAATTCAGCAGTTTTTTATTCGGCCATGCATTAATAAATGTACAGATAAAGTCCGCCACCGCCTTCAGCGCTACCAATGTTATGGCCCCATACTGAATTCCAATTAAAAGTACGACTAGTCCCACAGCCTTTTTTATCACCTCCAGCTTGAGGAAAATATCACTTCTCCCCACCGCATTTAAAGCCTGAAGGTTTGCAATATGAATGGGCCAAAAGGAATAGGCCACACACATAATTCTGAGGTATGGCACACAAGACATCCATTTTTCACCAAGCAGTGCCAATACCAAAGAATCTGCCACTGCAATCATGCCCGCCATCATAGGCAGCACAAGAAATGAGCTGGTCACAATGGATCTTCTCAGCATGCTTTTGACCCGGGCCAGATCATTCTGGCTGGCTGCAAGAACCGGGAGCATAACCGACTGAATGGCAGCGCTCAGATTATTAACAATGAGTTTGGGAAATTGGTCTCCCCTGTTATAATTGCCCAGCACACCTTCATTATATATTTTTCCCATAATCAGCCCATGGATATTATTAAATATGGTATCGATCAGAGACGCGCACAGCAGTTTCCATCCAAATGCGAACATTCCCTTGATCCGCTCAAATGCAAAGATAAACTTAGGTCTCCAGCTGATCGTAATAAACAGTATTATCATCAAAGAGAAATAATACATGATCTGCTGCCATGCCAGCGCCCAAACTCCCATCCCGAAAAACGCCATTCCAATGCTGACGCCTCCGGATATAAGGGCTGCCCCTAAAGTAGCCAGGAACAGGCCTTTAAACTCCAATTTTCTGGAAATATAGGCATTTTGTATGGATGTCACTCCCCCCGGGAACAGAATAATTGACAGCACGCGGATGACCGCTGTCATTTCTTCGTTATGATAGAATGCAGCAATCCACGGAGCGCCAATAAACAGGCAGATATAAATGAGCCCTGAGGTCATAAGGTTGAAAAAGAACACAGATGAAAAATCAGCATCATCCACATTTTGCTTCTGTATCAGGGCTGTGCTGAATCCATTCTGTACCAGTACATTGGCAATTGTGATAAAGATTGTAATAATTGCCACAATGCCATATTCTTCCGGGGACAGCATACGAGCCAGGATGACGGATACCAGAAATTGTATTCCCTGAGAGCCACCGTTCTCCATGATCTTCCAGAACAGGCCGTTCAGCACTTTTGTTTTTGTTTCACTTGATGCCATTGTATCGTTCCTTCCACTTTTTATGTTAAACGTGAAGGCATTTTCGAAAATGCCTTCACGTTTTAATGTAAAACCTCAAGGCTTTTTCGAAAATGCCTTCACGTTTCATGTAAATCGGCAAATAACCTCACCGCCGTACCGCATACGCCGCCTTCTGTAACAGCCGGTACAGCCACGGGACCTTAACTTCCATCTGAATAAAAAACCTGGTCCGGTCCGACAGCTCTTTATAATACCGCTTAAACTCCGGCCGCAGCACCTGATCATACTGTCTCGTATTCACCATAGTCAAAAAATATATCCGCTCTGCCGCCGACACCGCTTCCTTATGGAACCGGCCGCCGGTCACACGGTCAAATTCCTCATACATCCATTTCATATTTTCATAATATTTCCGTTGTTTTTCTCTGTAATTTCCCTTTTTACCTGCCGTTGTCCAGGATTGGCTCACTCCCACCCGGTAAACACACATGTCCCGGTCCATATAATAGCCATACCCGTGTTCGGCCATCATCAGCTGCAGCGGAATATCCCCCACCTGGCAGTCAGTATAATAGCGCGGCAGTTCCTTTACATATTTTGCCGGAAACATCAGGGAAGCTGTGGCATAACCGGATGTCTTGTCAATAATTTCCTCCGGTGTAACGATTCTGTCTTCCGTATAAGGCCGCACCCGCCCTTCGGTCATCGAACCGTCCACCACCTCGGTCTTTGCGCTGTGAAAACACAAGGTACAGTCCGGGTGGCTCTCCATATAATCCACCTGCATCTGCATTTTCAGCGGATCCGTCCAATAGTCATCGCCTTCGCACATACAGATGTATTTGCCTCTGGCCCTCGGAAAATTAAATGCTCCGCTTATATTGGAAATCCCCTGGGAATACTGGTTTTCCGCCTGATACATGGGTTTTATGATGTCCGGGTATTTTTCTGCAAACTCCCTGATAATCTCCGCCGTTTTATCTGTAGAAGCATCATCATGAACCAGTATTTCAAAAGGAAAGTTCACCTTCTGCATCAAAAATGATTCCAGCGTCTTCCTTATATATTCTTCATGGTTATAGGTAATGCAGTTAATGCTGACCAATGGCTGCTGTTCCATTTCAAACTCCTTCTGGTAACGTTCTATCGCCGGATCCCCATTGTAAAACACTGTGCTATGGTTCCGGCCAATGTATTTTTATAAAAATGATATTTCTTTATGAGAAATGACCTGGTAAAAAAATTTCCACATGGTATTCTCAAAAATGCCCTCAAAACCGCTTTCTGCTCCTCATTAAGCTGATCCGGAAACTGTTCCAAAAGACAGGCCGCCTGCCCGAACATTTTCCTGTAATTCTCCTTTACCTGTCTGTTCTTCTCCTCTGTAAACCGCTCTGCATACTGGGTAATATCCCTACTGCTTCTGGCTCCCAGCGTATTGCCCTCATGCTGTCTGTAAAATGACAGCGGATGGTTCACAAAGCCGATTTTCCCAAAACAGCCGGCCAAAAGTGCCAGCCACCAATCATGCATAAAACAGTTTTCCGGAATCTTCTCCAGGTATGGAAGCATTGCCCTGTTAAACATAGCAGCTCCGCCGGTCACAGGATTCTGGACCAGCAGCTGGTTTAATGCAGTTCGCTCCGGGCTGATGTGCTGATATGCAAAAAAGCTGGGATGAATCTCAGAAAGATCCGCCCCCGCTACTTTCATGTCGGAATGAACGAGAATTGGCGTATCCACTCCATAGCGCAATTCCATTTCCTCCATCTTTTCCAGAAGTTTTTCCACTTTATCCGGCATCCACACATCATCCTGATCGCTTAAAAGGAAATATTTCTCCTGGCATGATTTATTTTTTGCTTCATGGGAAAGCATCCGCAGAAAATTGGCCGCAGCTCCGCCCGATGCCTTCTCATTGTCCAGAAGATGGATCCATCCCGGATAACGTCTCTGGTAATCCCTGATGATTTCCACGGTTCTGTCCGAAGATAAATCATCTGATATCAAAATGCCGGACGGCTTAACCGTCTGCCCCAAAATAGAATCCAACTGCCTGCCAAGATAACGCTCCCCCTGGTATGTTGCCATTAATACTTTCATAAGTTCCTCATATTCCACCTGCCGCTGCGGCCTGTAAAGGCCGGATACAGTGTTTTTAAGCCAGTATTTCTATCTCTGATACTTATCTACCGCTGCCAAAGCCGATTCAATCACCTTGTCCATATCATAATACTTATATTCCCCAAGCCTTCCGCCAAATATCACATGATTTTCTTTAGCCGCCAAATCCGCATATTTCTGGTATAATGCCTGGTTTTTCTCATCATTTACCGGATAATACGGTTCCATCCCTTCGCTCCAGTCCGCCGGGTACTCTTTCGTTATCACGGTTTTAGGCTGTGTTCCAAATTCAAAATGCTTGTGCTCAATGATCCTGGTGTATGGCGTTTCCCGGTCCGTATAATTAACCACCGCATTTCCCTGGTAATTGTCCGTGTCAATAACTTCCGTCTCAAATCTCAGACTTCTGTATTCCAGTTTACCATAACAGTAATCAAAATAAGCATCCACGGTGCCTGTGTAGACAACAGTCTCACCTAAAGAATCATAATATTCCTTCTTCTCCAGATAATCCGCCCCGCATTCAATATCGCAGTCTGCAAACAACTTGTCCACAATCACATTATACCCACCAACCGGTATTCCCTGATACAAATCGTTAAAATAATTATTATCATAGGTAAAACGCACCGGAAGCCTTCTTATAATAAAGCTGGGGAGTTCACGGCAGTCGCGTCCCCACTGTTTTTCTGTATAACCTTTCACTAATTTTTCATAAATATCCGTTCCAACAAGGCTCACGGCCTGCTCTTCTAAATTCTTCGGTTCTCCGGTTACGGCCTTTTTTTGCTCCTCTATCTTTTCTCTGGCCTCCTGAGGAGTGATTACCCCCCACATTTTATTAAATGTATTCATATTAAAAGGCATGTTATATATTTCACCCTTATAATTGGCCACCGGGCTGTTGGTGAAACGGTTAAAATCAGCCAGTTCATTGACATAATTCCATATCTCTTTGTTACTGGTATGGAAAATATGCGCGCCATACTGATGGACGTGAATTCCTTCCACTTCCGGACAATAAACATTGCCGCCAATATGGCTGCGTTTTTCAACTACGAGACATTTTTTACCTTTCTTAGCGGCTTCATATGCAAAAACTCCTGAAAATAAGCCGGCGCCTATCAGGACATAATCATATTTTTTCATGAGTGATGTACTCCTTTGGAATTAATTCTGAATTTAGATAACGAGTTTATTATACTATGTTTAACATTAAAGGTGAAGGCATTTTCGAAAAAGCCTTCACCTTTTACTTTAAAACGTGAAGGCTTTTTCAAAAATGCCTTCACGTTCCATGTAAAAAAACACCATTCACCCTTCTATTCATTCCTTCAGCAGCTCATCCAAATCCATAGACATCCTGCCCAAGTTCCGCTCCACAATCTCATACACAAACACCCCATTTTTCTCTTCCCCCATATCCACTTCCGGCAGCTTCTGCCAATCCACAAACATGGTCTCCGGGAAATACCTCATCAGAACCGGGGCCATGGCAATCGCAAATGAATCCCTAACCATGGTCAGCCGTCTCCCATCCGGCGCCCCCTCGGCCCTGGCTCTTATCACTCCGCTTCCATCGTCATTGTTCTCCAGCATCTCGACGTTCACTTCATCAAGGTATCCTTCAAATGTTACCTCTGTTTCCTCCAAATACCGCATCGGTGTATGCCCTAAATCTCCCAAATCCCCCCGGCTGCCTTCTTCAGAACAGATATTTAAATCACGGTAATCAGCTTTATTACCGCCCGCCGCTCCGATCAGTTCCTGGACTCCGATAAATCCGCCCAGATTATTCCAATGAGTGTCCGTCTTATAATAGACCATCTGCTCCCCGCTGGCCGCCTTCAACTCCTCAAGCGGATACACAACCTTAATATCCGAATTTTCACGGATATATTTTACCAGTTCCTTTGCCTTTGAAGTATCCGACAACGGATCATAATACTCTGGCACAAACTGCCTGTACACAATTTCTTTATTAGGCGCTATGTAAAAGATAAAATCATCCTTATTCTCCACATATTTATCCCGCACAGCCAGCAAACGTTCCAGAATCATCTTATGCTGGTCTTCCGTAAACGGACATACGCCAAGAGTATCGATCATGCTCTCATTTCCCGTATAAAACAGCCATTTGTCCTTACCAATGATCACTTCTTTATTATCTATGCTGTGAAATGCCTCCATATTAAAAGTAGCATAAGCATCTATAAAATGGCTCCGAAACGGTGCATGGTCATTAATATACGCTTCCACCTGTCCAGGAAATCCGCTCAGATTTTCCCAGGAAAGCTCCGGCATTCCGGCCAGTTCCCTGTTTTCCGTATTTTCAGATTCCGCCTGGTAGCCAAATGCCAGCCCCAGCAGATTCGGCAATAGTAAAATGGCAAAAAAACATACAATCATCCACTTTTTCTTCATTCTGCCTTCCTCCTTAAAATCTGAAATAAATAAACGGATTATAAGTATTATTCACCAGCAGCATAGTGCAGAATCCCATCAGCACAGCCATCACCACAACATCCCACCAGCAAATACGTTCTTCATCATATAAATGGACCTTTAACCCTTTAAACACAGCCTGCACCGGTCCGCAAAACAGAACGCCTGTTACAAACCAGAAAATCACCCTTTTGTCCGCAAACATGGGGATCGTATAGCAGCCTCCCCGGCCAAAAAACATCACCTTCACCATTTCCTTAATCTGCCCCAGGCTTTCAATCCGAAACAGCATCCATCCGACAATTACTATAAACATGGTGTAAATATGGTTCAGCACCTTGAATCGGTTCTTTTCCAGAATCTCTCCCAGAAACAGCCGTTCCAGTACAATAAATACTCCATAATAAGCGCCCCACAGCACAAAATTAATCCCCGCGCCATGCCAAAGCCCTGTTACCAGAAATACGATAAACAGGTTGACATAAGTCCTGACATTTCCTTTACGGTTTCCTCCCAACGGAATATACAGATATTCCCTGAACCATGTGGACAGCGATATATGCCACCGTCTCCAGAATTCCCTGACTGATTGGGACAGATAAGGATAGTTGAAGTTCTCCATAAAGTCAAATCCAAAAATCTTTCCAAGTCCGATTGCCATATCTGAATAGCCGGAAAAATCATAATAGATCTGCATAGTATACAGCAATATGGTAAACCAGGCCAGGCCAGTGCTTGCCAACTCCTGATTGGGCGAAGTCAGCACGTTATCCACCACAGCCGCAAATGTATTGGCAAGAATTACTTTCTTACCCAGCCCATAACAGAAACGTTTAATCCCATAGGCCATCCGGTCGGCGGATATGGTCCGCCGGGTTAATTGTGTATCGATCTCGTGATATTTCACAATAGGCCCTGCAATCAGCTGCGGAAAAAAGCTGATATATAAAGCCAGGTTCCAGAAATTTTTCTGAACTTTAATTTTCCGTCTGTAAACATCCACCACATAGGACAGCGCCTGGAAGGTATAGAAAGAAATGCCGATGGGCAGTACAATGTCCCTGGCCCCGACAGCTTCCCTTCCGGCAGCCATATTAACCAGATCTGCAAAGAAATTAAAATATTTATAATATCCCAAGATCCCCAGATTCACGATAAGACAGACCGTAACCATGGCCTGCCGCAGTCCTTTTTCCTGGAACTGATCAATTAATCGGCCGAAAATGTAATTGATTCCAATGGAAATCACCATCAAAACCACATATTTTGGCTCTCCCCAGGCATAAAAAAGGATGCTGGAAATCAAAAGGATTCCATTTTTTACTTTTAAATTGGGGATACAGATATAGGCCAGAAATACAATAGGTAAAAAATACCAGATAAATACCAATGAACTAAACAGCATATTTGTTTTCCTTTATCCTTTGTTTTTGTCTTTATTATAATACTACATTTTGCAGAAGTTGTCTTCTAGTATAGGAGTTTTTTGACAGCTTATTTACGGGGAGTTTTAAAATGAAGGAGGGGAAATTGGGATTTGATTGAGAAAGATACGCAAAAAAGCGGGGCGGAGGGATGGCGGAGAACCAGGGCGGGAACCGGAACGGAGGAACCAAACGATACAGGGATCTGATTCCAACCGTTAAGTGGAACTAAGACTCCCAGCATGAAAAAGAGGCGGTCCGA
>JAGZXV010000229.1 GCA_018378255.1 Clostridiaceae bacterium | reverse complement strand
CAAAGTCAGCGATTTAGGGAGCCTGAATTGAGAATTTCTTCAGGAATTCTCAATGAATGCTCCCGGTACCCTTCATTTCCCTTCCTTTCAGCCCTAGAGCTGCCCCGGCTGGAACCATGAGCTGGAACCGTAAACCGTGCTCCGGCCTCCCGCAAACCAGGAGCCGCGTCCGGCGAGCACCCAAACCACCCCCGCCTGGTCCGATGCCCCGCCCCCGATCCCTGGATTCACGGCGTTACCCCCGCCAATAAATTAAATAAAGATTTTCGTAACAAAACATTTATATTTCCTGAGGAAGGAAGTCATAAATTCCTGATCTTCCAGCTGTTCCGGCCGATATTTCTTAATGGATTCATAATCCTCTAAAAGCGCCATCAAATCCATTTCCCCGCCATAATCAAACATCTCCGTATCTTCCAGCACCTTTATGCTGTGTTTATGAAATGGAGGAATATGTACCAGGCAGTCCGGACCGGCTGTAAAGGTTTCATCCAGGATTGTGAATTGAACAGCTCCTTTGGTGATGTAATAGAGTTCCCAGTTGCAGTGAGGATAATCGTACTCGATATTGAGGCCTTTATCCAGTTTTGCCTGCCATACCTCTTTTACACCATTGGTCTCCCATTTTCCAACCTTTAATTTCAGGTCATAGCCGTTTCCTTTATAATGGGAAAAGGCGAATTCGGGTGTCCGTACTTCATGGACCTCTTCTTTGCTGACATCCACCGGCACCGGCGTCTCCCTCTGGAGGGCTTTGCGGTCTCCGCGGTAAACCTCCATAAATTCCGGGCTATCCATGTATTCCGGGTAGTTGCCTTTTACTGTATTCTTGTTCATGATTCCCTGAGCCATGTTGATTTCCTGGAACAACTCCCTCCAGATGGTCCCTTCTTCTAAAAAGCGGAATCCGTGAGGCGTATAGGGGGCAATGTGAAGGATATCTCCTGCATTGGCAATAAAATGCTTTCCGCGGATGACACATTCAACGCTTCCTTTGGCGATCATAAATGTCTCAAATCCTTTTTTATGCTGATGGTAAGGCACTTCCGCATCCTTATGGTAAATGGTATCGCTCATCTCATCTTTCTCATAAGGCCCTATTGGCAGTATAAAATCATTTACCACCTGAGTGCCCTCATCCCAGTGTCTTAACCAGTCTTCCGAATTGTTCATACGAATTAAATAACGTTTTTCCATTTTGTTCTCCTTCTCTATCTTCATTCATCCTTCCATTACAGGAAAAAAATCACTGTCCGTCCTTGCTATTCCAGGACCACTGGTCAATCTTATAGCTGTAATAAGGATTAGGCTCAATTCCCTCCAGGCCTTCCTGATAAGCAATTCCTCTCATGTTGGCAAACAGAGGCAGGATCAGACAGTGTTCATCCATGATACGGATCATATCGTGACATGCCTGGATCCGTTCCTCCTGGTCGGTGCTGCTCCGGTTTGTCTCAAATGCCGCATCCAGTTCGGGATCAGCGATATGATAGAAGTTCTGCGGCTGGCCGCTCACAACCAGAGCATAGCGTTCATCAAAATCCGGGAATCCCAAAGTTGTTGCGATCAGGTTAAATTCGAAATCAGAACGTCTCAGTACGTCATTTGACCATGCGTTGGATTCCATACGTTCGATGTTCATCGTAACGCCAACCTGGGCCAGCTGGGCCTGCATAATCTCCATAGGCCTGTAATAGTTGGCGGATTCCCTTGTTTTGACCGTGATCTCCATTCCATCTCCATATCCGGCTTCCGCCAGAAGCTCCTTCGCCTTTTCCGGGTTGTACGGATGGCTGATCTGGTAATCAGGATCGCTTCCCGGAAGGAAATTCGGGAACATGGAATTGGCCACCTTGCCGACACCTTCCGCAGCTCCCTGCAGCACCGCCTCCCTGTCAATGGCATAGTGGAACGCCTCTCTTAACCGCTGGTCGCTGAACCGCCCTTCACAGTTAAAGAACGCCCAGGTGACCATGGCTGATTCTGTCTCTTTATAAACAATGCCTTCATGGTTCATCAGGTTCGAACGGTCGGTCTGAGTGGGATTGGTCAGCACATCGATTTCCCCGTTCTCCAAAGCGATGGCCGCCACACTGGAATCCAGATAAACCTTATAGGTCACATCCTTGATTGATGGAATTCCGTCAAAATAGTCATCATTTCTGGTCAGGGCAATATGATCTCCGCTCACCCACTCCACAAACTTGTAAGCGCCGGTTCCTATTGGATTTCTCAAAAATCCATCCGGATCCTGTTCATAATAAGCCTGTGGGAACACACACATATAAGAGGTGGCTGCCGCTTCTAACGCCGGCCCGTATACCAGCTTAAATACCAGCTTCACATGGTTATCATCCACCTTTTCCATCCGTTCCATAGGGGAAGTAGCCGTGGTGGCATAGGCGCCATTGATGATCGTATTAAAGGAAAACACCACATCATCGGCGGTCATTGTTTCCCCGTTATGGAACTTAATACCATCGCGCAGAGTGAAAATAATATCCCTTCCGTTCTCATCGTACTCCCATTTCTCAGCCAGTTTAGGCGTAAAGGTACCATCGCCGTTGCTCTCCAAAAGCCGGTCGAATACCTGATCCGATACCAGGTTCACTGTTGAGTTGGCTGCAAAACCGCCGCATAAAACAGAAGGATCGGAACTGATTTCTATATTGATTGAATCTTTTCCTGCTCCTTTGCTGGCGCTTTTCTCTGTCTGTGCGGTACTGCCGCCTCCCGATGTCTGCCCGGAGCCGCAGGCAGACAAAATCATCGCTGCCGCCAGTGCCAATACTGCTGCTTTCTTTGCTTTTTTCATCATCTCTTCCTCCTAGTTATTCATATAAAAAGCAGGCAACCTGATGTCCTTGGGATTGTTCCTTCAGACGGATGCTGCTGTTTATGCATTGTTCACAGGCATACCGGCATCTCGGCGCAAAACGGCATCCGATACCCGGGTTGATGGGGTTTGTCACTTCTCCGGTCAGCACCTCTCTGACCTTGCCCCTGTTTTTTAAACTGGGCACAGGAATTGCCTCTAAAAGCGCTTTCGTATATGGATGAAGCGGATTGACAAACAATTCCTCTGCCGGCGCCTTTTCCACGCACTGTCCCAGATACATGACCGCAATTTCATTGGAAATATGCTTAACCACAGACAGATCATGAGTGATAAACAGGTAGGTCAGATTCCTCTTCTCCTGCAGGTCCATGAGCAGATTCAAAATCTGGGCCTGAATGGAAACATCCAGCGCCGACACCGGTTCATCACAGACAATGAACTTCGGATTAACTGCCAATGCATGAGCCACCCCAATCCTCTGTCTTCTCCCACCGTCCAGCTCATGCGGATAAGCGGATGCCAGTCTGGGCGCCAGGCCGACGGTTTCCATCAGTTCTAACACCTGGTCCCTGAGATCCCCTTTGGACTTTCCCATATGGTTTACAATCATCGGCTCCGCAATCAGGTCAAACACGCTCATCCGCGGATTCAAACTGGCATATGGATCCTGGAAAATGATCTGCGCATCCTTTCGGAATTCTTTTAACTGCCGGCTTTTCATCCTGGCTATATCCGTTCCATCAAAGAGAATGCTTCCTTCTGTCGGTTCCAGAAGCTTTATGATCACCCTTCCCAGAGTTGATTTTCCGCATCCGCTTTCTCCCACGATTCCCAAAGTCTCTCCCTTTGCGATGGACAGGTTCACATCATCCACCGCATGAAGAAGCCCGGCCGGAGTCTTAAAATATTTTTTCAGTCCTTTTATCTCAATCAATGGCTCCATTACGCTTCCTCCTGTCGGTATAAATGGCATCGGATGGTCTGGGTTCCCATATGTATCTCCTGCGGCTCCCGCTCTCTGCACACATCCATGCAATGAGGACATCTCGGATGAAACGGGCATCCATCCGGCAGATTTGTGGGATCCGGTATCAGCCCCTGGATCGGTGTCAGCCTTTTCTGGACCCTTTCCAGATCCGGCAGAGAATGGAACAATCCTTCCGTATAAGGATGATGGTGCGCTCCTTCGAAAATATCTTCTACCGTCCCGCTTTCCACTACCGTGCCGGCATAGACCACATTTACATAGTCGCAGGTTTCCGCCACAATCCCCAAATCATGGGTAATCATAATCATGGACGTACCCAGTTCCTCTTTCAGCCGGGTCATCATATTCAGGACCTGGGCCTGAATCGTCACATCCAGGGCGGTTGTAGGCTCATCGGCGATCAGCAGTTCCGGATTACAGGCCAGAGCCATGGCAATGACCACTCTCTGCTTCATACCTCCTGAAAACTGATGGGGATATTCCTGTTTCCTCTCTTTTGAGATTCCCACCAGCTCAAACATCTCATCCACTCTGGCATCCATTTCCTCTTTTGTCCGGTTTAACTCATTATGTAATTCCAATGCCTCCCTCACCTGTTCCCCTACTGTGAGGACAGGATTCAGGCTGGTCATGGGGTCCTGAAAGATCATGGATATTTTTTCTCCGCGGATGCCCATCAGCTGTTTCTGATCCATTTCAAGAAGGTTTTTTCCTTCAAATGTGATTGTTCCTGACTTACATTTTCCTATTTTCTTAGGCAGAAGCCCCATAATGCTGAGCGCCGTAGTTGTTTTTCCCGCCCCGGTTTCACCCACAAGCCCCAGAGTTTCCTTCCTGCCCAGGGTCAGGCTTAATCCGTTTACCGCATGCACGGTTTCCGCATCATTTTCATATACCACATTTAAATCATCTATTTTCAGTAATATTTCTCTCTGCTTCTCTTCTTTCATAAGCGTCCCCCTAATTCTTCAGTCTTGGGTCCAGAGCGTCACGAAGGCCGTCGCCAATCAGGTTAAAACTCATAGCTGCGATCATAATTGCAACTCCGGGTACCACAACCAGATACGGATATTCCCGGATGTAATTTTTCCCCTCCGTCAGCATGGCTCCCCATTCCGGAAGAGGCGCCGCGATTCCAAGTCCGATAAAGCTCAGCCCTGCGATCGCCTTGATGGTATCCGCAATGTTCAGTGTGGCGTGTACGATAATCGGTCCGATCGCATTGGGAATCACGTGTTTTACAATGATTCTGAAATGAGAGGTTCCGCAGGCCCTGGCCGATTCGATATATTCCTGGCCGCAGATAGGAAGCACCGCAGAACGGACAATTCTGGAAAACATAGGAATCAAAGCTATGGACATGGCCATAATCAGGTTTAAGGTTCCGCCTCCCAGGGCCGCAACGATACAGATTGCAAACAGGTTAAATGGGATCGCATAGAAGACATCCATAATCCTCATCAGAATATTATCCACCCAGCCGCCAAAATATCCGGCTATGGCTCCAACAGCGCCTCCCGCCGTAAAAGACACCAGAATGATGATCACTGCCATGGACAGAGAAATCCTGGCTCCATAGATGATCCTGGCGAAAATATCACGGCCATAATGGTCCGTTCCCAGAATATGGCTGCTGCTGGGAGACTGCATTCTGTTTGCCATATCCATGCCGACCACATCCGTTTGGTAATTTACAAGAAATACGGCCGACAGCGCCACCGCCACCAGTGCAATCAGCAGAATGAGCCCCAGCATAGCGCTTTTATTTTTTCGAAACCGGTGCCAGACCATGGCCCACTGTCCCTTCTGGTACATCCGCCCGGCTTCCGCTATCACTTTCTTATTCTTTCCCATTCCCATCACCTTCTTCCTTTTACAAACTGGGATTTCAGCCTCGGGTCGATAAATACATACAGAATATCCACAAACAAATTGATAAAACCGCCTAACAAAGCCACAAACAAAACTCCCGACATGACTAAGGGAACATCCTTTGACCGGACTGCGGTTATCATAAGCGCCCCTAATCCCGGAATGTTAAACACCGTCTCAATGATCAGGGTTCCTCCCAGCAGGCTGCTGAAATTCAATCCTATAATCGTCACGATCGGAAGGAGCGCATTGCGCAGGGCATGGTGCATGATAATCCGTTTTTCAGAAGAACCTTTCGCCCTGGCCGTGGTGATGTATTCCTGGCGGATTACCTCCAGCATATTGGAACGGGTCATACGCACCACCGAAGCCATCATCCCGGCGGCCAATGTCACACACGGCAGAATAAATGATCTCCAGCTGCTCACTCCCGTGGCCGGCAAAAGCCCCAGTTTCACGGAAAACAAAAGCGTCAGCATAATTCCCAGCCAGAACCCGGGCATGGAGTTAAGGATCAATGCCCCCACCATGCTGACATTGTCAAATATCGAATACTGCCTGATCGCCGCCACGATACCCAACGGTATTCCCATCAGTATCACGAGGGAAATACCTCCGGCTGTCAGTTTCAGCGTAGTCGGAAATCTGGCAATGATTTCCTGAAAGGCCGGCAGTTTTGTCCGGTAGGAACTGCCGAAATCCCCATGAAGCGCCGCCACTACATAGTTGACATACCTCTGCAGAAACGGCTTATTTAATCCCATCTGTTCACGAAGCAGATCCACCTTTTCCTGAGGGGCATTTTCTCCCAGAATCATGACCACCGGATCCCCCGGCGTAATCTCCAAAATGGAATAGAGTATGAACGATATTCCGATTATGACCGGAATCATCCATAAAATCCTTTTTACTATGTACTTTCCCATATTGGCTCCTTTCTCTTTTACAATTGAACACGTTCAATATTGGGTATAAAAAATGCAGACTCAGCCTGTTTGGTCTGCTTTCCTCCATTGGAAATATCGGCTTGCCTTTTTAGCGTACATTTGTTATCATACCACTATCAGGTAATTCTTCCATTTACAGCCGACGTGTTCTTCGTTTTTGAACGTGTTCAATTTATTGCTTTAAAGTATAATCACTTTACAGTAATTTGTCAATAGCTATTTTATATTTTGAAAGGAATTTTTTACAATGAAAAATGAAAAATACCAGGACATCTTTCAGACCTCCCACCGCCTCTTTCTTCAGCAGGGCTATGAGAATACTACTATCCGGCAGATATCGGATCACGCCTCCGTCAGTCTCGGCCTAATTAACCACTGCTTTCATTCCAAACAGGAACTGGCAGGGCTGATGCTTGATATGCTCTTTAGTTACAGCAACCGCTGTTGCGACAATTTTTACTCCAGCCAGGAAGACCCGCTGCTGCACACCTCCCTGTGTACCCGGGTGAACACCTTATACCTGCTCAGAGGACAGTACCACCGTTTTTATCTGGACTGCTTAAAGTATGATATTTTCTTTCAAAAGCTGGAAAAACGTCCGAATACCAGTTTATACCAACTGGCCGCGATCCATAACTTTCCGGTAGATGATGATCTGTTCCTTCTTTACGGCAAATATGTTCCGTACAATTTTGAAAAAACCCTGATTTTAAATAAAGAATCCGGCCTTTTCCCCAGCATCCGTTATGACGAGATTCCGGACTACATCATTATCAGCAAATTTGAACATTTTCTGGACAGGAAAGTGTTGGATGATACTCTGTCAAAGGCTCATACAATTGCCGGAAACGTTCTGGATTCCATGCCGGATATCGTGCCCGATTCCTTTGTTTTGGATTTTATTTCCGATTGATCCGGACCCGCTTTTTAAAGTATCCGGGAATCATTTAACCGGCAAAAAAGTCCGTCTGATGTATTTCTGCACCAGGCGGACCCATTTATTGCCTATTTTTTATCTGCAATTCCATATCATCGGGAAAGCCATTTCCAATTGTTATTATATTCTCTTTTACTCACTTTTCTTTTTCTGAAACAATGGCTGTATGTACGGCCTCAAAACAGAGAACACCACAATCAGCAGCAGGATACAGGAAACAGGCCGCTTAAAGAACATGAACACATCCCCTCTCGCAAAGCTGATCGCTTTCCTGAAATTAGTCTCCAGCGTGCCGCCCAGCACGTAGCTTAATATAAACGGCGTCGTCGGTATCCCTGCATATCCCATCCACAACCCCAGCGCAGTGAAGGCCATTGCCATGAATACGGAAAAAATATTACCGGAATTGGTGTACACACCGGTTAGTGACAATACCAGAATTGCCGGATACAGATAGTGGTACGGCGCCTTTAAAAGCATGGGAAATGCCCGGATTCCCAGTATTTCCACAACCAGCGCGATTACTGCGGCAAATACCGCCGCCATAAAAATCATATACACAAACACCGGATAGTTTCTCTGCATCAGCGGTCCGGCTTCAATCCCATGGATCGTCAGCCCGCCGAGCAAAAGAGCCGTCGTCCCGTCTCCGGGAATGCCCAGAGCGATCATGGGGATGATTGCACCTCCC
>JAGZXV010000228.1 GCA_018378255.1 Clostridiaceae bacterium | reverse complement strand
GGCTCCGGATTACAGAGAGGGGATATCTAAGCAAAAATGAGACAGAAAAAGCAGGACCGGCGCCAGTCGAGGTAATCTCCTCATGACATTACCTCTCCAGGCGCCTTGAATGTTGATTCGGTTTTCAACATTCACCTGCTTTTTCTGTCTCATTTTTGCTAAGATATCCCGATCTCTTCCATCAGTCGCCCTTCGCCCACATACGTCCGCCGCCCCGCCGGATCCCGGTTTCTTAGCTGGGTATCGCAGGCTTGGGAAAAGAGGATTTACGGGGGAAGGGGAGTAAAAAAGCGAAGTGACATTTTATTTTCAAACGTGGCTTTCGATTGGGTGGAAGACGCGTTTGTTTATGGGTTCGGCTTTTACTTTTTCGGCTTTGGCGGCCTGGATGGCTTCCTGGCAGAAGGTTTCCTGGGCGCAGATTAGTTCTTTGCCGCGTTTGTCCACTTTTTCGTAGGTGCCGTCGGGCTGGAGGATGTGGGCTTTTACGTTGTCTTTTAGCTGGACATCCAGGATGTGGTAGACTTCTTCTTTTAGCGTTTCGTCCATGATGGGGAAGGTGATCTCCACGCGGCGGTCTAAGTTACGGGGCATCCAGTCGGCGCTGCCCATGTAGATTTCCGGGGAACCGTCATTTTCAAAATAGAAGATACGGCTGTGTTCCAGGAAATTGCCTACGATGGAACGGACATGGATGTTCTCACTGATGCCGGGAACTCCCGCTTTCAGACAGCAGATTCCGCGGATGATCATATCGATCTGCACGCCGGCACAGGATGCTTCATAAAGGGCGGCTATGATGTCTTTGTCGCAGAGGGAGTTGACTTTTACTATGATACGGGCCGGTTTCTTGTTCCGGGCGTTTTCCGCTTCCCGGCTGATCATACGCATGAAACGTTTCCTGAGCCAGATCGGAGCCACGGAAAGGCGGTTCCAGCTGAGGGGCTCGGAATAGCCGGACAGCATGTTGAATACGGCGGTGGCGTCCTCACCAATCTGGGGATGGCAGGTGAAAAGGCCGCAGTCCGTATAAAGTTTAGCCGTGGAATCGTTGTAGTTGCCGGTGCCCAAATGGACGTAGCGGCGGATACCGTCTTCCTCCCGTCTTACGATCAGGGTGATCTTGCTGTGGGTCTTTAAGCCCAGCAGGCCGTAGATCACGTGACATCCGGCTTTTTCCAGTTTTTTTGCCCATATGATGTTGTTTTCTTCGTCGAATCGGGCCTTCAGTTCTACCAGGACGGATACCTGTTTTCCGTTATCCGCAGCCTGGGCCAGAGCGGCTATGATCGGAGAATTGCCGCTGACGCGGTACAGGGTCTGCTTAATGGCCAGCACATCCGGGTCCTGGGCCGCTTTTTGAATGAATTCCACCACCGGGGCAAATGTCTCATATGGATGGTGAAGCAGAATATCGCCTTTTCGGATATTGGTGAATATATCATCGTCATTCATGAGGGCCGGCACCGGCTGAGGCGTGTATGTGGGCGCCTTTAAATGATCAAACCCTTTCAGCCCGTAAAGCTTCATTAAAAAAGTGAGGTCTAAGGGGCCGTTGATTTCAAAGATATCGGCGGCCGACAAAGACAGCTCTTTTCTGAGGATTTTCAGAAGGCGTTTGTCCACCTTTTCCTCAACCTCCAGGCGGATCGCTTCGCCCCACTGGCGTTTCTTCAGCTGCTTTTCAATTTCCTGAAGAAGATCTTCCGCCTCTTCTTCATCAATGGTAAGATCCGCATTTCTCATGATGCGGAACGGATGGGCGGAAACGATTTCATAGTTGAGGAACAGGGATTTGATATTGCGCTCGATGATCTCTTCCAGCAGAATCACCGTCTTTTCTTCCCCTATCCCGATCTCCACAATTCTAGGAAGAACGCTGGGCACCTGCACCATGGCAAATTCCAGTTCCCCCTTGCCGCCTTTCTTCTGGACCAGGGCGGCTATGTTCAAAGACTTATTATAGACCAGCGGAAACGGACGGGACGAATCCACCGCCATGGGCGTTACCACCGGATACACGTTTTCTTTAAAATACTGGTCAACCCAGGCGGCCTGCACTTCATCCAGGTCTTCATGGCTGGTGACTAAATGAAGACCGTTCTGCTTCAGGGCAGGCAGAAGGGAACGGTTATAGGTAGAATACTGAACCCCTACCAGTTCGTGGGTTTTCACGCTGATCTTTTCCAGCTGTTCAATCGGCTTTAAGCCTGCGATATCGGGTTTTTCATATTTGGCATGCACCATATCCTTTAAAGAGGCTACCCGCACCATAAAAAATTCATCCAGGTTGGAAGCGGTAATGCTCAAAAATTTCAGGCGCTCAAATAATGGCAGGCTCTTGTCTCTGGCTTCGCTCAATACCCGGTAATTAAATTCCAGCCAGCTCAGTTCCCGGTTTACATAATTTTCAGGTTTTAAAAATTTCACATCCGTTTCAGCCATTTTTTCCTCCATTCAGAAGTGTTTCAAAGTTCACTCAACCTACACTTTCCTTTTCTGTTTCAACACCGGACGGATTCCCATAATTTCTTCAAAGAAATCCGCTTTTTGACGGAATGCCGTAGCCTCCAGCGTAATGTCCTCGCTGTTGTCGGTAGTGATCACCAACTGACCGGCTTTTACCGCCATCCGGCAGTCTGAAAGTTTCAGATTATGGCTCCGGTCCAGGGCGTTGGCCAGACGGAGCATGGCCGTCAGCTTTCCAATTAAAATCGTCTCCCCTGATTTGATCTGGTTATAACCGAATTCTTCCACATTATACCGGACCACATTGGCGATAATGGCCCTTTCCGAATGGGATAATCCGATAATTTCCGTAGCCATGATTATATAATAGCCGCATTGGCTAGGATTTTTCATGCTGATGAATTTTCCGCAGTCATGGAGAATCGTCGCAATCCTCAAAAGAAGGCGCTCCCTCTGTCCCAGCCCGTGAAACCGTTTCGTCGTATCAAAAATGTCCAGCACATACTTCTCAATGATCTGAATGTGGCTGGTATGGCATTTATAACGCTTTGACATGTTGCGGGAAGCCACCAGAATGTCTTCTTCAAAATTATGGGACAGCCTGACAAGACGTTTTTCGTCTGCATATTCCGCAACAATGCCGTCGCAGAGCCGGATTCCCGGAACCCAGAACATCTCTGCTCCTGTGATCTCCAGAATCCGCTTATAGATGATGGCGCTTGGAAGCAGCAGCGCCGCATATTCTTCATTTACACCAAACCGTTCTTCCACCTGATCCATGGACAGGTTGATCAGCCTGTCATAAAACTGCTGGAACTGTTCCGCGCTGATCCGATTGGCCGGTCTTTCACCGTCGCTTCTTTTAGCCAGGTACAAAACGCTCTCACCGATGCCGATGATATTCTTGATATCCCGCTCTTTCAGATACATTTTCCTGAATGTGAACAGTTCATTATCCACCAGTTCCTCAATCATCTTCTGGTGGACGGCAGATTCCGCAGGTATCGAAGCGAACAGCTCCCTGATCCTCAGCACGCCCAGCATCAGGTTCTGGGTGGACACAAGGGCTTCTTTATCAAACAGGGAAATCTGCATACTTCCAAACCCTACGTCTACAATGGCGGTTCCCTTCTGAATCGTTTTATCAAATTCGCTGGCCTTGGATGCAATCGCCTTATAGCTGATAAAACGCTGTTCGGAGTTGCTGATGATCTTCACTTCAATGCCGGTGCGCACGCGGATCTGGTCCAGCACGATCTGGCTGTTTTTGGCTTCTCTCATGGCGCTGGTGGCGTAAGCCCTGTATTCGGCAACCCCATAGGCTTTCATGACATTTACGAAATCCTCCAGCACTTTACAGGTTTCATCCGCCAGTTCATAGCTGATTTTCCCCGTGTTGTAGGTATCCTTACCGAGGGCAATTACATGGCGCAGGTGATCTACCTCCCGTATTCCATTTTTTGTAGTGATCTCATAGATGCCAAGTTCCAGTTCAAATGAACCCACATCAATTGCTGCAAACATATGCGCTGCCATACTAATTCCTCCTCCCGGCATCCGGAAATTTACCTAACCATACCTGCCTGTATCTTAACAGGCGAACAAATTGTTTTTTATTAAATGTATGTAAATTCTATGTAAAGCTTTAGTTAGCTCAAGCCTCCATCTTACCTAAAAGATGGGTGATAAACTGGCTGGCCGTTCTCCCTGAAAGGCCTCCGTGGCTCAGTTCCCAGCGGTTTGCTTCCAAAAGAAGCTCTTCTTCCGGCATCACCACATTATATTTCTCCGCCAGGGTTTTTACGATATTCTGGAACTGCTTCTTATCCGGCGCACCGAAATAGATGCTGACGCCGAATCTTGCGGCCAGGGACAGTTTCTCCTGAACCGTATCATTTTCATGAAGTTCATCCTGGGCTTCCCGCTTATCGCTGAACTTTTCACGGATCAGATGACGGCGGTTTGAGGTGGCATAGATCAGCACATTCTTGGGTTTCCTGCCCAGGCCGCCTTCAATGATCGCCTTTAAATATTTATACTCGGATTCACAGTCCTCAAAGGAGAGATCATCCATGTAAATAATAAATTTATAGTTCCGGTCCTTCACCTGTTCCAACACATCGGAAAGCATGCGGAACTGATGCTTGTACACTTCGATAATACGCAGACCCTGATCATAATATTCGTTTAAAATGGCCTTGATACAGGAGGACTTTCCGGTTCCGGCATCGCCGTAAAGAAGGGCGTTGTTGGCCGCTTTTCCCTTGATAAATGCCTCCGTATTCTCGATCAGCTTCTGTTTCTGAAGCTCGTATCCGATAATATCTTTCAGATATACATGTTCCACATTGGTGATCGGGTCAATGTTCACGTCGGTGGCTGACTCTTCTAAGCGGAACGCCTTGTTGAGGCCGAACTTGCCAACGCCGAATTCTTTATAAAATCCGGTCACCACCTGCTTAAACACCATCTCGTCCTCAGCTTCTTCCAGTGAAACGGCCAGCTTTACGATCCTGTCGCGGATTCTCTTATTGAATACCTTGCTGTTTCCATTGGACGGCCGGTAAGCTGCCATGGCATGCCAGATTCCCTGGCCGTTCTGATCGAGCTTTCTGATATCTAAATCAAACAGCTGCTTGAATATCCTGAAATCCTGCATTACCAGATCATTTAAACTGCCCTGCACCTCTCCTACGATCTCGCAGGCAGTGCTGTATGCATTTTCATGATTTGCCATACAGAATGCCAGAAAACAGTGCCACAAATTTCCTTCAAATCCATATGTAGATGCCAGTTCGATCAGCTTGTTTGCGCATACAAAGGAATCGTTTAATGCCTCTTTTCCAGCCAGCAGTTCCGCCATGTCGTCAAATACCTGCTGATATTTAAAATTACGGTAAATAACCAATTGTTTCGTTTTCATCATTCCTGCCCTCAATCCTCGTCCCATCAATAATTTCCTAAAATCCTGAAATAGCTGGCCTCCTCTGAAATTCCTTTCAGTGAATTCTGTATGGAAGCATCGCTTAATTTTCCTTCGATATCCACAAAGAAGCGGTATTCCCAGTTTCTTCCGAGAATCGGACGGGATTCAATCATCACCATATTCACGCCGTTATAGATGAAATTCCCCAGCATATTATAGAGCGTTCCGCTGTGATGGGGCAATTCAAAGCATATGCTGACCTTGCTTGCCGATTCGCGGAACACCGGCTTTTTGCAGAGGACTACAAACCTTGTGGTATTGTCTTTATTGTGGTTAATGCATTCCTTCAGCACGTTAAGCCCATACAGCCGTCCTGCTGTAACACCGGCCACCGCCGCCTGGGTTTTATCCTGGTCATCCGTCACCTTTTTGGCCGCTACCGCGTTATTGGGCATGCTGATCTGGCGCCACTGCCTGTTGCTGTTAAGGTACTCGGAACACTGCATCAGGCTCTGGGGATGGGAATAAACAGTTTTAATATCCTCTATACATGCTCCCGGAACGCCTAAAAGCGCGTGGTTAATGGGCAGCAATATCTCGGCCACGATGGTATTGTCATACTTTATCATCAGGTCATAAGTATCGATTACTGCGCCTGCGGAGGAATTTTCAATGGGAATTACCGCATAGTCGGCTTCTCCGTCCTGTACTGCCTTCATTGCATCTTCAAACATGGGGACATGATATGCGTTAACCTCTTCTCCAAAGTAAGAAAGTGCGGCAGCATGGCTGTATGCGCCTTCCAATCCCTGATAAACAACCCGGATCCCTTCTGTCGGGAGATGATCCACCTGGGTAAAGCCCATCTCCATGGCCTTCCCATGCTGTTCTAAAAGCTGGTACTGCAGTCTCCGGCTGATGGTCATAATCTGGGAAAACAGCTCATCCACTGCTTTCTTATTAAATTCTCCATGTGCCATGCCGGTCACTGACGCTATCTTCTGCTGTTCTCTCTCTTTGTCAAATACGGCCTTGCCCGTTCCTATCTTAAACTCCGCCACATCCGCGCAAAGCTGCATCCTTTTTTCAAACAGCTCCACGATCTGTGCATCGATTATGTCCAGCTGTCCTCTTATCTCCTGTAAGTTTAACTCTTTCATGCGCTCAGTTCCTTTTCTATCATTTCTTCAATTTTGCTTCTTGTATAAGCTCCTGCCCTTTTCCGCTGTTCCGGCTCCAGCTCCTTTATCATGATCGGAGTTCCGAACTGAATGGTAACATGGGAGGGACGGATAAATGGGAAGTGGCTTTCAAATACTTCTGCCGTTCCAGTCAATGCCACCGGAATCACCGGACAACCTGACTTTTCAGCTATTTTAAGGCTTCCCTCCTTAAATTCCATCATATCCCTCACATCTTCACTGCGGTTTCTGGTCCCTTCCGGGAATATCCAGATGGAGATTCCACTTTTCACTTTTTCGATACCGGTCAGAATCGTCTTTAAGCCCTCTTTCATATTCTTCCGGTCCAGAAACAGGCAGTTTACATTCGTCATCCAATTGGATAAAAGCGGATAACGCAGCATCTCTTTCTTTGCCACAAAACCGGTCAGCCCGGGCACCGTCACATATCCGGTCAAAATATCAAAATAGCTTCTATGGTTTCCCACATATAAAACCGCCTGATCCTTTGGTATATTATCCAATCCTTTCACAGTAATCCGTACTCCTGCCAATACAAGAATAAACCGGAAAACTCTCTGTACAATCCTAAGACTCTGTTCGTCCCGTTTTTTAGGGCTGATCTTCCCAACTGCGGCTTCAATTAAAAGAAGCGGTATGCTGAGAACCAAAAACACAATTACGGTGAGCGCCACCAATATGAACCTTATCATTTTCTTCTCTTCCTTCTGTATATTTTACGCATTTAATCACTTTGATTATATGCTGATATCCATCTTTCGTCAACGATTCTAGCTTCCTTTCTTCTTAGTAATCTGTTCAAACAGCAGTCCTGTCCCAAACCACAGCGGAGCGAAATCCAGGCGGATCAGCCCGTGGATATTGGTATGCCGCCCCGTATAGTCCCATGGGCACACGCCTTTTGCCCTGAGATATGTCCCTGAAATGTATTCCGCAACAAAAATAAGGACCATATAAAGCATCCCGTGGCGTACCATCCGGTCCGTCGTATTAAGCCCTCCTGTCTGCAGATCAGGAATCCACTTATCCAGTAAATTTCCTACCGGACCTAGAAGGGCTCCCATTCCATAAATGGGAAACATGAGAAGGGATGTCTTGCCCATCAGCCTCCAATCTCCGGCCATGATCGATTCCACTGAAGTAAAAATAACTTCCAAACACCATCCTGCGATACCGCATTTAAAAAAATTAATTGGCAGTCTCTCTATTTGTTTTATCTTTTCCATGCTACATATTATGTCCCCGAGATGCTGGGGTTTATTCGCTTACACATCATGTTTTTTGAATTTATGTTTTATTGGCGATCGTTACGCAGGAAAGCGGGGAGAGGCGGTGTGAACCGGGCTGGATACGCGGCGGCGCGGGCCAGCGGAGAGGGACCGGAGACGCTGGAGCACGGATCACGGTTCGCGGTTTCAGCGATTTGTTCCGGCCGTCGGCAGCTCTTGGACAGAAAAAAAGGAAAATGGAGGGGAAATCGCTGACCTCAAAGTCAGCGATTTAGAGAGCCTGAATCGAAAATTTCTTCAGAAATTCTCGATGAATGCTCTCGGTACCCTTCATTTTCCTTTTTTTCTGTCCTAGAGTGTGTTTGAAAATTCATTTCCGCCATCTGCACGTCCCACTTTGCGGTATATTTGCCCCGAATTCAGGTTACATAGCCCGCTATGCGCCCTTCA
>JAGZXV010000227.1 GCA_018378255.1 Clostridiaceae bacterium | reverse complement strand
TATAACAGGGGGGGATTACAGATATGTCAGAATATCAGGTGACGCTTCTCGGGATACCGGGTGTGTTTAATAATGGCAGGATTGTCCATTTTCCTTATCGCAAAGCGGAAGGGATTTTTTATTATCTCTGTGTGGAGAAAAAGGTCAACCGGGACGAACTAATATCCGTCTTCTGGGGCTCCAGCGATGAATCCTCCGGACGCAAAAATTTAAGGCAGGCTCTCTTTCAAATCCGGCGCTGCCTGGATAAAGACGCCATCCTGCTGCATGGGAAAAATTCTCTGGAACTGAATCCTAAATTCGGTTTCGGATCGGAATGGGATTTACCCGAAGCGGATTTTGCTCTCCGGCAGGACAGATTTCTCGATTTTTTCTATCTCAAAGACTGCCCGGAATTTGAAGTCTGGGTGGAAAACAAAAGACGTATCCAGCTCTCCAGGTGCCTGGATTATATTAAATCAGAGCTGGCCGAGCCTTTGGTCTGCCGTGATATAACGAGGCTCCGGCGTCTGATTGGCACGTGGGAATATTGGAAACCATGGGATGAGGAAATGGTCCTGACCGGAATGAAATGCTATATGCAGGCCGAGAAATACGATTGGGGAATCCAGATGTATCATGAGTATGTAAAATGCCTGCGGAGGGATCTGGACGAGGAGCCTTCCCATGCGGTGGAATTGCTGTTCCGGACCATGTTCCACCGGAAAGAAGTTTCGCTTATCCGAAAAACGGATCGCAAGGATCATTTCTTCGGACGGCTGGCGGAGCTTCAATACATTGATGAACGGATTTTCTGGTTCTTAAATCATGAACCGTCTGCCTCAGTTGTCATTGAAGGCGAAGTGGGAGTCGGTAAAACAGCTCTGATGCAGCAGATTTATGAGATGAACCGTGACGCAGGCGTCCTTGAGCTTGTCTCCCACTGTTACTGCGCGGAAGCCGACTTTCCCTTAAAATCATGGCGGGATCTTTTCAAACAGCTTGAAAATCTTCAGAATGAAGGGAAAATCCGTCTGACGGAAAGCAGCACAGCACTGATTCATCTCGTACTTACAGGAATGGCAACGGAGAATCCGGACGTGGTTCACGGCGGAAACGGGGAATATTTAAGTTATATGGCTTTGGAGAACGGGGTACTGAATCTGTTGAAGGAGCTTGCCGGCCGATGGCGAATTATTTTATACTTTGACAGCCTCCAATGGATGGATATCGTCAGCCGCCGGCTATTGCAGCGTGTCATGATAGAACTGGGCAACCGGCAGGTTTTTATGATTGCGACCTGCCGTATTGACGGCGAACAGGATATCCGCGGGCTCCTTGCAGCGCTGCGTGAGCGGGATATCATTACTACTCTTCCTCTTTCGTGCTTCACGGAGGCGGAGACAACCGAAATTGCTGGAAATGCATTGCAAGGATGCGGCGATGCCGGAATCAGCACCCGTGAGATTTTTCTTCGCACAGAGGGAAACGCGCTTGTATTGATGGATACACTGAATATGATCCGGCAGGACGGCTGGAAGGAAGGACGGCCGCTGCCGAGAATCGACATGCTGATACAGTTATGGCTGGAAAAGCTTACCAAAGAGCAGAGAAAGGTATTGGACGCTCTGTCGATTTTTGTGGAGCATGCGGAGCTGGAGGAGCTGGAGCTGTTGGTGGAAATGGATCGGATGGAGCTGATCGAAGTGCTGGAACAGCTTCTTCTGACTCGTTTTGTCGTGGAACAGACATGGGACGATTATATTATTTATAAATTCCGGCACCGGTTTTATAAAGACTATGTTTATCAGCATCTCTCCATGGGAAAAAGACGGCTCTGGCACCATGCCGTCGCGAGATTTTACGAAAATCAGAAGAATGGGGAACGATGGCTGGAGCTGCTTCCGTTTACGATACGGCAATATGAATACAGCGGATATCCGGAAAAGGCAGATACTCTGCGAAACCTCCAAAATAATATATGACACGTTTTCATTTCCGATTTGGATGCTAATTTGACTACAGATTTCAAAAAAAGAAAATCTGTAGTCTTTTTTTGTATTTTTATAAAAGCGGCATAAATATTAACGTTCTTTTAACGGCCTGAGATTATAATGATAACCATGCCGCTGAAACAGAGCGGCTGGAGGATATATAACTATGAAAAGTATGGAGGGTAAAGGAGAAAATGAATTCTGTAGAAACTCGAATGATGGAAGCAATCGACAGGAACAGAAAAAAAATCCACAAAACCGGAAGGAAGATTTGGGAGTTCAGGGAAGTGGGATGGGAAGAATTCAATTCTTCCGCATTGTTAATGGATGAGCTGGAAAAGGAAGGGTTTGAGGTACAAAGAGGGCTGGTTGGGAAACATCCCAAGTTTGACCACAAAATTGATATGCCGACAGCGTTCAAAGCTGTTTTTAAGGGAAAAGAAGGCGGCCCTGTCATTGGTATCATGCTTGAGTATGATGCTCTGCCCAATGGCCATGCCTGCGGCCATAATCTTATCGCATCCGCCGGATTTGCGGCTGCCCTGGGATTAAAAGAAGTCTTTCAGACAACGGGATCGGTTATTGTGTTTGGAACCCCCGCAGAAGAACTGGAAGGCTCCAAACATTATATTCTGGAAGGCGGATATATGGATGAAGTGGATCTTATGCTTACCAGCCACTATGGTTCGGACTGGGGTTCGGAAGTTACCGGAAAGGCCATCGTATGGCCGACTCATGATAACTGGCTGACTTTCAAAGGCAGATCCTCCCATGCTTCATCGTCACCGGAAAAGGGGAGAAGCGCTTTAGACGCGGTTATTCTCACCACCATGGGTTTGGAATTTTTAAGAGAACATATGCTGGAAACAAACCGGATTCACTACATCATCTCAAACGGAGGTACAGCCGCCAATTCCGTTCCGGATCTTGCAACTCTTAATGTGGAGCTGAGGACAAACGATTCGGCCGAACTGAATGCATTAATGAAACGAGTTGACAACATTATCAAAGGCGCAGAGCTGATGACAGATACCACCGCACTCTATAAATGGGACGCTCCATGGTACTGCGCTACGCCGGTTCCCGGCTTATACCGGCTGGCTGCCAAATACGCTCCGGATCTTGGCATTGATGAATCCAGATTCTCTTTCGGCGCCCTGCCGAAGGCGTCTTCGGATTTAGGCTGTGTAGCTTATAAAATCCCCAGTGTTGAAATCACATTCCCGATTGTGGGAGAGGATGAACCAGCGCCTGTCGGCCATGCCGATGAAACGGCTGCAATCACGGGAAATGAATTTCCTCTTGATCAGAGTATCCTGGCAGGTAAGCTCATGGCGCTTACAGGTTACAGAATCGGAACCAATCCGGAAGAACTTGGAAAAATCAAAGCTGAATTTGAAAAAAATTATAAAGAATAGCAGCCAGTCGAACTAGCGCGTGTCTGAAAATTGCTTTCTGTCAGCTGTGCGTCACACTTTGTGGGAGATTTAGCCCGAATGAAGGAGGCGTAGTGGGCTACGCTGACTGAATTTGGGCCAAATATGCCGCAAAGTGGGGCGTGCAGATGACAGGAATGAATTTTCAAACAGGCTCTAACACGGAAAGTGTGGACTGGGCTGATGAAAGGAGCCGTAATGTCGGAGAAATTAACATCAACAAAAGATTTGAAAAGAGTATTGGGTTTTTGGGATTTAATGGCGATTGCTACCGGAGCAATCATAGGTTCCGGTATCATGTCATTGACCGGAATTGGTATCGGCCGTACGGGGCGTTCGATATTTGTCGCTTTTATTATAGGCGGTTTCATTACATTATTAGCAAGATCACCACAGATATTTCTTAATTCGGTGGCAAGATTCAGGGGCGGCGACTATTCCATGGTAGGAACACTGCTCGGACCCAGATGGACCGGAACCTACTCCATGATTTCACTGCTTACCAGCGTTACACTGTCCATGTACGCTCTTTCATTTGCAGATTATGCAATGCCGTTTCTTCCATGGATCACAAGGAAGGCCATTGCGCTCGGAATATTGACCCTGCTGTTTGCGATCAATGTTTTTGGAGTTAACGTTTTTGCAAAGTTTCAAACCCTGGCGGTAGCGCTGCTGATTATATCGCTGACAATATTTACGGTAATCGGGCTTACCCGTCTGGATCCAAACTATTTTGAAAAGAGCAGTTGGATGACCGGAGGGTTCCGCGGACTGTGGAGAGCCGCTATTCTCATGAGCTATACGTGTGACGGCGCACAGGGAATCACATCACTGAGCGCGGAAGCAAAAAATCCCACCAAAGATATTCCCAGGGTCATGCTGCTGTCAACCGTCGGCATAGCTGTCTTTTATGGGCTGCTGGGCGTCGTGGCCGCAGGCGTTCTCCCTGTTGAGCAGGTTGCAAACCAGCCTTTAACCGTTGTTGCCGGAACCATCCTTTCCAAACCGCTTTATTATCTTTTTGTCATCGGAGGTGCCTGGATGGCGCTGATTACAACCTTGAACAGCTCCATTGCCTCATGTACAAAACCTTTAATGCAGGCATGTAATGACGGCTGGTATCCGTTATCCCTCGCCAGATTACATCCTAAATTCAGAACACCTATCATTTTATTAGGTATCTATTATGTCATCGGTTTTGTGCCGATCGTATTGGATTTTGACATCGGCGTGATTAGTGATATAACCATCACCGTCGGCTCCATTACGAAATTCATGATCGTTTTAAGTTTATTGAGATTACCGAAGGTAATGCCCGAGGCCTGGAAAAAATCAGATTTTTATATCAGTAATACTGCTTTAAAAGCCATCGGTATTCTGGATTTGTGTGTAATTATCTTCTCCGGATTTATGTCTTCAGTTGAACTGCCGCTGCCGTTACTGGCCGCGAATCTGGCCGTTGTAGCATTTGCATTTGTTTTTGGAAGAGTCAGATTTAACAGCGGGAAGGTCAATGTGGAAGTCAGCTATGAGCTGCCTGATTCCGAAAAATAGCGGTCTGCAAAATATGGAAACTGCAGCCTGGTGAGAGTAAAACTTTATAACCGGCATATCGGATGTTTCAATCCGATATGCCGGTCTTTTTGGCACTTTTGCCACTCAGCCGCCCTCCCGTCAAATCATATCCAATTAAAATTTTCCTTTCCGCCCCAATCTCAAAGTGGTATTTCACAATGCCGGTACGGGTTGATTCTGTCGGTCAGACCTTTGGCCTGAAATTTGCCAAAGTGTTAAAATCATCTTAAATGAGGCGGTGGACGAATAAATAATATAGATGTGCAGTTGTTGAATAGACAAAATAATGATAAAGTAAACATAGCGGGTTGTTGTATTTGTGTTTGGTTTGTTGTGGTGATTCAACAATGAAACATACGTATTTCTTTAATATACTTATCCGGGAGGGTTACAGACAGTCTGGACGGTAAGGAAAGTGAGGATACTATGAGCTGGATAGGGATTATAAGTTTTGGATTTTTCCTGTTTCTTCTTGCTGTGCTGTTCCTTGGTTTTTTAACGGTGGTTCTCATTGGATTATCGATTCTGAAAAATGGGAGCATTTTCTTTGGTCAGACTTTTATCGTTTCTGGTATCTTGATGATGACGATTGTTTCTTATCTCGTCCTTGCGAAATATTCAAAAGGCGCCTACTCAGTTCTGAGTTGTTTTGAAAGTTATTTTTACACCGGAGTCACTTATGAGCCGGCACTGGAAATACGACAAGACAAAGATGGCGTCTATTTGGCTTATCACAAGGATGGGAATCTATATACCGGATTCAGAAGATCGTTCTTTGACAAGCTCCGGTTAAATCCGGTCAAAGCAAAAGCAAATGGATTTGAATACTATTACGAGGGTCAGCTGCTCGGGCATACACAAACGCCTGATGAACCACTGGCGGTGTCCTATTCCAGTCCGTCCTCGCTGCTGGAAGCAGACGATATTCAAAACGCCGGCATTGCCATCCCAATTCATCAGGATTATGAAAAAGTTCTTAGGGAAGAAACACAAACCTGGGGAGATTATGTAGTCTTGGATACCGTTTACACAGCGTTCAATCAAAACTATAAAATCCGATACGCAGTTTGTGTTTGCAATGGAAAGATCATTAAAAAAGAGATCTCCTTTCACAAGAACGGAATCATCGCCTCCATAACGCCCTATTATCCGGACCAGTTCGATCAGTGGAATACCGGAAAGGGAAATTATCTTACCTTTGACAGCTTAGGCTATCTAATTAAAAGGGAGCCCTGGCACACAGACGGAACAATTGACTATCAAAACAGCCAGAAGGAAGATTGGTCGCTGGAAAACTTTGTTTTTACAGATTCATATGCGGATGGATTATTTGAAAATGAATGTTGGGACATGGATTTGAGGAAGAAACTCCTATCCCCGGACAGACCTGATTTTTTGAAACATTCAGAAAAGTGGCAAAATGAGAATAGAAATTTTGATAATTTCTATCTCATGTTTGGCGGAACGACGGATTATAAAACACCTGTTGGCATAGGGCTTTATTATAACAGGGACTGGTATCCGCTCAGCAGAGAACAGGGGGAGATTTTTGCTTCGGCCCTTGCTGCGGGCAAGCTCATTTCAACAGCCGATGAAGCCGTGATCGATTATCCTAAAAAAAATTCATGTTTGTGCTTCTTTTGGATGGACAAGAAGTGTGCCGTTTTCTCTTGAAAAACGATAAGTTCTATATGGATAACGGACTTTATGCCATTTCCCTGATTCCCAAAGATGGGGAAAATGAGGACCAGCAATTCTGCATGGAGCAGGAGCGAATAAGACTCCATCGTATGCTGGAAGAAATCACAGGTGAATCCAGCGAAGCGTATTACATCGAAGGCTGTGAGCCGACAAAATGATTGTATGGACAACATGGAAAATGTAAAAGCCACATTTGCTGCAAAACTGGAACCGAAATGGATTGCTTATGGCTCAAAAAATGAAGATCGACTCCTTAGCAATGATATTTTATTGCCCCGAAAATAGATTCCGGGGCTTAATAGTCAATTATATCAGTTCACCAAATTCACCGGATTCCCTGCCGCAAACGCCGCCAGGTTATCAGCACCTAAATCTAACAGTTTGGCCCGGCTTTCCTTAGCAGCCCAAGCGATATGAGGTGTAATAATACAGTTCGGCGCCGAAAGAAGGGGGTTATCCATAGAAATCGGCTCCTCTGATACCACATCCAGCCCTGCCGCATATACTTTTCCGCTGTTTAACGCTTCCGCCAGATCTTCATCAACAACAAGAGCGCCCCTGGAACTGTTCAGCAGGATTACGCCGTCCTTCATTTTCGCAATTGTATTCCGGTTAATCAGACCTTTTGTATCCGGGAACAGCGGGCAGTGCAGTGCAATGACGTCCGACTTTTCGAACAGTTCATCCCTGTCGGCAAACCTGCAATTTTCCGTCTCCAGTTCCGGCTTTCTGAATCCGTCGTTATAAAGGAGCTTCATTCCCAGCGCAGCGGCAGCAGCGGCTGTCTGCTGTCCAATCCGTCCAAATCCAATGACGCCCATCGTTTTCCCCGACAGTTCAATCAAAGGATAATCCCAGAAGCAGAAATCAGGCTGCTGCCCCCATCTTCCCGCTTTTACAGCTTCATCGTGGTGCCCAACACGGTTGCATATCTCCAACAGTAATGCAATGGTAAACTGAGATACGGAGTTAGTCCCGTACGTTGGGATATTGCATACAGGGATATTCCTTTCCCTGGCTGCTTTGATATCCACCCCGTCATATCCGGTCGATAAAACTCCTATGTAGCGGATAGTGGTACAATTTTCAATTACCTCCCTGTTAAGAGGCACACTGGATACCAGAACGGCCTCGGCATCCCCTATTCGTTCAATAATGAGCTTTGTATCCTCAGCCTGCGTTCTGTCATAAATCGTCAAGTCGCCTAGCTCCTCGTAGCGGCTCCAGCTTAAATCTCCCGGGTTCTTAATATAACCATCCAATATTACAATTTTCATATCTGTTCCTTTCTGCTTTTCCAGTGCCTAAATGTTTTACAGAACCAAATATTTTGCATAAAATCTCCCACTATATCACGAGTATTCGAAAAATTACTATTTAATTACTTTATACATATTTGTATATATCAGTTCATTGATTTAGCTGTATCCCTCCCTTGTAAATTAATATAAAACTCCGCTAATAACGTCCGATTATCGAATACCTCAGTATAGGTCTGTTTCGGCCTTTTCATATAAATCTCCATTCCGCGCGCCTTCAGGCGCGGCACAAATAGTGATGAAAGATTTTCAAAACCTCTACTTCATGCGATAATAACTTTCAAGAAGCTACAC
>JAGZXV010000226.1 GCA_018378255.1 Clostridiaceae bacterium | reverse complement strand
GGGTATAAGGATGTCTGGGACGGTTAAGCACCTGATCCGTATCCCCCATCTCCTCCACAGTCCCGCCATACAGAACCAGAATCCGGCTGCTCAGTTCCTTCGCCAGGCGCAGGTCATGGGTGATCAGCAAAAATGCGGTGTGATACCGTTCATTCATCATCCTGATCATCTCCATGAATGCCTTCCTGGATTTGGCATCCATGGAACTGGTGGGTTCATCCAGAATCACCAGTTTGGGGCTCAGAGCCATCGCATTCGCCAGCAAAAACTTCTGGGCCATACCGCCGGATAATTCTTTTGGATACCGCTCCAGATCCTCTGTTTTCAGCCCGGTCAGTTCCATCAGATATTCCATCTTTTCCCGGTGCATTTCTTTGGGATATTTTTTTATTAAGGTTTCTGCCAACTGCTCTTTCAGCTTCATGGACGGATTCAGCCATTCCCCGGAGTTCTGGAACACGATGGAAAATGCCTCCATCCTGATTTTCTTCCGTTCTTTCTCTCTCATATTATATACGCAATAACCGGCTGTGACAACCTCTCCCGACATCTGGAAATCCCCTTCCAGCAGACAGGACAAAGCCCGGGCCAGAGTAGTTTTCCCGCTGCCCGACTCCCCTGCCACCGCCAGGATTTCCCCTTCCTTCATTCCAAAGGAACAAGGCCCCAGAGTAAATCCCGGATAGGAAACCTCCAGCCGGTCCACATTTAAAACTTCTTTTCCGGAAGCGCCGGTCCATTCATTCTCGTTTATATTCAACCTCTTTCCTCCAACAAATAGTTCTCAGCTGCCTGGGACAGAAGCCGCAGGCATAAAATCGTAACCACCAGCATTGCTACCGGCGGAACCAGCCACCATTTCCAGTACTCCGTAAAATAAATTCCCGAAAATGAAGCGGCCTTCTGTATCATAAGCCCCCATGATTTTGCCAACGGATCGGAAAGTCCCAGATAGGCCAGGGATGATTCCTGGACAATGGTCTTTCCCGTCACAGCTATGGAATTGACCAGCAAAAGCGGAAAAACTTCCCCAAGCATATGTTTCCTCACAATATACCAGGGGCCGGCCCCATAACTTTTTGCCAGAACGGTGTATTCCCTTTTTCTCACCGACATCACCTTGGCCCTCACCTGTTTAGCGATGGGCGCCCAGGAAAATGCAGAAATAATCCAGATGATATTCCAGATACTCTGCCCCCAGAAAGCCCCGATCACAATCATGACCGGGAGCTGGGGAACCGCCAGAAATACATTGATCATAAAAGAAATAACCCAGTCCGTCCTGCCTCCCCGGTATCCTGACAGCACCCCAAGGATTCCCCCGGCCAAAAATGAAAGGAAGGCCGTTATCACCCCTGTCATCATGCTCAGATAAAAGCCCTTTGATAGCTGTGCGAATATATCAATTCCCAGATTGTCCGTCCCCAAAAAGTGCAGGGCTGACGGCGCTTCCAGGGAGCCGCCCGAGGGGAGGACCGGGCTGTGGGGATACAGCGTGAGACCATACAGACAGGCCAGCGCTAAGACAGCCAACACAATCAAATACCTTCTGATCTGTTTCACATCCGTTCCTCCCTGTCCGCACCTGCATTTATCACATCAGCCAGAAAAAGGCTGACGAGCACAACAGTGGCTGATAAAAGGAAAAAGCCCTGAATCATCACATAGTCCCGGTAGCGCACCGCCTCCCGCATCACGATCCCAAGTCCCGGATACGCGAATACATTCTCCACCAGGAGAGTGCCGCCCACCGCCGTTCCTACGCTGAGAAAAAAGCGGGCCACCACCGGAGTCATGCCGTTTTTAAAGATATAGTTCCACCTGATCCGTCTCTCCTTTAACCCCTTTGCTCTGGCGTTGAGAAGATAGGGTTTGGACATCACCTCCAGAAAGCTGGCCCTGGCCGTGAAATAAAACCTGGGCGTCATAACAATCACCAACGACAGCACAGGAAGGAGGGCGTGCACAAATAAGTCCGCCGTCTTTTCCCAAAAGCTTTCATACCGGGCGAAGGGAACCGCCCCTCCCGAAAGCGGAATCCAGGAAACCCTGGAAGCCACCAGAAACAACAGCAAAAGCCCTATAAGAAATGCAGGTATCTCTGTAAGCGCCGAAAAAATCTTATAGACCGCTTTATCAAAATATTTCCTCTGCATACCAAAAAGGGCCAGCCCGGTTCCGATGGTCAAACTCATGGCCAGGGCTGCTCCCATAATGGAAAGGCTCCAGGGCAGACGCTCTTTTAACACATCTGCCACCGGTTTTTTATAATGAATGCTCAGTCCCAAATCCCCAGCCAGATTCTTCTTAACCGTATCCAAAAACTGGGCTCCCATCGGCTTGTCCATACCGTAATAACTGCGCATCTCTTCAACCTGTTCTTTTGAAAACTCCACATTCAAATCCTCTCCCGCTACAGAAGATGTATAGACAAACGGATCTCCCGGCATCAGACGGGGAATAAAGAAATTAAATATGTAAATAACCAAAAATGAAACTATAAACAGCGCTGCCCGTTTCTTCATAAGCTTCTAATTCTTTCTCTCCTGTTTTTTTGCCCCACGTCCGGTCACTTCTCTTCCGGGACGCACAGATGGCAGGCATAAGCTTTCAAACAGGCCTTAACGTTCCATAAAGGAAAGACGGTTCTGTTCCGCCTGCTGATAGGCATAGGTCTTCATCCATCCGTCGTAATAGTCTTTTCTATACATGGAATAAGAAGACTTATTGGCAACCACAATCAGCGGAACTTCTTCGCTGACAAGGGCCTCCAAATCCTTAAACATCTGTTTTCTGGCCTCAAAATCCACTTCGTACAGCTGATCTTCCGCCAGTTTTGTGATTTCTTCATTGCTGTATCCAATCGGGCCCATGGAATGAGGATTGCCTCCCTGGTTTTTGGATTTGTCCGAGAATATGGTCCTCATGTATTTAGGCGGGTTATTGCCCCAGCCTCCATTTCCCACCAGAGCGAATTCATAATCACCGCTATTTACCATGTCGTCACGTGTGGCGGAATCATAAGCAGCTACATTGACTTTCATCCCCGCTGCCTCCAGGTTCAGCTTTATGATTTCCGCTATGGCCACATCGTCCCCGCTGTCGGCGGCAAGTACCGTCACTTCAAAGCCCTTTCCGTCCAATGCCGCCTTTGCAGTTTCCGGGTCATATTCATACCGAACGCATTTATCATTGTAATAAATACTGCCCTCAGGCACATAACCGGCGCTTCCCACGCTTCCTGCTCCCCTGAATACCTTATCCACCACAGCCTGGCGGTCAAGTGCTGCATAAAGGGCCTTTCGCAAACCGATATCCAGGAAATCGGGACATTTTTCAAAGTTTATCAACAGCTTATAGCCCATATCGTTGGCCTTATCTACAATTCCGATAGAAGGGTCCCCGGCATACCTGTCCTTTAAATCGGCAGACATGGAGGTGATGTCTATCTCCCCATTTTCAAATGCCAGCAAAGGATCGCTGACAGGAACAAACAACACCCGTCCGGCGGCTGGTTTCCCGCCTTTAAAACCATCAAACGCAGTAAACTCATAACTTCCTGTCGCTCCATCATATGCAGTGCACATATAAGCGCCGCTTCCGGTCAGATAGCCGTCTCCTGTATAGGTGTTGGGATCTTCTACCTTTTCCCATACATGTTTGGGAAGGATCACAAAAGAGCCTACATTGGTCAGCGTATCCGCCATGGATTCTTTCACTGTAATTGTGATGGTGCGGTCATCCACAATGTTATATTCGTCTACGATAAAGCTGTCCCCAGTCCCCAGGTAATTGGAAACCGGAGTATGTTCTTTATAATAGTCAATGGAAAATGCCACGTCCTCCGTTGTAAGCGGCTCCCCATCATGGAATGTGGTGTCCGGATATAAGGTAAATGTATAGTCATTGCCCTCTATCGTCCAGGATTTGGCCAGCCACGGGATATCCCCATTCTCATCTTCATCGATCAGGCTTGCGAACACCAGGTTCATCTTGGCCGTGCCAGGCCCTCTGGATGCGTTTAAAAATGGGCTGGGAGCTCCCCAGTCCGTACCGCCTTCCAGTTTCAGGGTATCCACCAGATAGCCTTCTGATTCTTTTGTCTCTGCCCCGCCTGTTTCCGCCGCCGCATTCTGGTCTTTGACGGCCTGTGTTTCTTCCTGGACCGCTGTCTTTTCAGCCGGCGCTGCGTTCTTTCCAGCGCATCCTGCCGCAAAAACCGTTATAAAAGCTGCGCCCAGCAAAACCGCTGTTTTTCTTCTTAATCTCATTGTATCATCCTCCTGATGTCTTTTCCGTTAAAGTGCGTTTTTCCCCGATTGCTACAGCAAACGTTGCTAATAAAAGGAACAAAAAACCACGAAAGCAGCACACCTGTTACGGTGTGTTTCCCTTCGTGGTACTGAATTCATCTTCCTGATGATAATGAAAATATTTTACCATAAGATTGGCAAATTTGCCATGGTTTTTTAGTCAAACGTTTGGCGCAAATTCAAGAACAAAGAATCCCTGTTCTCTTAATGGGGTTCCACCCTCACCATAAATGCCTCGTAAGGCCGGAAACTGCCTTCCAGATCCGCGCGTTCATAATTACTGATTAAAAATTCCGTCTTACCTTTCCCGTATTCAGAAAGCGGTTTCATGGACCTTGCTTCCTCCGACAAGTTTGCCCCCACCAGCCAGGTCTCCTTCTCCGTATGACGGAGATAGGCAAAAATATGGGGATCATCTTCCAGAAGAAGTGTATACTCCCCTTCCGTCAAAAGCGGTTCCTCATGGCGCAGCTTAATTAATTTCTGATAGTAATAAAAGATCGAATTTTTGTCTTCCAACGCCTTCTTTACATTGATTTCCCGGCTGCGGCCGCCAAGCTGAAACCATGGTTTCCCGGTGGTAAACCCGGCCTGTTCCGTGTCGTCCCACTGCATCGGAGTCCTGGCGTTATCCCTGCTTTTATTCCACACAGCCTTTAAAAAATCTTCAGCAGAAATGCTCTGATCCCGGATCACCAGCTCCTGGTAAGCGTTGCGCACCTCAATGTCCTCGTAGTCTTCCAGCTCAAACTGCACATTAGTCATGCCAATCTCTTCGCCCTGATAAATATAAGGTGTTCCCTGCATTCCATGAAGTACGGTAGCGTAAGCCTTTGCGCAGACCTCACGATACTCTTTATCATTTCCCCATCTGGAAATAACTCTGGGCTGGTCATGATTTTCAAAATACAGAGCATTCCAGCCTCTGTCATAAAGCGTTGTCTGCCACCGGGACATCACCCGTTTCAGGTCCCGCAGATCGAAGGGCTTCAGCGCCCACTTGCGGTTAAGAGAGCCTGGCACCCGGTCAATGTTCATATGCTCAAAGGTAAAAATCATATCCAGTTCTTTCCGCTCCGGAGCCGTAAAAAGTCTTGCCAGCTCCGCAGTGGAACCGGGAGCTTCTCCCACGGTCATACAGTCGTACTTAGACAACACTTCTTTATTCATCTCCCGAATAAATTCATGAAGACGGGGCCCGTTGGCATGGTATTTTCCGGTATAATATTTCCGGCCCGGTTCCTCTTCATAATCCGGGAAATCCTGATCCTTGGAGATAGACGCGATCACATCCATCCGCCATCCGTCCGCCCCTTTCTCCATCCAGAAAGCCATCAGATCATAGACTTCCCGGCGAAGTTTTGGATTTTCCCAGTTTAAATCCGGCTGCTTGGTTCCATAAAAGTGAAGATAATACTGTCCCCGTTCTGGGCAGTACTCCCAGGCGCTCCCACAGAAGCTGGACCCCCAGTTGTTGGGCAAAGCGCCGTCTGCTTTCGGATCTTTCCAGATATAATAGTCACTGTAAGGATTATCCGCCGACTTCCGGCTCTCCACAAACCATACATGCTCATCGGAGGTATGGTTCACTACCAAGTCAAGCACAATTTTAATCTGACGCTTATGGGCTTCTGCAATCAAACGCTCCATATCTTCATTGGTCCCAAACCCATCATAGATTTTCCGATAATCCCGGATATCATAGCCATTGTCATCCTGAGGAGAATCAAATACCGGGCTGAGCCAGATCACATCAATCCCCAGTTCTTTCAGATAATCCAGCCGGCTGATGACCCCCGGCAGATCGCCGAGGCCATCTCCGTTGGAATCCTGGAAACTTTTGGGGTAAATTTGATAAACCACTGAATTTTTCCACCACTTATCACTCATGACATTTTCCTCTCTCTTTCTATGCAATTCCCAAAAATGACAGCAGAATACTGAGGGCAATCACCCCAAGAATCAAAGCGGTAACGCTGACATTTTTCTTTTTCAGCAGATAGTAGCAAAACAGCGTAAGACCCAGGGGCACCAGGCCCACAAAAATCTGGTCCAGCATGGGCTGCAGGCTCAGGATTGGCTCTCCGTCCATAGTCAGTTCAAACGCCGAATGGAAGGTCACCATGGAGGCTGTCATGCCGCCCACCATAATCAGACCTACTGTGCTTGCAGCTTTTGTCAGGATATTCATCAGTCCGCTGGCGTATACCTTCTGAATATATTCCGATCCCAGCTTATATCCGAGAAAGGTTCCATAATACTTGATCAGAATGGACGGAAGATTGAACAACAGCAAAAAGACAATCGGGGCAAGAACGTTGCCGGCGGCTCCCATTCCTACGGCGATACCGGCCGCAATGACCCGCAGCACGCCCCAGAATATGGAGTCCCCGATTCCCGCAAGGGGGCCCATCAGACTGGATTTCACCGCATTAATGGAACCAGCGTCAAAATCCGGCTGCTCACTGTTCTTTTTTTCCATGGAAGCCACCAGGCCCATAATGAAGGTGGAGCAGGTAATGGTGGTGTTAAAATAGGACATGCTTCTTGTGAGCGCTTCATTTTTCTTCTCCTCGCTGTCCTTATAAAAACGGTTGATAAACGGCATCATGGCATAACAGAAGCCGCTTGCGCCCTGTTTTGCAGGACTAACCGCCGCATACAGGGTAAACGAACGCCAAAACGCTTTCCTCAATAACTTTCTTTCTTCCGCCGGAATTGATTTTGTCAAACTGCTCATCTGAAAAATTCCTCCTCTTCCTCATCTAACCCATATGCGCTGTCTGCCTGTAAGGCCGGCGCCGCGCCCCTCATGGATGCCATCTGGTTAAACTTATAGTCATTCATGCCGATTCCAATGGCAATGACAGCGCCGAGGACTGCCAGGGCCACCAGCGGAAGATTTAAGTATGCCGCCAGCACGAAGCCCAGAAAATAATAAATACAGATTTTGTTGTCCCACAGCATCTTCATCAGCATTGCCATACCCACTGCCGGAAGCAGGCCGCCGCACACAGTGAGTCCATTCATCACCACCTCGGGAATGGCCTCCAACAGCGCGCTTACCGCATTGGAACCAAACAGGATTCCCAGAAAGGCCACCATGGAATACAAAAACCAGTTCACAGCCCAAAGGCCGAAATGGAGAAGCACAATCTGTTTCTGTTTTCCCTGGGATGCCAGCTGGTCAAACCTCTTGGCAAACATACCTACCAGGAAAATGTACAGAACCGTCTTGATCTGGAGCCCCAGAATCCCGATGGGCAGAGCCAAAGTCAAAGCCACCTCAGTTCCCTTGCCCAGCATAATTGCAAATGCAGTTCCCACCGCGGCAGCGATTCCCGGCTCCGCAGCAGACGCGCCGCCGATATTGACCACACCCATAAACACAGCCTCAAGCGACGCTCCCACAATTACCCCTGTATGTAAATCCCCAAAAAACATTCCCACCAACGGCCCGATGACGATGGGACGGTTCAACATGGTAAATCCAATCAATTCTCCTCCGCCGACACATACAAATACTGCCAGCGCTGCCAAAAATGCCTGCAACATGGTATTCTCCCCCTTCTATTTCAGCTTTCCAATCACATCTTTTACCAGTTTCCGTTCGTCGCCGGGTACCTGCTGCATACAGGTATCCGGATCCAGCCCGATCAGTTTCTCCAGACACTCCGTCTCCTCCGGCGTGATCATGATGGTAGGAGTCAGCACTTTTTTCCGTGAAATGTCGATACCGTCAAACCGTCCTACATTGCCGATATTCAAAAATCCGATTTCTCCTACGTTCTGCCGGATGGTAAGGGCATCGCGGATGGTCCGGGTCAGCACCAGAATCCGCATTTGGGAAGCCTTCGGATAATTCAGCATCCGGATCGCCTCATCAACTGGCTTTACCAGCACCCGGATACCCGCAGGAACCGCCATCTTAAGCGCCATTTTCTGTGTTGAATCATTGGCAGCGTCATCATTTGCCACGATGATGCCTTCCACACGGAGCTGTTTTGTCCAGGTCATAG
>JAGZXV010000011.1 GCA_018378255.1 Clostridiaceae bacterium | reverse complement strand
CAGGTGGAAAATCTGAGGGATTATATTCTGTTATATCAGGATCATAAGGCGATGCATCACCTGTTCCGGGTGGCGGCAGGCCTGGATTCCATGGTGATCGGAGAAGATCAGATTCTGGGGCAGGTAAAACATGCCCATGAGTTTTCCCATGCCAGGAACCGGTGCAGTACGTATTTGAATACACTGTTCAGATATGCGGTTACCTGTTCCAAGAAGATTAAAACGGATACGGTTCTGTCAAAGACCAGCATTTCCACAGCAACCCTGGCAATTAAGGCAGCGGAACATGAACTGGGAAGCCTTCAGGATAAAAAGATGATGATCATCGGGGCATCCGGCAAGATCGGAGGAATCGTGCTTAAAAATGCGGCCTGTATCAAAGGCCTTTCCATCTACGTCACCAGCCGGAATCATTTGCCGGGAATGACTGGGGGAGGACATATCAGCTATGAAGTTATTTCCTATGATGAAAGGTATTCTTATATGGACGATATGGACATAATCATCAGCGCAACCGCCAGCCCTCATTATACCGTCACCAAAAATCATTTTGAAAAATGTATGGAGACAGACAAGAAAAGGGTGTTTGTAGATCTGGCGGTTCCCATGGACATTGAAAAAGCAGTTGGGGAGTTAAAGGATGTCAGATACTTTAATATAGAAGATATGAAGGAATTGGCAAGGCAGAACAATGAGAAAAAGCAGGCGGATATCAAGGCGGCGGACAAGATTCTGGATGAATATGAAGACCAGTTTTCCAGATGGCTTTTATTCCAGACACACCGCTTCCAGATGGACCGTTTAAAATGTGACATGATGGAGGATGCGGGGGAAAAAGGCATCGATACGGCCATTAACCACCTTTTTTATAAGATAAGGGAAAACGGCAGTTTAAGCGAAGTGGAAGCATTTATGTCAGTGATTTCTAAAATAACTGCGGAATCGTAACAAGATTCTAAAAGAAATACAATTACTCCAAAAAAAGTACAAAATTCTTCCTGAACAATTTCTTATACTTATATACAGATAAAAGATAGAACCGCACAGGGTGTATATGATGAGGAGGATATAGTAATGGCAATTATTGAAGAGATTTCTGAGTTTCTGCAAAAAGGAAGAGCAAAAAATGTTAAGGTTTTAGTACAGCAGGCACTGGACGAGGGTGTGGATCCAAAAGCAATTTTAAATGACGGACTGCTTTCCGGAATGATGATCATTGGTGAGAAGTTTAAAAACAATGAAGTTTTCGTACCGGAAGTATTGGTTGCCGCAAGAGCTATGAACGCAGGTATTGCAATTCTGGAACCAAAACTGATTGAAGTAGGGAATGAACCGGTTGGAAAAGCTGTAATCGGTACTGTAAAAGGCGATCTTCATGATATCGGCAAAAACCTGGTTGTTATGATGCTCAGAGGAGCAGGTTTTGAGATTTATGATGTAGGCGTTGATATTGAGAGCGATACATTTATCGACAAGGCAGAGGAAGTTGGAGCGGATATCATCTGTATGTCAGCGCTTCTGACAACCACAATGCCGAATATGAAGGATGTTATCGATGAATTAAACGCGAGAGGACTTCGCGATAAATATGTGGTTATGGTAGGCGGAGCGCCTGTTAACGAAAGCTTCGCAAAACAGATTGGAGCGGACTATTACACTCCGGATGCGGCTACCTGTGCGGATGTTGCAAAGCAGGCGGTGCTTTCACGGTAAGTTAAGGATGAAGCTTTATTGGGGGTGTTGGCGGGAGTAACGCCGTGCTTCCTGGGAATGTGGGTCAGATGACAGAACGGGACGGGCTTTGTTCTCTCTACGGATGAGGTTCCAGGCCCGCGGGAGGCCAGGGCACGGTTCGCGGTTCCAGCTCATGGTTCCAGCCGGGGCATCTCTAAGGCAAAAAGGAAGGGAAAGGAAGGGTACCGAGAGTATTCATCGAGAATTTCGGAAGAAATTTTCGATTTAGGCTCTCTAACTCGCTGACTTTGAGGTCAGCGAGTTCCCCTGTCTTTCCCTTCCTTTTTGCCTTAGAGCTGCCGACGGCCGGAACAAATCGCTGAAACCGCGAACCGTGCCCCGGCCTGGTCCCAACGCCTGGTCCTCAGTTTTCCGCCGCCCCCAATAAATCCACAAATCCCTAAAAAATCTCCCCCGCATCCCGAGGCATCTTACGGATATGCTCAATGTAGCTCAGGACATTATGGTCTTCCTGGATGGGGTATTCGTATCCCCATAGATGGGCTACGGCCTGGGCTTTTTCGCGGAAGATGGTGCACATGCAGAACATGGCATTCCAGATGTTGTCTGTTTTTAAATCGGGGTATGTCTTTTTCAGGGAAATCCATTCTTCGCGGGTTAAATAGGAACGGATATATTTGTTCATCTTGCCGGTTCCTATTTTGTAGTCATGTTTGGAACCGATGTACCAGCACAGCATTTTCATCAGTTCGTCGCGGATGTTGGTTTCTAAAAGGGTTTTTGCCAGAGGCAGCCCGTTTCTCCACAATTCTTTCGCAACGTAAGGCAAGAGCCACCAGAATTCGTTGCAGCATTCTTCGAACTCTTTCCGAGTGGGTGGTTTGATCCAGTAACACTGGCCGTTGTGGTCTGAAAACTCAGGTAAAATGGAGTCTTTATCCAGGAGACTGACAGCCGGTTCGTGATTATCTTCATAATCTTCCGCCGAATAAAGCTTTAAATCAATCCGGGTTCCGTCCATGAACTGCATCAGATAAGTAAAGGGTTTGCCGCTGTCCGGATCGTAGGGCTGCCGGGACATATCATCCGGCATCTGGAGAATCATGATTTTGCCGAATCGGTCAATCCAACTGCGGTCTTTTACGAATGGACGGACATCCGTAACCAGATAAATGATATCATAATCTTGAAAACAATCCTTTTTAACGTCTTTGTTGGCGCGGGAACCGTTCATAATTACAGCGCGGATCCGTTCGTCTTCCCGGGCGGTGCCCAGTATAAGATCAAACATCTCTTTTTCAGTACGCATTTTTTTCATAGAAAGCCTCCATTCTGCAGAATATAAATAATCTGATTCTAATATACCATAAATCCCGGCTCATGGCTTAAAAATGCTGATAAAAAATCATAAACTAGATGCCGCCATCCCTAGACATTGCAGGCAAAATACTATATAATGATGGTAATTTTGGTTGAAGGGAAGGAATGCAATGTACTCATTTGACAGCAGAGTCCGATACAGTGAAACGGACGAAAAGGGAAGACTGTCCGTTACAGGAATTATAAATTATTTACAGGATTGTTCTACTTTTCAATCAGAAGACCTGGGATTGGGGATTGAATATTTGAACAGGAACCACAGGGCATGGTGGCTGTCATCCTGGCAGATCGTGATCGAGAGACAGCCAAAGCTGGGGGAGCAGATTGTGATTTCTACCTGGCCATATGATTTTAAAGGCATGTACGGCTACAGGAACTTTACCATCCGGGACAGGGATGGGGAATTTTTGGTAAAAGCCAATTCCATCTGGTTTTTCTTCGATACGGAAGCCGGACGTCCGGTTAAGGTCCAGGAAAAGGACATTCGGGGTTATGGGACGGGAGAAGAGAAGAAACTTGCGATGGATTACGCGCCCAGACGCATTGCAATCCCTAAGGAATATGAAATAATGGAACCTATTATTGTGGGCAAACATCATATTGATACCAATCATCATGTGAATAATGCCCAGTATGTAGAGATGGCAAGAGAGGTGCTGCCGAATCATTTAGAGGTTTCGGAACTCAGAGTGGAATATAAAAAAGCGGCGGTGCTGGGAGATGTGGTGATGCCTCATGTCAGCCGCACTGAGGATGGATATGTTGTTGCTTTATGTGATACGCAGGATACTCCCTATGCGGTGATTGGACTGCGTGGGCACACTCTAAGCATAAGGAAGGGATTAATATGATAGAATTAGGAAGAAAACAAACATTAAAAGTGATCAGAATGAAAGATTTTGGGGTATATTTAGGAGAGACGGCAGAAAGTGAGATGTCTGTTCTGCTTCCCAAGAAACAGGTGCCGGAGGGAACTAAGATCGGCGACGACCTGGAGGTTTTTATCTATAAAGATTCCGAAGACCGTCTGATTGCTACCACGGGAACTCCTAAGATCCAGGTGGGCGAAACGGCTGTGCTGGAAGTGAAAGAGATTTCAAAGATCGGTGCATTTTTGGATATGGGACTGGAAAAGGATCTGCTTCTTCCGTTTAAAGAACAGAATCATAAGGTGCACCAGGGGGAAAAATGTCTGGTAGCCCTTTATATTGATAAGAGCCAGAGACTGGCGGCAACCATGCGTGTCTATGCTTATATGAGCAACCAGTCCCCCTATAAAAAAGATGATAAAATCACCGGCACAGTTTATGAAATTAAAGAGGATCTGGGCGCATTTATAGCAGTGGACAACCAGTATTACGGCCTGATACCAAAGCGTGAACTTCCCTCCTCCGTTCATGAAGGAGATGTTATAGAAGCCCGCGTTACAAAGGTCAGGGAAGACGGAAAACTGGATTTAAGTCCGAAGGAAAAGGCATATATCCAGATGGATACGGATTCAGAACTGGTGCTGAAAGTGATCGATGAATTTGACGGAGTTCTTCCGTTTAATGACAAAGCGTCGCCGGAAGTGATTAAAAGAGAGTTTGATATGAGCAAGAATGCTTTTAAACGTGCAGTAGGCCATCTGTTAAAAGAAGGCAAGATTAAGATAACTGAAAAGACCATTGAACGGGTTTAGGAGGAATAACTTGGATTCGATAGATTACTATAACCAGTACGCAGCGAAAGTTTATGAGGACACGATCAACCAGGATATGGGTAAGATCATGGAACAGTTTCTGGAACTGTTGGAAGAGGGGGATACCATTCTGGATTTGGGATGCGGCTCCGGCAGGGACAGCCTGGCATTTTACGAATTGGGGTATGACGTAACGCCCCTTGACGCCGCAGAAGAGATGTGCAAACTCGCTGAAATACATACCGGTCTGGAAGTGCTGCAGATGACATATGAAGATATGGAGTTTGACGATGTATTCGACGGTATTTGGGCCAGCGCATCTTTAATCCATGTTCCAAAGGATGAGATGCCGCCGCTTCTTGATAAACTGGCGAAATCCCTGAAAGAAGACGGAATTTTATACATGTCATTCCGCAAGGGAGAGTTAGAAGGTTTTTCAGGCAAACAATTTTTCAGTGATTATACAAAAAAGGAGCTGGAACGGCTGCTGGAAAGCAGCGGACAATTTCAGATGCTGAAGATATGGGAGGATGATCAATTGTTTGATGCGCACAGGGATATCACCTGGCTTCATGTGCTGGCACGAAAAAAATAAATAGAATGGACGGGATGGTTTATGAACAGGAGAAGGTCGGCTTTAGTGGATTATCTGATGATCGTTGCCGGATCATTTATCATGGGATTTGCTATTAAGAACATGTATGATCCGGTCAGTTTGGTTACCGGAGGGGTGTCTGGTATCGCCATAATATTTAAAAATCTTTTTTCAGTGCCCTTATGGGTGACGAATACGGTTTTAAATATTCCTCTTTTTCTTGTTTCTATTAAGATTAAAGGCTGGAAGTTCATTAAAAAAACTTTTGTGGCGACAGTGGCTCTTTCACTGTCGCTTTATATCATTCCGTATATGCCGTTTGTGACTGATGATCTGTTTCTGGCCTCTTTATTTGGCGGTATTATCAGCGGGATCGGGGCAGGTATGGTGTTTATCTGCCAGGCTACAACCGGAGGTACGGATATGCTGGCCGCGTTGATACAGAGAAAACTAAGACATTATTCCATCGCCCAGATCATGCAGGTGCTGGATGGGATTGTTGTGCTGGCCGGCGCCACGGTGTTTGGCATCCGTTATGCGCTCTACGCTTTAATCGCTATCTTTGCCGTTTCCAAGATATCGGATGGAATGATTGAAGGACTTAAATTTTCAAAACAAGCGTTTATTGTTTCCGATAAATACGAAAAAATAGCTGCAGAGGTTATGGAACGCCTCGCCAGAGGGGTGACAGCGGTCAATGCGGTCGGTATGTATTCGAGAAATGAGAAGAAAATGCTGTTTTGTGTGGTCTCCAAGAAGGAAATTGTGCAGTTAAAAGAGATTGTGGGAGAGATTGATCCGGGAGCTTTTGTGATCGTGAGCGATGCCAGAGAAGTTTTTGGTGAAGGTTTTATAGAATATTGACAGAAAAATCACGACCCCGGAACTATAAATTTGGTATTTTAAGCACTTTTCCAATTTGGTATACAGATTAAACAAAATCCCAAAAAACATTTTGGTTAATAACAATATGGCAAAAAAATCCTCTATCGTGTATGATAATGACAGAAACAAGAAAGGCAAAGCTGTGGGGGCTGAGCCTTACATAATAACAAATAAATCTATCTTTTATCTATTTTAGGAGGAATTTTACATGGCTAGTTTATCACTGAAGAACGTAACCAAAGCATATCCAAACGGATTCGTAGCAGTTAAAGATTTCAATCTGGAAATTGCTGACAAAGAATTTGTTATCTTCGTAGGACCATCTGGATGTGGTAAATCAACAACTCTTCGTATGATCGCTGGTTTGGAAGACATCTCTTCTGGTGAATTATACATCGACGGAAAACTGATGAATGATGTTGAGCCAAAAGACAGAGATATCGCGATGGTATTCCAGAACTACGCATTGTATCCGCATATGTCAGTATATGACAATATGGCTTTTGGTTTGAAATTAAGAAAAACACCTAAGGATGAAATTGATAAACTGGTTCAGGAAGCAGCAAGAATCCTTGACTTATCTCATCTGCTTGACCGTAAACCTAAGGCTTTATCAGGCGGTCAGAGACAGCGTGTTGCTATGGGACGTGCTATCGTTCGTAATCCTAAAGTATTCCTTATGGATGAGCCGTTATCCAACCTGGATGCTAAGCTGAGAGGCCAGATGCGTATTGAGATCTCTAAATTACATCAGAGACTGCAGGCTACAATCATCTACGTTACACATGACCAGACAGAGGCTATGACACTTGGTACCAGAATCGTTGTTATGAAAGACGGTATTATTCAGCAGGTTGATTCTCCTCAGAACTTATATGACAAGCCACAGAATAAGTTCGTTGCCGGATTTATCGGAGCTCCTCAGATGAACCTGGTTGACGCTACCGTTGGAAAGAATGGCGGAGAAGTTACATTATCATTTGGCGGACATACAATCGCTATTCCGGAAGCTAAGGGCAAAATCCTTGAAGATAAAGGATATATTGGAAAAGTTGTTACTCTTGGTATCCGTCCGGAAGATTTACATGATGAGGAAGCTTTCCTTTCCATGTCTCCTAAGAGCGTAATCGAAGCTACAATCAGAGTATATGAATTACTCGGTGCAGAAGTTTACTTATACTTCGATGTTGATGATGCTAACTTTACAGCAAGAGTAAATCCTCGTACAACAGCAAGAGTTGGCGATACTGTTAAACTTGGTCTTGACTTAACAAAGATCCATGTATTTGACAAAGAAACTGAAAAAGTGGTATTAAACTAATCAAATATTAGTAAAAATAAGCAGGCGGGTATGATACTCGCTTGCTTTTTTTGATATTTTGCTTTAATATAGAATAAGGGTAAATTTGAACAAAGGAGAGTGACATATGATTTCAAACCAGATACTTCAAACAACCATTGAAGGTTTAAAGGGAATTACCAGGATAGATCTTGGCATCTGTGATACAGAAGGAAAGGTTTTGGCCACAACATTTTCGGATGCAGAAGATTATGAAAGTTCTATTTTAGCTTTTGTAGATTCTCCGGCAGACAGCCAGGTTATTCAGGGCTATCAGTTTTTTAAGGTATTTGATGAGCATCAGTTAGAATATATATTGTTGGCTAAAGGCGGAAGCGATGACGTTTATATGGTTGGTAAACTGGCCGCATTCCAGATACAGAATCTTTTAGTTGCTTATAAGGAAAGATTTGATAAGGATAACTTTATTAAAAACCTGCTTCTTGATAACCTGCTGTTAGTGGATATCTACAACCGGGCTAAGAAACTGCACATTGAGACAAACGTAAAGAGAGTTGTTTATATTATCGAAACCAAACATGAAAAAGATGTTAATGCTCTCGAAACCGTAAGAAGTTTATTTGCGACCAAGACAAAAGACTTCATCACAGCAGTGGATGAGAAGAACATTATTTTGGTAAAAGAAGTGAAACCAGGTGAAAGCTATGGAGAGTTGGAAAAAACTGCCAATATGATCCTGGACATGCTGAATACAGAGGCTATGACGAAAGTCCATGTGGCATTCGGTACAATTGTAAATGAGATCAAGGAAGTTTCACGTTCTTATAAGGAAGCCAAGATGGCTCTGGACGTAGGAAAGATCTTTTACAGCAGCAAGAATGTGGTTGCATACAGCAATCTGGGTATCGGGCGTTTGATCTATCAGCTGCCTCTGCCTCTGTGCCGTATGTTCATTAAGGAAATTTTCGACGGCAAGTCACCGGATGAATTCGATGATGAAACGCTTACCACAATCAATAAGTTCTTTGAGAACAGCCTGAATGTATCTGAAACATCCAGACAGCTTTACATTCATAGAAATACTCTTGTTTACCGTCTGGATAAGCTTCAGAAGAGCACCGGTCTGGATCTTCGTGTATTTGAGGACGCCATCACATTTAAGATTGCGCTCATGGTTGTAAAATATATGAAATACATGGAGAACTTAGATTACTAAGCCGGAGACAAGATGATAGAGATTTCTCGAGTGAACAAGACGTACGAAACCGGGAATAAGGCTCTGCGGGATATTAACATTACGATTGACGATGGGGAATTTGTGTTTATTATGGGGCGGAGCGGCTCCGGCAAATCCACATTGCTGAAACTTTTGTTAAAGGAAGTAGAGCCTACTTCCGGTAAAATTGTCGTTAATGATATGAATCTCGGCAAGATGCCGAGAAGATATGTGCCCAAATACCGCCGCAAACTAGGGGTGGTATTTCAGGATTTCCGCTTGCTGAAAGACCGGAATGTGTACGAGAATGTGGCATTTGCGCAGCGGGTGATCGGGGCGTCAACTAAAACCATCAGAGAATCCGTACCCGCCATGTTAAAGATGGTGGGTCTTTCTTCAAAATACAAGTCATATCCGCAGCAGCTGTCCGGCGGAGAACAGCAGAGAGTTGCGATTGCCAGAGCGTTGATCAACCGGCCGGAAGTCCTTCTGGCAGATGAACCGACTGGGAATTTAGACAGCCATAATGCCATAGAGATCATGAAACTTTTGGAGGAAATTAACCATAAAGGGACAACCGTGGTGGTGGTAACCCACAGCCAGGAGATCGTGGATCAGATGAATAAAAGGGTGATTACCATGGAACGCGGGTCTGTGGTCAGTGACAGAAAAAAAGGCGGATATAAAAATGAGAATTAGTACATTTTGGTATTGCCTGAAACAGGGTGTGATTAATATATGCAGGAATATTTGGTTTTCGCTGGCTTCAGTGGCAACTATTTCTGCGTGTATTTTTTTATTCTGCCTGTTTTATGCTATTATAATGAATGTGCAGAATGTGGTGCACAATGCGGAAACAACAGTAGGCATTACCGTGTTTTTTAATGAAGATTTAACAGAGGCACAGATTGAAGAGATCGGAAACCAGATCAGGAAAAGGCCCGAGATTAAGACCATAGAGTTTACATCGGCGGCGGAAGCCTGGGATGATTTTAAACAGGAGTATTTTTCCGGGATGGAATCTCTGGCGGAGGGGTTTGCGGACGATAATCCGCTGGCGGGATCCGCTTCCTATAAGATCTTTTTAAATGACATAGAAACCCAGGATCAGGTGGTAACTTTTATTGCTTCGATTCCGGGGGTGAGAAAGGTGAATTATTCCAACAGCGCGGCTGCGGGGCTGTCCAGCTTTAATAAGATGATTGGGCTGCTTTCCCTGGTGATTATCGGAGTGCTGCTGGCAGTGGCCATGTTCCTGATCAGCAATACGATTTCTGTGGCGGCTGCGTTCAGAAAACATGAAAACCAGATCATGCGGCTGATTGGAGCCACCAATTATATGATACGGGCGCCGTTTGTGGTGGAAGGCGTGGTGATCGGACTGGCGGGAGCTGTTCTTCCGTTGGCGGGAATGTACTATCTTTATAAGAATGCAGTTGTTTATGTACAGCAAAAATTTCTGAATTTATCGGGGATTATTGTATTTTTACCAATTGAAGATCTGATGCCGTCCATGATGGCAGTATCGCTGATTTTGGGCGCAGGCATTGGATTCTTTGTTAGCTTTTTCACAATAAGGAAACATTTGAAGGTTTAGGAGGAAAGGGATTGAGAGTTAGGATACGCTGCATAAGCATCGCCCTGGCTGCAGTTCTGGCAGTTACTCCGGTGATTCCGGTTTATGCGACGAAAACCGGGGTGGAGGATGCCAAGAAAAAGGTGGATTCCCTGGAAGAGGAAAAGAAAAAGGTGGAAAACACCCTTAAAAACCTGGAAGGACTGAAAGCGGATACGGCGGCTTATGTGAAAAAGCTGGACAGCAGCCTGGAATCATTAAACCGGGAATTGACAGCATTAGAGGGACAGATCGCTGAAAAAGAAAACGACATATCCATTACTAAGGCTCAGTTGGAAACTGCAAAAGAGGTGGAAAGCAGCCAGTATGAATCCATGAAACTGCGGATTAAGTATATGTATGAGAAAGGTGACACAAACTATATTGACATGCTTTTGCAGGCGAAGGATTTATCGGAGCTTTTGAACCGGGCGGAATACATCAGCAAAATATCGGAGTATGACCGCAAGATGCTGGATCAGTATGTGGAGACAAAAGAGGAGATCGCTTCTCAGGAACAAAAGCTGGAGGAAGAACATGAACAGCTGGTGGATATGCAGACATCCACACAGGCGAAACAGGCGTCAGTGGAACAGCTGATGAATGAAAAAACGAAGGAACTGAAAAACTATGAAAACAGGATAGCCTCTGCTGAAACTGAGCTGACTGAGTATGAGAAGGATATCAAGGCTCAGGAAGATCAGATAAAAAAGATGGAGGCGGAGATCAAGCGAAAAGAAGAGGAAGCCCGTAAGGCGGCGGAAGCGGCAGGTAAAAAGTATAATACTGTCAGTATTGGGAATATTAAGTTTATATGGCCCTGTCCGTCCAGCAGCCGTGTAACCTCGCCCTTTGGCGGAAGGAGTTCACCTACGGAAGGAGCGTCGTCCAATCATCAGGGAATGGATATCGGAGCCCCCTCAGGCAGCAATATCATAGCGGCAGCAGCTGGTGAAGTAATCATATCTACATACAGCTATTCTGCCGGCAACTATATTATGATAAATCATGGCGGAGGCGTTTACACCGTTTACATGCACTGTTCCCAGCTCCTGGCTTCTAAAGGTGATAAGGTGACGCAGGGACAGGTAATAGCAAAAGTAGGGTCTACCGGTTACTCAACGGGACCTCACCTGCATTTTGGAATCCGGGTAAATGGATCTTATGTGAATCCAGCTAATTATGTAAGTCCGTAACGGATAGATAGGAGACTAGTTGTGGAAAACAAGAATAAATTTTGGAAGGGCGCCCTGGTCGGTGCGCTTGTTACAGCATTTACAGGATTGATTGTGGTTCTGTTTTCAGCGGGGATTTTCCTGTTTGGAAAAAAGGTTATCGATAACCAGGTACAGACTCAAAGGGTGGAAACCGGGATGTCCTCAGAAGGAAAAATTGATTTTGACAGGATTGAGGATAAGATGGGTTTGATACAACAGATCATTGAAAAATATTATCTGTTTGACGAAGACCCTGAAAAGGTGGAAGCGGGAATCTATACAGGCATGATGTATGGCTTGGATGATCCGTATTCTGTCTATTACACCAAGGAAAATTTTGATAAGCTGATGGAAGATACAGAGGGTGTCTACTGCGGAATTGGCGCTATGGTATCCCAGAACCGTTCCACCGGAATTATCAGCGCCATCCGGGTGTTTGAAGGGGCTCCCAGTTTTGAAGCGGGAATGCTTCCGGGAGATATCCTGTACAGTGTGGACGGTACGGAAGTGACCGGTATGGACCTGGATATTTTGGTGGGAACTTATATCAAGGGAGAAGAAGGGACTGAAGTACAGATCACTGTTTTGCGCGGGGAAAGCGGAGATAAGATTGACCTGACTATGGAACGCCGGGAGGTCGAAGTACCTACGGTGGAACACCAAATGCTGGAAGATAATATTGGATATATTTACGTGCTTCAGTTCGATACTATAACTGCAAAGCAGTTTAAAGAGGCCATCGATGACCTGGAAAGCAAGGGCATGGAAAAATTGGTGGTGGATTTACGGGATAATCCCGGAGGAGTGCTGGACGCTGTGGTGGATATGATGGATTATGTGCTGCCGGATGATAAGATCCTTGTCTATACAGAAGACCGGAACGGGAATGGTGATAAATATTTTTCTGATGATGGACATCAGTTGGATATTCCAATGGCTGTTTTGGTAAATGGCAATTCCGCCAGCGCATCAGAGGTATTTACCGGAGCTGTTAAGGATTATAATTGGGCGACCATAGTAGGAACCCAGACTTTTGGAAAAGGCATAGTCCAGAATCTGATTCCTTTGGGAGACGGAACTGCCATTAAATTGACCACTTCCCATTACTTTACACCGAATGACTTTGATCTTCATGGAAAGGGCATTGAACCTGACGTGGTGGTGGAAGTGGATGAATCCTTGAAAGGAAAGGCGGTAATTCCCTTAGAGGAAGATAACCAGCTGCAGGCGGCAATTGATGTGTTGAATAAAGAAGAGTGATTGAAATACGATGATAGAAAAGGCAGCGTGGACTGCGGGCAAGAAAGTGCCTGCAGCCCGCGCTGTTTTTTGATATTAAAGGGTAGTTAGTGCTGTTAAATCGTTGAGAAAACTGTGAACTGCCTCCTCTTTTGTAGCCCAGGAAGTTACCAGGCGGACTACGCTATGGGAATCATCAGATTTTTCCTGTATGGAGAACAGGTAATTAGGGCTTAATTGATCGATCAGGCTGTCCGGAAATACGGGGAAGAGCTGATTGGTCATGGAAGCCGATGCAAACGGATATCCCAAATCGGAAATACCTTTTCGCAGGATGGAAGCCATCTGATTGGAATGAGCAGCCATATCGTAGAATAAGTTGTTCTGGAACAGCTCTTCAAACTGGATGGACAAGAGCCAGCCTTTTGCAAGCATGGCGCCTCTTTGTTTGATCATATAGCGGAAATCCGGTTTTAAGTCCGGATGACAGATTACAAGCGCCTCTCCGAATAACGCACCGTTTTTGGTTCCTCCGATATAAAATACATCGGTCAGACGGGCGATATCAGCTAAAGTCAAGTCATTGACAGGGCTTGTGAGGGCGGCTCCCATACGAGCTCCGTCCATGAACAGATACAAATCCTTTTGCCTGCAAAGGTGGTGAATTGCTTCTAACTCCGCTTTTGTGTATTGGGTGCCGATTTCAGTGCTGTTGGAAATATATACCATCTTAGGCTGAACCATATGTTCATCTGTGTGCATTGAAACGGCTTGCTGTATTAATTCTGGTGTGAGTTTACCATCTTCTGTCTGCATAGCGATAACTTTATGGCCTGTGGCTTCAATCGCCCCGGTTTCATGAACATTGATATGACCTGTAACTGCAGAAATAACGGCCTGGTATGGGCGCAGGGCAGTTGAAATGGTGATCAGATTGGTCTGTGTCCCGCCAACGATGCAATGGATGTCCACATCATCTCTCTGTATTTCCTTTTTTATCAGTTCTTTGGCACGAGGGCTGTGCTCATCATCCATGCTGTAACCGTTGTGCTGCACCAGATTGGAGTTAATCAATGCTTCCAGGATTTTTGGGTGAGCGCCTTCGCTGTAATCATTATTGAAACTGTACATATCTGTTTCCTCCCTAAAATTGAGAATATCAATAATAATCATATAACAAAATATTGGGAAAGTCTATAGAGGGAAAAATTAGTTTTGCTGTAAAAGCCAGATGTAAAAATAAGGCATTACAGTAAAAGACGGAAGTAAAGCTGAATGATGGCAACGGGTTACAAAATACGAAAAATAAAATAAACATTGCGGTTTGATGTTACTTATTTTATTATATTAATATAAATAAGTAAGGAGCGCAGTCATGTTTAGCTGGTCAATAATTACGGAAGTTATAGCATTTTTATTGATTTTCGTGCTTATCTTAAACCTATCATTTTCTAAACGCACACTCACGCCTATTGTCAAGTGGTTTTGGGCGGGGCTTATTTGCGCGTCCATTTCTATTGTGTGGAATATACTCTGTGTCTTTTTGCTGCGGAATAAAGATCAGGTTCCTCGTTCATTCAATATTTTCATGAACACGGGATATTTTATTCTGATTGTGTTAACCTGCAGCGTCATTGCCATGTATCTGTTTGAGAAAATGCTGGAACATGTTTATGAGAAATATTGTATTAAACGGGCCAGACTTCTATTAATTTTACTTACTTCCTCGTATTTTGTTCTGACTCTTGTAAACCTGAAGACAGGTTTTCTGTTTTGGTTAGATGAGGAGGGGAATTACTGCCGCGGAATATTCAACGGTATTGGATATTGGTTTATGCTGGTGGAGTTTGCCCTTTTGTCGTTCTGCTATATCAGGCACCGCGCCAGTGTCAGTAAAGATATGATGCATGTGATGCGGACCGTTCCTCCGGTCATTTTATTGATTGTCGTGATTCAGCTGCGCAATCCGGAAACTTTGTTAAATGGAACAATAATCGCATTTACGGAAGTGATTCTGTTTGTGAGCTTTTATAACCAGAAACGTGATACGGACAGTGTGACCGGTTTGGGAAATCGATACAGTTTCTTTTCGGAGTTGAATTTAAAAATTAAGGGGCGGAGAAAATTTCAAATCATATTGATTGCACTCACTGATTTCGGGGTGATCAACTGCCGGTACGGGCATCTGACAGGGGATGAGTTCTTATATTCTGTGGCAAACTGGCTGGACAAGACATTTAAGGAGGCGGCCGCATTCCGTTATGTGGGAGTGACCTATGCAGTTATGCTGCCCTATACGGATCAGGAACAAGCTGAGATCTGCAGGCAGCGCCTGTACAAAAGATTTGAAGAGCCATGGGAAGTAGCCGGTCAGGTGGAGGTGCTTCCGGCTGCATTTGGAGACTTTATCTATTCCCGGGATGGAATTGATGCAAACCAGGTAATTGAGGTTTTAGACTATATCATGTTTTTGGCAAAACGTTCTGCCAATAAATGGATCCGGTTTGATGAAGAGGTGGCGCAAAAACTGCTGAGACACCATCAAATCGCGGATTGTCTTAGAAAAGCGGCAGCAGAAGGTGCCTTTGAAGTCTGGTATCAGCCTGTATACAGCCAAAAGGAACAGCGTTTTTTGTCAGCAGAGGCTCTGGTGAGAATGAGAGACGCAGAAGGGGCGTTTATCTCCCCGGCAGAATTCATACCAATTGCAGAGGAGATCGGTTTGGTAGATAAGATATTCTGGTTTGTTTTGAAGGAAGTCTGCGGATTCATAAAGGATGAAAAAACCCTGCCTCTTAAATCCATTTCAGTTAATTTATCCATGCCCCAGTTTGAGGATCCCCGGCTTTTAGAGAAGGTGAGATCTCTGTTGGATGAATATAAAATACCGATTGAGCGGATTAAATTTGAAATTACCGAGAGAGAAATATCGGATGATGCCACACTGGCGAGAGAGACGGTAAAGCGTATGGTCATGGAGGGATTTTGTTTTTATCTGGATGACTTTGGGACCGGATATTCGAATTTTTCATCCGTTGCCCAGTTTAATTTTGAATGCATTAAGCTTGATAAAAGTCTGGTTGAAGCGGTTCAAAATGATCAAAAGAGTTATATATTGATACAAGGACTGATAAGGCTGTTTCATGAACTGGGAATGCTGATAATAGCGGAAGGAACGGAAACCGGTGAACAGGTGGAATGTCTGATGGGCCTGGGAGCAGACCAGATACAGGGGTATTATTATGCAAAACCGATGCCGGGAGAGCGGCTGAAGGAGGTTTTAAAGTAGCGGGGATGGGAGATAGTGGGTTAACGGCTTTTTGTGTTGCTTTAAAAGGATTAAATATGGTTAGATGGAATTATCCGGTATAGACGATTTACAGTCGTTTGTGCCGGATTTTGAAATTTAAATAAAAACTTGTATTGAGAGATGGAGAGTTATTAATGATAAGAACAAATGTTCTGGATTATGCCTATACATTTTATTTGAGCTATGCTATAATATATTTCTGAATTTGATTGATAAGTTCAGTGATATATAAAAGGTGGATAAAAATAGGACTACATGTAAAATATGAATAGGAAGAGGCATTTCATTTGTGGCAAGGCAAATGGGAATCAGTACTGAGACAAGCAATTTTTTGTTTGATGTTATTGGGTCACCAAGGAGGTAAAATAAATTATGGAATTCAAATTACACAGTGAATATCAGCCCACCGGCGACCAGCCGCAGGCCATCGAAGCCCTGGTAAAAGGCTTCAGGGAAGGAAACCAATTCGAGACTTTGTTAGGAGTTACAGGGTCCGGTAAGACGTTTACCATGGCAAACGTCATTCAGCAGTTACAAAAACCAACCCTGATCATCGCCCACAATAAGACGTTGGCGGCCCAGCTTTATGGTGAGTTTAAGGAGTTCTTTCCCGAGAACGCAGTCGAGTATTTCGTCTCCTATTACGACTACTACCAGCCCGAAGCCTATGTCCCATCCACCGACACCTATATAGAAAAAGACTCTGCCATCAACGACGAAATCGATAAACTACGTCATTCCGCCACTGCGGCGCTGTCGGAGCGGAGCGATGTGATCATAGTGGCGTCTGTTTCCTGTATCTATGGATTGGGCAGCCCGATTGATTATCAGGAGATGGTGATTTCCCTTCGTCCGGGTATGGAAAAAGACAGGGATGAAGTGATTCACAAGCTGATCGATATCCAGTATACCAGAAATGACATGGATTTTCACCGGGGAACGTTCCGGGTGAGAGGGGATGTGATCGAGGTGTTTCCTGCGTATTCCGGGTCAGAGGCGTATCGAATTGAATTTTTCGGGGACGAAGTGGACAGGATTACGGAAATTGACACGCTGACCGGTGAAGCGAAGGCCCAGCTCAAACATGTGGCCCTCTATCCGGCATCCCACTATGTAGTTCCTAAGGAGAAGATGGAGCAGGCGGCCCAGAATATATTAGAGGAATTAAAAGAGCAGGTGGCTTATTTTAAAAGTGAAGATAAACTGCTGGAGGCACAGAGAATTTCGGAGCGGACGAATTTCGATGTGGAGATGATGAAGGAGACCGGATTTTGTTCAGGAATTGAAAACTACTCCAGACATCTGACCGGTTCGGCTCCGGGAGAGCCGCCATGCACTTTGATCGATTATTTTCCGGAAGAATTTCTGATTATTGTAGATGAGTCCCATATTACGCTGCCTCAGGTGAGGGGGATGTTTGCAGGTGACCGGTCCAGAAAGACCACATTGGTAGAGTACGGTTTCCGCCTGCCGTCCGCCTTGGATAACCGCCCTCTTAATTTTACGGAGTTTGAAAGCAAGATTGATCAGATGATGTTTGTATCAGCTACGCCTAATGTCTACGAAAAGGAACACGAACTGCTGAGAGTGGAGCAGATTATCCGTCCTACAGGGCTGTTGGATCCGGAAGTTATTGTCCGTCCGGTTGAAGGACAGATCGATGATTTGATATCTGAAGTGAATAAAGAGGTGGAGAAGAAGCATAAAGTGTTAATAACTACACTGACAAAGAGGATGGCCGAAGATTTGACCGATTACATGCGAGAAGTGGGGATCCGGGTAAAATATCTCCATTCTGACATCGACACCCTGGAACGTGCAGAGATCATCCGCGACATGCGCTTGGATGTGTTTGATGTTTTAGTGGGGATCAACCTTTTAAGAGAGGGGCTGGATATACCGGAAATCACCCTTGTAGCGATTCTGGATGCGGATAAAGAAGGTTTTCTCCGTTCAGAGACGTCGCTCATTCAGACCATCGGACGTGCGGCCAGAAACTCAGAGGGGCATGTAATCATGTATGCGGACAAGATTACGGATTCCATGAGAGTGGCGATCGAAGAAACTAACAGAAGGCGCAGGATACAGCAGAAATATAACGAGGAACACGGAATCACGCCGACTACCATTAAGAAAGCAGTCCGTGATCTGATTGCCATATCCAAAGCGGCTTCGGCTTCTGAGGATTCCTTCAAAAAGGATCCGGAATCCATGGATGCCAAGGAGCTTAATAAGTTGATAAAAGAACTGACTAAGAAGATGCATCAGGCGGCTGCGGAGCTTAATTTTGAAGAAGCGGCGATCCTCCGGGACCGTTTGGTAGAGGTGAAAAAAATGCTTTTAGAGTTGGAATAAAAGTCTGTTGACAATAATTCTCAATAAAGGTATGATTACTTTTAATCAGGATGATTAGCCTATGCTAATTTCTAAAAAGGAGATTAAATCATGAAGCTTCATGAGGGGATGATCGGAAAATCATACATTGTGCAGAGTATTCTTGTTGAAGATAAGATAACAAGGCGTCTTGAGGCCCTTGGTGTTAATGAACAGACGAAGATTATAATGATGAATAAAAAGGGCAGCGGTACGGTGATTATAAAAGTGCGGGGAACCCGGCTGGCATTGGGAAGAAGAATCGCGGAGGGAATCGAGATGAAGGAGGCGCCGGAATATGGAGCACACAGATAATAGACCGATTACCGTCGGATTCGTCGGGAATCCCAACTGTGGAAAGACCACGCTGTTCAATGCGTTTACAGGGGCCAATTTAAAGGTGGCCAATTGGCCTGGTGTAACGGTTGAACGGGTGGAAGGGCGGATGGTTTACAAAGGAAGGCCGATTAAAGTAATTGACCTTCCGGGCATCTACAGTCTGACCTCGTATACAATTGAAGAGATTGTTACAAGGAAATGTATCGAGGAAAAAGAAGTGGACGTGATCATCAATGTGGTGGATGCGTCTTCTCTTGAGAGGAATCTCTATCTGACCCTGCAGCTCTTGGAACTGAAAAAGCCGGTTATTCTGGCTCTCAATATGATGGATATTGTGGAAGACAGGGGAATGGAAATTGACCTTCACCGCCTTCCCGAGATGCTGGGGCACATTCCTGTCGTCCCGGTTTCTGCAAGAAAGAGGACGGGACTGGATGTTTTGATGCATGCTGTGGTTCATCATTATGAAGAAGGGCCTCAGGGCATCGTAGTCCGTTACAGTAAAACCATCGAAGAGAAGATTGAAAAAATCGAAATCGTTTTGAAGGCCCGCCTCGGGGAGTTAGATAACCTGAGGTGGCATGCAATTAAGTTTTTGGAATATGATGAAGAAGTCTGCAATGATCATCCAGTCAATTTAAACAATATTATTGACCATAATTATGAAAAACAAATCATCAATGAAAAATATGATTATATAGAAGAAGTGATCCGAGAATGCCTGTTCAATAAGGATGAAAAGGAAGCATTTACGGACAAGATTGATGAGTTTTTGACCCATCCTGTATGGGGAATACCGATTTTTCTTGGAATTATGGCCTTGGTGTTTTTCTTTACATTTACAGTAGGGGATTTTTTGAAAGAATATTTTCAGATTGGGCTTGATTGGGTTTCCTCCGGCACGTTTACGCTGCTTTCAAATCTCAATGTGTCGGGCTGGATGATCTCTTTGGTGGTGGATGGAATTATCGCAGGTGTGGGAGGAATTCTTACGTTTCTGCCCAATATCTTTATTCTGTTTCTGGCCCTGGCATTTTTGGAGGACAGCGGATATATGGCCCGGGTGGCCTATGTGATGAATGAAACGATGAGTATGGTGGGATTGTCGGGAAAGGCTTTTTTGCCCATGCTGCTGGGATTTGGCTGTACGGTTCCGGCTGTTATGGCAACCAGAGCGCTGGCAACCCAGAGGGACCGGATGAGGACAATACTCATCACACCTTTTATGTCATGTTCTGCAAGACTGCCCATCTATGTGCTGTTTGCAGAGATGTTTTTTCCGGATCATGCGTTGATGGTGGCCTATTCCCTTTATATCATCGGATTGGCTGTGGCGATTATTATAGCATTTGCTGTACATAAAACTTCGAAATCCACGGAGGAAGACACTCTTCTGATTGAGCTTCCGGAATATAAGACGCCCAACGGCAGGACAGTATACATCTATGTATGGGATAAAGTTAAGGATTATCTGACAAAAGCAGGGACTACCATATTTGTTGCATCGATTATATTGTGGTTTGTGTTAAATACAGGGCCGGAGGGCTTTGTGCCGGATGTGTCGGAAAGCTTTGCGGCTATGTTTGGCCATGCCATCGTTCCGGTTCTCAAACCAGCCGGACTGGGGAGCTGGCAGATAGCGGTTGCCCTCATATCCGGGCTATCGGCAAAAGAGGTGGTGGTGTCCAGTTTTTCCGTGTTATTTGGAATCAGTAACGTTAATTCTCAGGCGGGGATGGCGGCGCTGTCACAAGCGCTGGGCGCGTCTGGATTCGGCAGTTTGAATGCCTATGCGCTTATGATCTTCTGCCTGTTGTATACCCCTTGTGTGGCGGCAATCGGCACGATCAAAAGGGAGACAAAATCATTGAGATGGACATTGGGAATGGTTGTTTTCCAGTTAATACTGGCATGGAGTATGTCTGTGCTGGTTTTCCAGGTGGGAACCATGATTTTCTAAAGTCACAGGGGGATATTGGTGATGAATGATAAACTGCTCGTAGAGACTGCAGTTTTGGCAGGTGAGATAATGCTTGTGAGCGGAGCAGAAATATACCGTGTGGAAGATACCATAAACCGCATGTTGAGAAAAGCAGACCGGCAGACTTCGGAGGCGATCGTGCTGTCCACCGGGATCTTTGTAACATTGAATGATCCGGCGATAGAGCCGATTACGGTTGCCAGACGGGTGACGGACCGGTCAACCAATTTGAATAAAGTGTATCTGGTAAATAATGTGTCCAGGCAGTTCTGCAATGGACAGCTCACTGTGGAAGAAGCTTATGAGAAATTGAGGCAGGCTAAGACGATGCAGCAGTACAGGCCGTGGCTGAAGAACGTGGGGGTGGTAGGCGCTTCCATGTTTTTTGCCATTTTGCTTGGAGGCGGACTGGCGGATTGTCTGGCTGCCGCCTTTGTGGGCGGTCTGCTGGCAGGCGTGATATGGCTGTCCGGCAGAATACGGTTAAATGCTTTCTGCCAGACTTCTCTGGGGGCATTTACCATTGCAGTGGCGGCTTTGGTGCTGAAACAGTGGGGATTTCCGGAACTTCACCGGGATATTATCATAATCGGCTGTATTATGCCTCTGGTGCCGGGAGTGATCTTTACTACGGCCATCCGGGACACGCTGAATGGGGATTATTCTGCGGGGGCGGCCAGAATGCTTGAGGCAGTCGTTATCGCTCTTGCGGTGGCAGCAGGCGTAGGGATCGGCATGGCATTCTTTAGCTGGATGGCAGGAGGGATTTCCGTATGGTAGTTCAAACAATAGGAGCGTTTTTCGCTGTTCTCAGCTTTGCTTTGATTCTGGAAGTGCCGCCTAAGTATATCTTTCACGCCGGCTTTGTCGGGGCCGTATGCTGGGCGATCTATATGATCTCTCTGAATTATACGGAATCAGTGATTTTTGCGGCATTTGTTTCCACTTTGGTGGTGGCTTTAATCAGCCATATATTTGCCAGGATGTTTAAAGTGCCGGTCACTGTGTTTTTAGTGGCAGGTATCCTGCCTTCCGTACCTGGTGCATCGATTTACCGGTGTGTGTATTATATGATCAGGAGCGCATCGGATTTATCCGATTACTATCTGATGGAAACGCTTCAGATAGCGGGTGCCATAGCTATGGCAGTATTCATCATGGATTCTTTGTTCCGACTGGGACAGAAGAGTTAGTGATTAATGAGATTTGATTATCAGAACGTGTATACAGATAGATTTGATTGGAAAGCTGGTCTTCAGCAGGTACTTCCGACTGGTTTATGGCAATGACCATTTCATTCAGGGAAGTGATATCTGTGGCATCGTCATATGGCAGCAGCAGGACTTCGTGAACGCTGGAAGGCAGGATTACTAAATCCTGTCCCAGGCGGTTTGCGAAGTTTTTTAATACTCCGTGGTACAGGATTGCGGCGGCGCCGTTGATATTGGAACGGTTGGAAAGGACGTAGAGTGGTGAAAGCCGGTCTTCCTCCTCCAGGTGTTCCATATACTCATCCTGGTAGTCGTCACCCAGCCATTCCGCAGCAATCTCCTTCATCACATCCGGCATGCTTTTGATGGTTGGCGGCAGAAGAGCCGGAGTGTTAGCCTTTGCCAGTTCGTAGAGCTGGTTTGTGGATACATTCCAAAGCGTCTGGTGGTCTTTGTGTATCATGGCTGTCATCTGTCCGGACGCGGTTTCTTCCAGAAACAGATAGAAAACAATGGAAAGATCCAGGTAGGGAATATGTGGGATGTCTTTTAATAATTCCTGGTTGGAAGCGGTTTGGACTAACTTATAGATCACCTTGGTACGCAGATTGGAGAAGTCAGTCATGGCCTGGGTGTCGATAACTGGCAGATTGGAGTTATCCTGATAGATGGAAAGAATGTCCTGGGCGATCTCCTGCAGGGACATGCCTTTTTCATACAGGGGAAAATAGGGATTCAGATAGATTGCCGGCGCCACCTGACCGGCCGGCGGGCTGATACAGATCCCGTCCAGAATGAGGCCGTTATTCTTGGAAATCTGGCGGAGTTCAACGGAATAGGAGCCTCCCAGGGCATCTTCCACCTGTTGTCTGACTGCATTAAGAAATGACGTGTATACCATGCGTATACCTCCTTGAGAAATGGTTTTTATGTAAACTGCGGTATGAGCAGAAACATATAATAGATATGATCACAATATGAAAGAAAATGAAGTATTTAATGAGAGGAAAATTTTCCGGAACGGAAATCAGGATTTTAGAAATTTAAGATTTAGAGCTATTATAACTGATGGCAGAATTTTTTACAAGAGCATTTTCGTAAATATATGAAATATGCTTTTTAGACAGTTTTATCATTTTGTCTAAAAATCAACCAACTGGCAGCATTTGTATAATTACAAAGAAATAGAATCGTATTATGTTATATTGCGGAGATGGAAAAGAGGATGATGACAGAATGATTGATTTTATTATTAAAAAGGGCAGACTGATTGAGAAGATTTTTGCGGCGGCGGTGATTTTTTCTGTCATTGCGGCCTGTTTTGTACAGGTGAATTATGACCTGAGCGAATATCTGCCGGATGATGTGCCGTCGAAACAGGGATTAAACCTGATGGAGGATGAATTCGGATATCCAGGTACGGCCAGAGTGATGGTGGGGCCGGTTTCCTTGTATGAGGCTAAGATCTATAAGGACAGAATTGCGGATGTGGACGGCGTGGATATGGTGATGTGGGCGGATACGGCCACAGATGTGTACCGGGCCAATATATTCATAAAGTATGATAATATCCAGGATTATTATAAGGACAGTTACGCGGTGATGGATATTATCTTTGAGGAAGGGGACAGCGATGCCCTTACCAAGTCTGCCATCAATGAGATGAAAAAGATAACCGGAGATAAAGGATATTTTATGGGATCGGCGGTGCAGAGCAAATCATTAAGCGAAACGCTGATGCGGGAGATATCGATTGCCATGGTGCTGGGGGTGGTGATGATCGCTGTGATTCTCTGTCTGACCACTACTTCCTGGTTTGAACCGGTGATGTTTTTAATGGTTATGGGAATTGCGATTATCATCAATATGGGAACCAATATAATCATTGGCCGGATTTCATTTTTAACGTTCAGTGTGGCATCGATCCTGCAGCTGGCAATAGCCATGGACTATTCCGTTTTTCTGCTGCATTCCTTCATAAAGGAAAAAAATAAAGGGCTGGATCCTGAACCGGCATTAAAAAATGCGATCCGAGGTTCCATGTCTTCCATTCTTTCCAGCGGAGCTACCACGATTGTGGGATTTATCGTGCTGATGCTGATGCGTTTTTCCATTGGCAAGGACTTGGGATTTGTTTTGGCTAAGGGAATTGTGATCAGCCTTTTGACCGTTCTGTTCCTGATGCCGGCCCTGCTTCTCAGATGGGGAAAGCTGGTTGAAAGAACAGCTCACCGTTCCTTTATGCCGGCTTTTCATAAGTTGGGGACATTTGTATACCAGGTGCGCTATGTCGTGCTGGCGGTTGTCGTAATTTTAGTGATCCCAATGTATGTTGCGCAGAATATGAATTCATTTACATTCGGAAACAGCGCTCTCGGATCCAGCCCGGGAACAAAGGTATACGAAGATGAGCAGAAAATCAATGGAAAATTCGGAAAGAGCAATTTAATCCTGGCCATAGTGCCGAATACCAATATGGTGACGGAAAAGGCCCTTACGGATGAGCTGGATGATTTGTACTATATGAGATCCGTCACATCACTGGCCGGAACCATACCGGAAGGGATACCGGAAAGCATTCTTCCTAAAAGCGCAACCAGCCTGCTTCATACGGATGATTACAGCAGAATCATGATGTACATAAAGACGTCTGATGAAAGCGGGTTCGCATTTCAATGTGCAGATGAAATTGACCGTATTGTTAAAAAATATTACCCGGAAGGAGCTTATGTAACGGGTGTTACACCGTCTACCCAGGATATAAAAAAGACCATTACGGCGGATTATAATTTCGTAAATATCCTGTCCATTCTCGGTGTTGCTGTGGTGATCCTGATCACGTTCAAATCGGTTATGGTGCCGTTAATCGTGCTGATTCCCATTGAGGTTGCCATTTTCTTCAACATGGCGCTGCCTTATTTTAAGGGGGAGAAGATGCTTTATCTGGGATATATTATTGTGAGCTGTCTGCAGCTTGGGGCGACAGTGGATTATTCCATTCTGATGACCAACAACTATGTGGAGAGCCGCAGGGACTATAAGGAAAAGGGCAGGGCGGTGAAGCATACCGTATCCAGAAGCGCGCTGTCCATCCTGACCTCCGGTTCCATTCTTACGATAGTGGGTTATGGGCTTTATATGATCTCTTCGGTTGCGGCCATTGCGGATCTGGGCCATCTGATCGGAAGAGGCGCTTTAATCAGCGTGGTGATGGTGCTGTTTTTGCTGCCGTATCTGCTGACCCTGGCAGACCGCTGGATCGTAAAAGACAACGGACACCCGGACATAAGCCTGAAGCAGAGGTGGAATATGCTGAAAGAACAGATGCGCCGGAATAAGGCGAAAAAGCAGTTGAAGGAGAAGGAGGCAGAGGAGAATGTGGAAGAATAGAAAACGGATAGCAGCGTCATTACTCAGCGCCGCGCTTCTTAGCTGTACGATGGCAGCGGAAGTAGTTGCAGGCCCGCCGGCAGTGGATACGGATGAGGCGTTATATGTAAATTTGGATTATTACGGAAGTCCTCAGGAGACCAGTATTGTAAAAGGGTGCAGTTTAAATGGGATACGTTCTTTTACCGATTATGGAACCTACCATGATGTGACCAACATGTCAAATTATGCCCAGCCGGTTGTGACGCAGGATGGGGTGAGCTGGCAGCTCGATCAGGATGTGAAAGAGCGTTTCTATTACGAATGCCAGTTGGACAATGACAGCGTGATTCTGCCCTGGACATTCGACATATCCTATAAATTGAACGGTGTTCCCATAGAAGCCCAAAAACTTGTGGGCGCGGACGGATTGGTGGAGATCGATGTGAAATGCATACCGAATGAAGCCGCAAACGATTACTATAAGAATAATATGATTCTCCAGGCAGGAACTCTGGTGGATATGGAAAATGTGAACAGCGTTTCAGCCCCTGGTTCCCAGACCCAGTCTATTGGTACTTATAAAGCCATTATATTTGCAGCGGTTCCAGGGCAGGAGAAGACGTTCCATATTGAGATTGGAACGAGCAATTTTGAGACTATGGGGATCATTATGCTGATGATTCCGGGAACCTTAGACCAGATGAAGGAAATAAAGGATATCAAGGAGGTCAAGGATACGGTTTCCGATTCTACCGACGAGCTGCTGGATGGAATGGATGAAATCCTGGATAAATTGGACCGGGTGACATCCGGAATGGATTCGACGAAAGAGGGCCTGGCCGAACTGAAGAAAGCCAAGGAGAATTTTGATGCGGCCAAGGATAGTTTTTATGCCAATGCGGATCAGGGATTGGATGAATTGCAGGCGCTTAGCGGAAAGATCGCAGAACTGGCTCCCGACATCAATAACAGCAAGGAAACCCTGGACCAGATCAGTAATGATCTGGATCATATGGTGGATACCCTGACCGATGCCAGTGACGGAGTGGGAGGATTATCCGCCCAATTGGATGATCTTCACGAGAATCTGGATGAACTGAAATACGATATCGGCCATTCCGATTCGGATAAGGCAGATTCCATTGCAGATATTATTAACGGAAAACTGGATGATTTGGAAAATACACTGGATCAGCTGGAGGAAGGCATATCCGGCAGCGGAGAAGATCTGGACGGTGAAGCCGCCGGAGAAGCGGTTGAGAAGCTGAAAGGGATTATAGCCCAGCTTTCAGACCAGCTTGGCGGTTATGTGGATCCGGACCAATTAGCCGTCATAATGGCCCAGATTGGAAGCCTTGACCCGGATTATATCTCAAGCGATCTCAGCCAGATAAATAATATTTTTGACATGTACCGTGAAGCGATAAACAGCACAAGAAATCTGCTGGACCGTATGAAAGAGATAACAAAAGAAGTAAAAGCCGGAGGACGTTCGGCGGTAGGAGATACCAGCAGCGTGGCGGGAAAGCTGAGCGATGTGCTGGACGATATGGACAGTCTGATTTCCAATGTCTATGACCTGAATAAGACGGTCAATGAGAATAAAGACAGCTTCCACGCAATGCTCGACCATGCGGCTGAGACTGCTGTGCTGATGAGCGACGGCAGCAGCAGCCTGGTAAATGCGCTCCGGGTGGTGCAGCAGACCGCTAAAAACAACCGCGATGCGGTGGAATCCGGAACGGAAAAGACGCTGGACGGCCTGATTGATATCTTTGAAAAGGCAGCGGAGCCATCCTCCAGGGATAAAGTGAAGGACGCCACCCATGAGCTGAAAGACAGTGTGAAAAATGAAATCGATAAGGTGGAAGATGAAACTAATTTACTGAACCTGGATGTGGAAGAGGATATGATATCATTTACATCTGACAAAAATCCGTCACCGGACAGCATACAGGTGATATTGAGAACCCAGGAAATCTCTGAAGAGAGCTTAAATACCAATGCTATTGATATCGAACCGGCGGAGGTGGAGACCGGGATTTGGGCTAAGATTGTTAATGTGTTTAAGAAGATATGGGAAGCAATTACATCGATTTTCAATTAAGGAAAGAAAAATGGGGAGTTATGACTCGCAGGAGCATAGCTCCCCTTATTATTTTGATAAAATTATCTGCCTGCCGGATTTATCAGATCCAGTTCCAGCTTATTAAAGCTGTTAATAATATGTTTTTTAAAAGTGAGCAGCATCTTCGGCATGAACTTTTCTTTATGATAAACGATATAAAAATCCTGTTTCATATTTAAGTATGGGATCGCTTTAAATTCACCGCTTTTCAGCCTTTTCCGGACAGAGAGTTTGGACAGCACCCCTACGCCGTGGCCTGCGGCAACTGCATTTTTAATCGCCTGTGTGTTATGGCAGATCCAGGTGGGGGTCCACTGAATCCCCAGTTCTTTTGTCACTTTTTCAAATTGTATTCTGGTTCCGCTGCCCGGCTCACGAATGATAAAGTCTGCGGTTTCCAGATCCCTTACCGTTATGGAATCCAGTTGGTAAAATGGATGATTCTGGCTATAGACAGCCACTACATCAGCTTCCATAAACTGTTCCGTAATCAATACGGGATTGTCGATGCAGCCTTCGATCAGAGCAATATCGATATCATTATTTAATAACAAACTTTGTACGCGCTGGGTATTTTCGATATAAACACGATATTGAATATCAGGATATAGAAGTTTAAAGGAAGAGATGATGTCACTTAATATACTGGTCCCAACAGTGACGCTGGCTCCAATTCTGATTAAATCATTGGTAGCGGTATGGCGGATTTCACTGTCGATTTTGTCGTATGTATCCACCAAATAGATGGAGTGGTGGTAAATAGTTTTCCCCGCTTCTGTCAGATAAAGCTTCTTATCAAGCCTTTCAAATAATTTAACACCATACCAGTCTTCAAGTTCTCCTATTGTTTTACTGATGGACGGCTGGGACACATGAAGGATTTTTGATGCCTGTGTCATATTCATATGTTTGCAAACTTCATTGAAAACACGAAAGTGTCGAATTGTCATTATAAAACCTCCTAGTATTTGATTGCCGGGCAGAATGATACTGTTATGCACATTATGAGAACATTATAAAAATTATATTACAATAAATATAGGTTTACAAGCTGGAAAATAATGGAAAATATGATAAGGAAATTCGTCGGTTTGTATAAAAAATACTTGTTATTATACGGTTATTTCACTTTAATAACCAATTGGTTATCTGTCCGATTCGGTTTATGTATTTTACAAAGAACAATCTGGTGTTTATAATAAAATCATAAATTGAAGGGCAGAGATAAAAAGAAAAGGGGGCAGGATGATGCCGGAAGTAGTTACAATAGGGGAAACTATGGCGGTGTTCGACAGTCTGAATGCCGGCAGGCTGAGATACAGTTACAACTTTGAATGTCATACCGGTGGAGCTGAAACCAATACGGCGGTTGCATTGATCCGGCTGGGGCATACTGCCGGATGGATCAGTAAATTAGGGGAGGATGAGTTTGGGTACAGGATTTTGAACCAGATCCGGGGGGAAGGAGTGGATGTAAGCCAGGTTCAGATGGCGGATGATGCGATGACAGGTATTTTCTTTCGTCAGAGACTGGATAATGGGGAAAGCAAAAATTTCTATTACCGGAAAGGTTCGGCCGCCAGCACTATGACACCGGAAATACTGAAGGAAGATTATATAAAGACTTCAAAAATTATGCATATTACAGGAATCACACCAGCAATCAGTGAAAGTGCGGCTAAAACAGTGGAAAGGGCTATGCAGACTGCCAAAGAAAATGGTATTTTAGTTGCATTTGATCCCAATCTAAGGTTAAAAGTGTGGACATTGGAGGATGCAGGAAAAACCATTGACCGGTTGATGAGATATGTGGATATTGCACTTCCCGGATTAGAAGAAGGCAGTTTGTTATATGGAACTTCCGACCCGGATAAGATAGCAGAGATCATCCAGGGTTACGGTGTTAAGACGGTTATTGTGAAAATAGGAGCCGAGGGCTGTATTGGCTATGAAGACGGTAAGAGAGAGGTATCATGCGGGTTTAAAGTAAAAAAGGTTGTTGATGCATTTGGAGCCGGAGATGCATTTGCAGCAGGAATCCTGGCAGGGACCCTGGAAGGGCTTACGATTGGAGAGAGAATGAGATTAGCCAATGCGGTTGGAGCGATGACGGTTACGGTGAAGGGGAATATTGAGGCATTTCCGACCAGGAAAGAGGTCAGTGATTTTATCTGCGGCAGTACGGAGATTAATCGATAAAAAAACATTTTCAGAAGAAAGGGGGTGGATGAGAGAATGACAGTGAAATGCAAACCTCCTCCGATCTGCAGCAGGAGGAGGTTGAAAGATTCGGAAAAGCGCTGATTGAGGCTTAGGTGGTTATCGTTTTATTTTTTTTTGAAAGAAATACATTATACAATATACAAAGTGCATATAAGGAGGAAAAAGAAATGGATATCAAAAAGTTTTCAGGAGTTTACCCGGCGGTTATCACCCCATTTACAGAAGAAGGGGCGGTAGATGTAGAAAAGCTTACAAACTACATCAAGTATCTTGTGGATAAGGTAGATGGCTTGTTTGTGGGAGGATCGTATGGCTCAGGCCCTATTATGACGGTGGAAGAGAGAAAGACGGTTGCAAAAACCGTTATGAAAGAGGCCAAAGGAAAAGTTCCGGTGATCTTCATGATCGGATGTACGGACACGAACAGCACCATAGAACTGGCGAAACATGCGGAATCCGTGGGAGCGGATGCGGTCGCAGCCGTAACTCCCTGCTATTACCGCCACACAAAGGATGTGATCATCCAGTATTACAAAGATTTAATCGCAGCTACCAGCCTTCCGGTGATCGCATACAATAATCCGAAATATTCCAATTTCTGCATCACCGGAGACCTGCTGAAGGAGCTGGCAGATATCGGGCTACAGGGTGTGAAAGACAGTTCGGCGGACATTGCGCTGTTCTATGACTATATGGCAAAGGTAGATAATGAAGGTTTCTTGTTCCTGATCGGATCCCAGACCCATCTGGTGCCGGCGGTAGTGGGCGGAGCGCACGGAGTGGTGTCCGGATTATCCAATGCCTTCCCTGGATTTATAAAGGAAATCTATGAGAACTGTAAATCCGGGAATTTCCAGAAGGCGAGAGATATGCAGCTGAAAGCCAACCTTCTCCGGTCTGTAACAGGAGATGGAATCCCGGTTCCTTTCTATCATGCGGTACTGCCGATGCTGGGAGTGGATATAGGGGTTCCGAAAAAACCGTTTCTTCCCAGGAGTGAAGCGGAAGTCGAGAGGATCAGAAAAGCGTTGGTTGAGACCCAGATGATTATTGGATAATTAATCATAAAACAGCAGCGGTTTTGCAATCACATCGAATGATATACCTTGTTTTTACCTGAATTAAGGCCGGCGCAGTAAACGCTGAGCGCAAAACGTCCATGGACTGCCTTGGAGGTTGGCATAGAATACCCTGTCCTTTACAAATGAGGTCATTTGAACGGTATTTACGCTGAACCTTCAAGGCATTTTTAAAACGGCAGGGAAGCAGGAAATGGTGATTGGTAACTTAATGGTTATGTGGGTAATAACATTTAGGTATTGGAAGATTCAAAAAATATATAGTACGATATGTATAATAATAAAGATTAAAAACATAAAAAATATACAAAATAAACAAAAGATGTGAAAGCGGCAGCAGATGTGAGGAGAAGGATATGGGAGAATACGAAAGCAGACAGTCTGAGCTGAAGAGGCAGATGGAAGGGATTCATTTTAAGCGTTTTCTAGCAGAGGACGCCTATAAACTGGGCAATCGGATGGTACAAAAAGCGATGGACAGAGGGGTTGATCTGGCCATGATGATAAAGGTGAATCAAAAAACACTGTTTTATTATGCTTTTGACGGAACGGATTTAAACCATGAACGGGCGGTGATCAGAAAATCCAATGTGGCACAGGCGTTTCGATGTCCGTCTCTTAGTATATTTTATGAACTGCAGGAGAGTGGGTTAACTATAAAAGACAGAGGGCGGGAACCGATGGAATATCTGGCCCTGGGAGGCGCAGTACCTGTCTATGTGGAACAGGCGGGCATGATAGGAACGATTTGTGTTTCCGGGATGAGCCATTTTGAGGACCACCGGTTTACCGTGGAGTGCATAGAAGAATATTTGGCCGGAAGTTTATGAGTTTACGGAGGTAGCGGAATGATTGGAAATTTTATCACATCAGTTTTATTGCTGATTTTGTCGGGGGTTATCTATACAGAAAGTAAGGAGATGCCCAATCTTGGGGGAATGACATTAGCCGGGCCCGGATTTTTTCCAAAATGCTGCGCCGCTTTTTTTACATTTGCTGCCGCAGTTTTGATAATACAGGAACTGTATAAGATTATTACGGTAAAAACAGGTGATATGACTTATGTCAGAACGGAGCTGAAAAAGGCGGCGGATCTGAAGGAAACCATAAAAAATAATGTATCCGGCGTTATCAGAATGACAGTGATTCCTGTTTTGATGGTGTTATACGGAATTTCGCTTAGAGGTATTGGGTTTGAGATCTCTACATTTGTATTTCTGATAGCCAGCATGATTGTTTGCGGAGAAAGAAGTTTAAAGAAGCTGCTTCTGGTCCCTGTTTTATCCATTATTGTTGTGTATCTGCTGTTTATTAAATTCCTCAGGGTGGCGATCCCTACCAGCTTTCTATAGATGCTGAGAAAGGAGAAACGATTATGGCTGAAAATATAATGTTGTGCCTGTCGACGATTTCATTTTCTACAATTGTCCTGACGTTTGTAGGCGTTGTGCTGGGAATTGTCGTGGGCTCCATACCGGGGCTGACTGCTACAATGGCGGTAGCAGTTTTAACCTCTTTTACGTTCGGCATGGAATCTTCAAAAGCCATAGCCATGCTTCTGGGGATTTTTGTCGGCGGCGTATACGGCGGCTCCATCTCCGCTATTTTGATGAAGATTCCAGGGACATCCTCTGCCGTTATGACGGCTTTAGACGGATATCCCATGGCAAAGAGAGGAGAAGGCGGCAAAGCAATCGGCATCTCTACCGTATCTTCCTTTTTCGGAGGTATTGTAAGCTGTGTCTTCCTGATCATCGGCTGTTCGGCGATAGCAGGCGTGGCTGCCAAGTTTTCCTACCCTGAATATTTTGTGATTGCGGTCTTCGGACTGTGCGTAATTTCAAATGTGTCTTCGGATTCCCTGCTGAAGGGACTTTTAGGGGCGATACTTGGAATCTTTATTACAACTGTAGGTATGGACAATCTGACCGGCATCACCCGTTTTACAATGGGATCCAGGAATTTGATCAGTGGGGTGGGCATGGTTCATGCACTGATCGGATTGTTCGGGGTTTCAGAGATTTTAAACCAGCTGTTCGATATGAAGAAGAATGAGGTTAAGCACCAGGAGATCGGCAGAATATTTCCGGGCTGGGATGTGATAAAAAGAATTAAGTTCATTTTAATTAAATCCTCTGTTATCGGTACTTTAATCGGAGCACTTCCGGGAGCTGGGGGACCGATTGCGGCCTTTGTAGCTTATAACAGCGCGAAGAACGGTTCAAAGGAGCCTGAAAAATACGGTACCGGCATTCCGGAAGGCATCGCGGCTCCCGAATGTGCTAATAATGCCACTGTCGGAGGGGCCTTAATACCAATGCTGGCTTTAGGGGTTCCCGGGGATGGAGTTACGGCAATTATCATGGGAGCATTTGCAATTCACGGCCTCCGCCTGGGGCCGATGATATTTAAGGAAACTCCGGACATTGTGTACAGTGTCTACATGTATACGATTATTGCCAATATTTTCATGCTCATTGTGGGTCTGGCGGCAGCGAAATATTTTGCAAGGCTGATCAATACCGACAAAAAAATATTGATTCCCATTATTTTGATGGCCTGTGTTGTGGGATCATTTGCATCTTCCAATAAAGTGTTTGATATCTATGTGATGACTTTTTTTGGAATCCTGGGTTTTTTAATGGATAAAGCCGGTATCTCCACCTCTGCGTTTATATTGGGGCAGGTGCTGGGGGCGCTGGCGGAGGTCAATTTCCGGTCGGCACTGATGCTTTCTAAAGGAAGTTATAAGATTTTTTTCCGCCCGATTCCAATGGTATTCTGGATTTTGACAGCAGCGATGGTAGTGATACCAAAGATTAAGAAAACAATGAAAAACAGAAAAAGAGAAGGATAAAACAGCGCCTCAGGGGAAAAAGGCGCGGAAATGAGGGTAAAATGAAAAAAAATATTGGTTTGGCAATAGGGATTATGGCAGCGGCAATGGGATTGCTTTCCGGTTGTTCTAAGGCTTCTGAGACAGCCGCTCCCACAACAGGAAGCGCATCAGGAAATACAACCGCAGTGGCTACCAAGGAACAAACAGAAACACCAAAATCTGATTATCCGAAAAGCAAAATTGAGTTGATCATACCTCAGGGCGTGGGCGGAGGAAGTGATTTAATCGCCCGCGTGCTGGCTGCCCAGGTGGAGAAAGATCTGGGAGTTCCGGTTGTGTGCACTAATGTTGAAGGCGGTTCCACCTCCCTCGGTTTACAGCAGCTGGCAGATTCTGAACCGGATGGATATACCATCGCCATGACGATGACGAATCTGGCAACCTTAAAGTCATTGGGGTATTCAGAGCTGACATATGAAGATTTTACTTCCGTGTGCGGAGCCAATTTCGATGCGCCGACGGTTATGATCCGCAGCAATGACGAACGGTTTACCGATTTGCAGGGGGTTGTTGAATTTGCAAAAGCCCATCCGGGAGAACTGAGCTGGGGAACAGGAGCCGCAGGCGGAATGTGGCATATGGCGATCCTGAAATTCTGCAAGGTAGCCGGGATTGAAGTCAATGTAGTGCCCAATGCAGGCGGAGGAACCGGAGTTGGACTGACTTTGGCAAATGGAGATATCGATGTGGCTGTATTCAGTCCTGTAGATTGTATCTCACAGATCGATTCAGGCGAAATTATCCCCATCGCAGCGTTGACCGATACGCGGATGGAAAGTTATTCCGATGTGCCCACTTCTGTGGAGCTCGGATGGGACTGTTCTGTTTATTCGACCAGAGGTTTTATTGCTCCTAAGGGAACTCCTGAAGATGTGATTGCCGTATTGGAAGCTTCCTTTAAAAAGGCGGTGGAGAGCGAGGAGTTCAAAGAATTCATAAAGAACCAGCAGTCTAATATTAAGTGGAGAGATGCTAAGGAATACGAGGAATGGATGAAGGAAGAAGTAGACACCTATGTCCCGATTCTGGAAGAGGCAGGGCTGGCAAAATAAGAGAAAAGGATGGTGGGAAACATGAGTTTTAAATTATATATCAACGGGCAGTTGGTTGAAGGAAAAGGTGTGGAGAGGACTATCTACAATCCGGGTACCGGAGAGGCTGCTGCAGTGATCAGATGTGCCGATAAAGAACAGACGCTGGAAGCTCTTGATGGTGCCCGGGAGGCATTTAAAACATGGTCCCGCATGTCCTTGACCGACAGGGGACAGTGGATTACCAAATTAAAGCAGGCTCTCTATGCGCAAAAGGAGGAACTGGTCGATATTCTGTCCATGGAAACAGGGAAACCTTTATTTGCTGCGGCCAGGGGATTTAATGTTTTGGTAGACGCACTGGATTATTATTATGAGGAAGCAAAACGCTTTCATGGGACGACAATTCCCGATTACAACAGCTGCAATGCATCCTATCACATCAACGCGTACCGGCCGAAAGGAGTTATGGTAGGACACCTCTCATGGAACATGCCTCTATTGAATATTGGAGCAAAACTTGGCCCCACCCTGGCGTCAGGCTGCACCTGTGTGCTGAAGCCGGCCTCACTTACCCCTTTGTCAGCTATGAAAGTTGGTGAAATTGCCGAATCGATTCATTTTCCCAAAGGCGTGTTCAACATTGTGACAGGACCGGTCAATGAAGTGGCAGCAGTGCTGAATTCCAGCCCGGTTCCGAGGCTCATTACACTGATCGGTTCATCGGAAACAGGAAAACAGGTGATACGGGATTCCTGTAATACAATAAAGTCTTACTCTTTGGAATTGGGAGGCAATGCTCCTGCCATTATAATGCCGGATGCGGACTTGGAAAAGACGGCTGGCTTCATTGCCGGACTTAAAATGAATAACTGCGGGCAGATATGCACCTGTGTAAACCGTGTGCTGGTTCACGAGGATGTGGCAGATGAGTTTGCAGCGCTCGTTAAAAAGCAGTTTGAAGCTTGCAGACTGGGATGGGGACGGGAAGAGGATATCACCATGGGTCCGTTAATCACAAGAGGCGACAGAGACCGTGTGCTGGGGTTAATTGCCGATGCCGTCGCCCACGGCGCGAATCTGGTATGTGGAGGAGAGATCCCCAAAGATAAGACATCGGGCAACTATATGACGCCGGCATTGCTCACCGGCTGTAATAACCAGATGGAAATCTGCAGAAAAGAAATTTTCGGACCCGCACTCCCGGTCATTACATTCAAAACGTTGGAGGAAGCGGTAGAGATAGCTAATGATACAGAATACGGGCTTTCCGCTTATGCATATACTCAGAATCTGCATCAGGCATTTTTGTTGACGGAAAAACTGGAAGCAGGAGAAATTATCGTCAATGTATGGGGCGGAGGATCACCGCTGCCATATGCACATGGAGGTGTGAAGGAGAGCGGCGTTGGCAAAGACTGGTCTGTTCTGTCACTGGCAGAGTATTATGATGTAAAACGTATTACCATCACGCCCTAAGGATCTGCTTATCCTGTATGACGTGAGAAAGAAGGAGTGATATGAGAGTTTTAATTATAGGAGGAGTGGCTGCCGGAACGAAAGTGGCCGCAAAACTGAAACGAGAGGACAGAAGTGTCGAAGCTACTATCATAACTAAGGGAAAAGATATCTCCTATGCCGGCTGTGGACTGCCTTATTATGTGGGAAATGTCATACGGAAGAAAGACCAGCTGATTGTAAATACACCGGAAAGTTTTTCCGGCTTGACCGGGGCAGCGGTTTTTACGGGTATGGAAGCCGTTGCGCTAAACCGGGATCGTAAATCCGTAGAAGCGGTTTCGGTGGAAACAAAGGAAAAAAGGATATTCGAATATGATAAACTGGTAATTGCATGCGGCGCGTCCCCCATGAAACCTTCCATAGCTGGAATAGATTTACCGGGGGTGTACTATATGAGGACACCTGATGATGCGGTGAAATTGAAAGAGGCTGCAGATTCAGGCGGAATGAAAAGGGCTGTCGTAGTTGGCGGCGGTTTTATTGGTCTTGAAATTGCTGAAAACCTAACCGCCCGGGGAGTGCGCGTTTCTATTCTGGATATGGCAGATCACATCCTGCCAGGTTTTGATCCTGAGATGGCTTCTTATGTGGAACGCCATCTGGCAGACAGGGGAATTATGGCTTTTACCAAAACGAAGCTGGTGGGGATTCTAGGAAATGGCCGGGTGGAAAAGGTTCAGACAGAAAAGAGGGCGATGAAAGCAGACGCGGTAATTCTTTCCATGGGAATACAGGCTAATACCGGTTTCCTTGAAGGAACAGGCATTGAACTGATGCCGGATAAAACAATCAGGGTGGACAGGCAGATGAAGACCAGTGATCCTGATATCTATGCTGTAGGAGACTGCGCCTGTGTGGCCAATCTGATTACGGGAACTGCCCAATGGTCTCCCATGGGATCTTCAGCCAATATAGAAGGGAGGCTGGCCGCCAGATTAATTGCGGGAAAAAGCGGCAGCTATGCGGGCGTTTTAGGAACTGCTGTCTGTAAACTGCCTGATTTAAATGCAGGCCGAACCGGTATGACGGAGCAGCAGGCTGAAAACGCAGGTTTTGATGCGGTGAGCGTGACTGGCGTGGTGGATGATAAAGCCCATTATTATCCGGACGCATCATTCTTTATCATGAAGCTGACAGCGGACCGGAATACGAAAAGGCTTTTGGGAATGCAGGTTTTAGGAAAAGGAGCAGTGGATAAGATGATAGACATCGTGGCAACCGCCATCTCACTAAATGCCGGTTTAGATCAGATTGCCAATTTGGATCTGGCTTACGCACCTCCGTTTTCCACAGCGATTCATCCGTTTGAACATATGGTGAATATTCTTTTAAATAAAATGGACGGTGAATTTGAGACCATTACGCCGGCCGGATATATGGATGGAGAAGGGAAAGGATACCGGATCATAGATGTATCCCTGCAGCCTTCCATTGACGGGGCTGATTACGTAAACTTATCGGCGGTATCAGGAATTATACCTGAATTCGGTCTGGATGAAAAGCTGCTTTTGGTATGCGCAAAAGGCAAGCGGGCCTATATGCTTCAGAACCGCCTGAAATATTACGGCTATACACATACAAAAGTCTTGGAAGGCGGATTAACATTCAATGAATTAAAACAGGAGGTTTCGTAAATGGCTGCATTGACGGTGAGCTCAGCAGATGAAAAGAAGGTAAAAGCGCTGGGCTTTTTAAATAATAGAGGAACAGATAATTTTTCCGCCAGAATTATTACAGTAAACGGCAAAATTACAGCGGATCAGCAGCAGTGTATTGCGGAAGCCGCCCGTCTGTACGGCAACGGAAATATTACATTTACCACCCGGCTGACTTTGGAAGTTCAGGGCGTGGCATATGATAATATAGAAGATTTCCGCACTTACATAGCAAAAGCGGGGCTGGAAACTGGGGGAACCGGTTCTAAAGTCCGTCCGGTAGTGTCCTGTAAAGGCACGACCTGCCAGTATGGATTAATTGATACATTTGCCTTGTCCGAGGAAATACACAAGAGATTTTATAAGGGCTATAATCAGGTGAAACTTCCCCATAAATTTAAGATTGCAGTGGGCGGATGTCCGAATAACTGCGTAAAACCGAATTTAAATGATTTGGGAATTATCGGACAGAGAATCCCTGATTTTGATGAGGAAAGCTGTAACGGATGCTTAAAATGTTCGGTAGAGGAATCCTGTCCCATTAAAGCAGCTAAACTGGATGATGATCTGCTGAATATTGACAGGGAAATGTGTAATAACTGCGGCCGCTGTATTGGAGCCTGCCATTTTGATGCAATTGAGGGCGGAATCACAGGATATAAGATCTATCTGGGCGGTATGTGGGGAAAACGTGTCCAACACGGAAGAGCGCTCAAAAAGATATTTACCTCTGAAGAAGAGGCGTTGGATACGATTGAAAAAGTGATTCTGTTTTACCGGGAACAGGGAAAGACAGGGGAACGTTTCGCACAGACAATCCAGAGAATTGGTTTTGAACAAGTGGAAAAAGAGATTTTAGATGATGCAATTATGGCCAGAAAGCAGGAAATTCTGGATGCAAAACTGCATGAAACCGGAGGCGCGACCTGCTGACCGGAGAGAAATAATAAGATGCTGTATGCTGAGCTGTTTTTTAATGTCGCTGTCAGGAGGACATTTCTGGAAAACGGCTGGGATACAGCATTTTTTTGCAGGGAACCTACAGGAAAAAGGCGGAAAAAGGGGATTAAAAAGGCCGTTTGTCATACTTAGACTGCTGTTTATCAGATATGAAGGGCTATTACAGCTTTTTGCTGTATCATGATGTCAAACAATAAGCAGACCGAGTGGAATAAATTGATATAAAGGAGACAGGATTATGAGTGACGGCAGATTCAGCATTAAGGTATCCGCGTGCAAAAATGTGGCCGGTGATTTCACCAGAACGGCAGATGAAGTGGAGCGCATAAGGGAAATTATCTTAAATGCATCCCGCAGCCTGGAAGACACCAGATCTTATGACCGGGTGAAAACCAATCTCAGGCGGCTGGCAAAGGGGGCAGAAAAAACAAAAAGCGACGGTTTAGCCATGGCGCGTGCATTGGAACAGATTACAGACCTGTATCAAAAAGCAGAAGATCAAATCACAGGCTATGCAGATTCGGTAGAAAAAACAAATGCTGAAAACAGTGAGAACGGAAAGTACGTAAAGGATTCGTCCTGGTGGGCAAAAATCATGCAGTTGTTCGGCTGGGGGACGCCTATAGAAGAAAATGAGATTGATTCCATTGTTTTTGATGAGGACGGCGCCTACGGAGGCGATCAGGGCGGTCCGAAAAGCGAGTGGGGGTTCTGGTCTGAGAAAAAAGATTTATATAATATTGTAAGAGAATATTATCCGGATATGACGGATAAACAGATCAATACATTTCTTAAAAAGCTGAACAGCGAAGGATGCGGGTATGTAGCGGTTATGAACACCATATTCGCCGCCTATGAGGGGCGGGAGGCTGATTTTTTAAAGACATTCGGATTCCCGATGTACAAAAACGGTGATTTAAATTACAATGAAATGCTGGTTGACCTGTACTCAGCAACGGATAACCACAATCCTTCCGGCAGTACGGATACTATAAATTTCATGGAGGATTACAATGAGAACGTGGACGGGGCAGCAGAAAATTATGACTATCTCAAGGACAATACGGGAAGAGGAACCAGCACAGAGGACCGTGAATACAGGACACAGTTATACTTAAAGGAAAAGGGCGTTGATGTAAAGATCACTAAATATATAGATGTTACCCCGGAGAATGTCAATGATCTGTGTAAAGACGGTTATGTGGTGATTTCCTACCATGACGGCAATCTTCAGGATATCAATGGGAATACGGTACAGTTTATCGATGGAGGCCATGCGATGACAATTACAGGGACTACCTCGGATGGCAGATATATCGTATCTTCCTGGGGAGAAAAGTATTATATTGACCCCAGTCAGATCGTGAATGAAAACGGCAGGCCTACGTCGATGCACTATGAATATTATCAATATTGATGAGGAGAGAATATGGAATTTTTAACTGAAATATGGAATGGGATTGACAAGATCAGCCTGCCTTCTCTGCAGGAAACGGAAAATCTGAATCTGGTTGAAACGAGCGCTAATCCGGTTCTTTTCCATTCTGGCCGCATTACCGGTCAGTATTTGAAACTTCAGGCCGTTTACCGCTATCTGTTTGGCGTTTATCTGAGATCCCAAAGCGGAATTGACCGTCTGGATGACAGACTGAAGCAGCAGGGGTTTTTAAAAGCCGGTGAAGAGGATATGGATTATTATCAGAGATATGATTATATGGGAATGGATTATCTCTATCTCAGGAGTTTTGTTCATATTGAACGCCTTACGCCGGAGCAGATTGAACTGCTGGATCATATGGTACGGGAAAAAGGAAGGGAACCGGATCTGAAAGAGGCGGCCCGGCTGGTGGAAGAAACCTACAGAAACGTTTTGGCAGTCAGCAGTGAGCACCCGGATAGACAGTTTGAAATCTATCCTTCTGTTTTTGGAGAAGGAATTGTCAGGGGAGCAGCAGTCCTGATTGGTCTTAAAAGCATGGCTGACTATGACAGCAGCGGCATGCTGACAGATGAGGAAGAGGATCAAAAAAGAATCCGCATCCTATATTCTGTTGGAAAGCAGTTGGAGACAATTCTTTCAAAAACTTTGGAAGCAGAGACAGTTGTGATTACAGAAATCTGAGGGGATGACCGTGATGGGGAAAAAGAGAAAAATTTTGGCCTTAACAGGACTGTTTGTTTTTTCATGGGTATGCTTACTGTTTTTGAATATGGAATCAGGTGTGAAGGAAACAGCGGCTGAGGAACTGCCCTCTCCGGATTATGATAGGCTTTCACAGAATATGAAGCTGAACCGGGAGAGCAGGTATTATCCGGCTTATGCGGATTATCTGTGCTATGTGAAAAATAAATATCCCAAGCAGGCAAAACTCACCGATGTCATTACCGACCAGGACGGATATAGCAATATCCGTGTCTGGAAGGGAGACGGATATACGATGAAAGCTTACTGGAGCGCTGATTCAGATCAGGAAAGCTGCAGTTTTGAGTGGAAATGGGAAGACGAGGAAATACAGGATAGGGTGGCAGAATTAATTGAGAATGGAAAAATGGACCACAGCAGCGCACCAGCCAGGATTGCGGACGGAAATCTTTATGAGATCACGGAAAATGAGTTTCACCCCGGTATTGATTATGATTTAAATGAGGATGAAATAGCCCGGATTGCGGAACTGCTGCAGGGAATTTATGGAAAAAGCGAAGGAGAAGCCACTGGAAAAAAGAACAAATATATATTGGCATTATACGATGAAGACCAGCGGGAACTGCTGTCTCTGGGAATCGGGCCCGATGGGGGAATCTATTCTGAACAGGGAAATCTGATTGAGAATGAAGAGCTTCAAAAGCTGATTGAGACTATGATATCTAAGGCAAAAGAATAAAAATGGGTAAAAAAGAATGCGTCTGAGAGGAATCGAACCTCCGCACGCGGCTCCGGAGGCCACTGCTCTATCCACTGAGCTACAGACGCATCTCCTATATATTACTATATTTTTATAAAAACTGCAAGTGCTTATTTTTGATAATAATTCAGACGGCGGGAAAAATGATAGAGAAAGCAGCGTCAAGCTTGCTTGTAAGCGGGTTTCTCTATCATTTTTCACATCGGATGAATATCCGATGCTTCTTGACCAGTTTTACCGGTCAAGAAGATTAGCCGTCTGAATGGTTACGGAAAAATGATAGAGAAAGCAGCGTCAAGCTTGCTTGTAAGCGGGTTTCTCTATCATTTTTCGCATCGGATGAATATCCGATGCTTCTTGACCAGTTTTACCGGTCAAGAAGATTAGCCGTCTGAATGGTTACGGAAAAATGATAGAGAAAGCGGCGTCAAGCTTGCTTGTAAGCGGGTTTCTCTATCATTTTTCGCATCGGATGAATATCCGATGCTTCTTGACCAGTTTCAACGGTCAAGAAGATTAGCCGTCTGAATGGTTATTAGTTTAGACATAGGGCGATAAACTTTTATAAGTTCATCCTGTTATTGCTTTTTGCTTTTGTTTTTGTTAGAATATAGCAAGACTAAGCTTGCAGGAGGATATGCCATGGGAAGGTCAAGAAACAGGAGAAACAGCGGCTTATCGGATGACGAGATGCGCAAGTATCTTAAATTCATGATAATTCCGTTTATCGTTATATTATTAATTATAGTCATTGTAATAACCGACAAGTCATCAAAAAGTGAAAAAGAGACAACTACGGAGGCGGTCACCACTTCCATATCGGCAGCGGATGAAACAACCCAGTCCGTAGAACCGGATACCAAAGAGTACGTTCAGAATTTCGAGGAATACGAACTGAAAAAGGATGAAATTCCGGAAATTAAGGCGCTGATTGAGGCATACTGCCAGGCGAAGACAGATTGTGATCCGGAAGCTCTTGCCAGAGTTTTCGGCCAAACCCTGACGCCGGAGGAATTGGAACAGGAGCGGGCAAAACTGGAAAAGACAGCCCAGGTAGTAGAAGGATATGAAAATATTATTTCCTATACAAAAGACGGTCTGACGGAAGATTCCTATGTGGTATATCCTTATTATGAGATTAAGTTTAAGGATGCAGAAACCCCTCTGCCCGTGTTAACCCTGTGTTATGTGCAGAAGAATGAACAAGGTCAGTATGTGATGACATTGGATTTTGATGATTCCGTAGCCGACTACATTTCTAAGGTCAATGTTTCAGAAGATGTGCGGCTTCTGTCGTCCCAAGTGGATGCTCAGGTGCAGGAGGCGGTTGCCAATGATCCTGCGTTAAACAGTATTTATCATGGAATCGAATCAGGTTCCCCAACAGAGGAGGAGAGCCAGACCGGAGAAGGTGCTGAAACTTCTGCGTCAGAGGACGGACAGGAGACGGAGGGAGTAACTAAATCCCAGACAGAGCCCATGACCGAGATGGATATACAAATCGAAACTACAGCAGCGCAGTAGCTGCATGCAGATGCTTTTCTTTCCATAAAACAGTTTTATGGATGGAAAAGCTTTTTGCACTTTACATACAAAAGTATTTTTGAACAAAACCGCTGGCTGCGGAGGAATGGAGAAAGGTATGAACGTTAAAGATTTTTATTTTGATTTGCCCCAGGAGCTGATTGCGCAGGACCCGTTGGAGGACCGTTCTGCATCCAGACTGCTTGTTATGGATAAAGAAACGGGAGAAATAGAACACAGAGTATTTCGGGATATTGTTTCTTATTTGAATCCGGGAGACTGCCTTGTGATTAATGATACCAAAGTGATCCCGGCCCGCCTTTTCGGCGTGAAAGAAGATACGCAGGCAAAGATAGAAGTGCTGCTTCTGAAAAGAAAGGGGAATGATATCTGGGAAACCCTGGTTAAACCGGGCAAAAAGTGTAAACCGGGTACAGTGATTTCCTTTGGGGACGGCTTGCTGACAGGAACTGTGGTGGATGTGGTGGAAGAGGGAAACAGGCTGATCCAGTTCCATTACAAAGGGATTTTTGAGGAAATCTTAGACCGGCTGGGACAGATGCCGCTGCCGCCTTATATCACCCATCAGTTAAAGGATAAGAACCGTTATCAGACGGTTTATGCAAAACACGACGGTTCGGCCGCAGCTCCGACGGCAGGCCTTCATTTTACCAATGAGCTGTTGAAAGAAATCGAGGATATGGGGGTTAAAATTGCCCATGTGACGCTTCATGTGGGACTGGGAACATTCCGCCCTGTGAAAGTGGACGATATTCTGGATCATCACATGCATTCTGAGTTCTATATTGTGGAAGAAGAAGAGGCGAAGAAGATCAATGACACCAAGAAAAACGGCGGACGTGTGATCTGTGTGGGAACCACAAGCTGCCGAACCATAGAATCCGCGGCAGGAGAAGACGGTGTGTTGAAGGCTGGCAGCGGCTGGACGGATATCTTCATTTATCCTGGGTACAAGTTTAAAATTCTGGACTGCCTGATTACCAATTTCCATTTGCCTGAGTCCACGTTGGTTATGCTGGTTTCCGCGCTTGCCGGACGGGAACACGTTCTCCATGCGTATGAAGAGGCGATCAAAGAAAAATACAGGTTTTTCAGTTTCGGGGACGCCTGTTTTTTTACCAATCTACATTGATTTGGAGGACATAAATGCCGGTTAGACTGAATAAATATCTGAGTGAGATGGGAGTCTGCTCCCGCCGGGAGGCAGACCGGCTGATTGAAAGCGGCAAAGTACTGGTGGATGGCCGCACTGCTGCTACCGGAATGAAAATTGAAGAGGGTCAGACCGTAGTCTGCGACGGAAAAACAGTTGGCGGCCAGGCGGGAAAACAGAAGGATAAACCTGTCCTGCTGGCGGTTAATAAGCCCCGGGGGATTGTCTGCACCACATCGGATAAAGACCGGGCGGAAAATATTGTGGAATTTATAAATTACCCGGTCAGGATTTATCCCATAGGACGTCTGGATAAGGATTCAGAGGGACTTTTGCTGCTGACCAATCAGGGAGACCTGGTCAACCGGATGATGAGAGCGGGAAATGAACATGAAAAAGAATATCTGGTCAGGGTAAATAGACCGGTTACAAAGGAGTTCGTTCAGGCCATGGGAGAGGGCGTGCCGATTCTCGATACGGTTACAAGACCTTGTGTTGTGGAAGTTGTGGGAAAAGACCGTTTCCGCATAATATTAACTCAGGGACTGAACCGGCAGATCCGCAGAATGTGCGAATATCTGGGATACCGGGTGATTGAATTAAAGCGCACGCGTATAATGAATATCCAACTGGGCAATTTAAAAACAGGGGATTACCGGAAAGTAACTCCCGCAGAATATGAAAAGCTATTGGAAATAATAAAGGATTCTACGAATCTGCCCTATAAGGAGAAACAGGATGGACGAAAAAATTCTTAGAATGAAAGAACTGGTTGGCATATTATCAGAGGCCGGCAAAGCCTATTATCAGGAGAGCCGGGAACTGATGAGCAACTTTGAATATGATAAACTGTACGATGAATTGGTTAGCCTTGAAAAGGAGACAGGGGTTGTGCTGTCTTTAAGCCCCACCCAGAATGTGGGGTATCAGGTGCTCAGCGAACTGCCTAAAGAGGCCCACAGTTCCCCCATGCTTTCCTTGGACAAGACGAAGGAGGTATCCGCGCTTCAGGAATGGATCGGTGACCAGAAAGGGCTTTTGTCATGGAAACTGGACGGGCTGACGATTGTGCTGACTTATGAAAACGGCGCGCTTACTAAAGCGGTGACCAGGGGAAATGGAGAAATTGGGGAAGTGATCACCAATAACGCCAGAGTATTTTCCAATATCCCTTTAAACATCGCCTATGACGGCCGGCTGATTTTAAGGGGAGAGGCCATCATTAAATATTCGGATTTTAACCGGATCAACGATGAGATCGGAGATGTGGATGCCAAATATAAAAATCCCAGAAACCTATGCAGCGGTTCTGTCCGCCAGCTGAACAATGAGATCACAGCACAGAGAAATGTGAATTTCGAAGCATTTGCCCTGGTGAGCGCTGATGAGGTGGATTTCCATAATTCCAGAAAGGAGCAGTTTGAGTGGCTCAGTAAGCTGGGATTTGACGTGGTGGAATATAGAGAAGTGACGAAAGATACGCTTCCCGGGATTGTTGCAGAATTTGCTAAAGCTGTGGAAGATTACGATATACCGTCCGACGGTCTGGTGCTGACTTATGACGATATCGCATATGGCGAATCTCTGGGACGGACTGCCAAGTTCCCCAGAAATTCCATCGCGTTTAAATGGGCGGATGAGATACGGGAGACCACATTGACAGAGATTGAATGGAGCCCATCCAGAACGGGACTGATCAATCCGGTGGCAATATTCGAGCCTGTAGAACTGGAAGGGACCACGGTCAGCCGGGCCAGTGTGCACAATATCAGCATTCTGGAGGCGCTGGAGCTGGGGGAAGGCGATTCCATAACGGTTTATAAAGCTAATATGATCATACCACAGATCGCGGAAAACCTGACCCGGAGCGGTAAGGTACAGATTCCTAAGATTTGCCCGGTATGCGGCGGTAAGACGGAGATCCGTCAGGTTGTAGATGTAAAATCCCTGTACTGTACCAACCCGGACTGCCAGGCTAAAAAGATTAAAAGCTTTTCCCTGCTGGTGAGCCGGGATGCGCTAAATATCGATGGTTTGTCAGAGGCTACGCTGGAGAAATTTATCGCTTCCGGTTTTATCCATGAGTATGCGGACATTTTCCATTTGGAACAGCATAAAGAAGCGATTGTGGAGATGGAAGGATTCGGCCAGAAGTCCTACGATAATCTGGTGGAAGCTATTAAAACCGCTTCCCACACCACATTGCCCAGGGTGATATACGGGCTTGGAATTACAGGCATCGGTTTAGCCAATGCCAAGATGCTGTGCAGGGCTTTCAAAAATGATTTCGGCGCCATGCGCCGGGCAGAAGCAGAAGAGCTGATTGATGTGGACGGAATCGGCGGGGTTCTGGCGGATGCCTGGACTGCTTATTTTGCCGATGAGAAGAATAACAGGATTGTGGACCATCTGCTGAATGAACTGGAGATTGAGGCAGAACAGATGGAAACGGAAAACCAGATCTTTGACGGCATGACATTTGTTATCACCGGCTCGGTGGAACAGTTTGCCAACCGTAAAGAGCTTCAGCGGGAAATCGAAGCCAGGGGGGGAAAGGCCACCGGTTCGGTCACTTCGAAAACCACATATCTGATTAACAATGATACGGCTTCCAATTCTTCCAAGAATAAAAAAGCCAAGGAACTGGGTGTGCCGATTATTTCGGAAGAAGATTTTATAAAAATGCTGAATCAGAGTGTGTCTTAAAATTGCTTTCAGACAGGCTCTGGCAGGGATAGAGTACAGGAGAGAAAAATATGCCAATTAAAATACAGAAAGATTTACCGGCCAAGGCCATTCTTGAGTCAGAGAATATATTTATTATGGATGAGGACAGGGCAGTCAGCCAGGATATCCGTCCCCTTCAAATCCTGATTTTAAATTTAATGCCCATAAAAGAGGATACGGAAACGCAGCTACTGCGGGCTCTTTCCAACACCCCGCTTCAGGTGGACTGCAGCTTTTTAATGCTCTCCACCCATATTTCTAAAAATACTTCGGCCAGCCATTTAAACAAGTTTTATGTGCCGTTTTCGGAGATTAAAAAGAAGAAGTATGATGGCATGATCATTACCGGGGCGCCGGTGGAGAATCTGCCTTATGAAGAGGTGAACTACTGGGAAGAACTGACGATGATTATGGAATGGTCAAAAACCCATGTGACCTCTACCCTTCATATCTGCTGGGGGGCCCAGGCCGGTCTGTATTACCATTATGGCATTCCAAAATATGAGAGAAAGACCAAATTATCAGGCATTTACCGTCATAAGGTGCTGAACCGTAAAGTGCCGCTGGTGCGGAGTATGGACGATTATATTATGGCTCCCCATTCCAGATATACGGAAGTGCGCAGGGAAGATGTGGTGAAACAGCCGGAACTCATGATTCTGGCGGAATCTAAAGAGGCGGGAATCTTTCTGGTGATGAGCAGAGACGGAAAACAGGTATTTGTCCAGGGACATCCGGAATATGACAGGATGACGCTCAATAATGAGTATCACAGGGACTTGAAAAAAGGCCTCCAGCCGGAACTTCCCTGTAATTATTATGAGGATAATGATCCGTTTTCCATACCGGTACTTACCTGGAGGAATATGTCTAATACTTTATACAGTAACTGGCTGAATTTCTACGTTTATCAGGTAACGCCTTACTTGTTGGATGCGGCTGAGTAAAAAAGCTTGTAAAAACGGGGGCATCCCTGAGTTTAAGGCAGTTTGCGGAAAAATGATATAGGCATATAGCTGACATAATTTGGAGTAATTTAGAATAATTTGGAGCCTGATTGGTGTCAAATAGTTTGAAATTCAGGAAAAGTATAATGAAATTTATTATTAAGACATCTGAATAAGTCCATTATCAGTTCTATTAATATGATTGATAATGGGCTTATTTTAGTGCTTTAAATTGTGCTTATATATTTATTGTTTTAAATCGATGATCTACTTTTTAGACTCAGCCCATAACGAGCGTTTTCGTGAATAATGGGCATGGTGTTAAAGGGATTAAATTTGATTTAGAGAACGATCGACTGAATTACATATACCATGAATATTACAGGAATTAGGTTTCGCACTTTAAATCACTATTTATAGATGAATTCTTTCAAATTTATTTGCTGGGCTTCATAGTGTCCGGAAGTTTACCGGGCAGATTAAGTGGGGCAGTGCTCAGGATGACATTTTCTGCACATGTGCTCAAACCTATATATTTTTAGAATTTGTTGTAAGAATTGTCGCGTACGAGGAATGTGATACATGAGTCTAAAGATATAGTTGAAAAATGGAATAGCATATAGAGATAAAAAATTTAATGAGAAGACATATCGGATTAATTCTGGTATGCGTTTATTTTTATTGTAATAATCGCAATATGAAAGAGATTGTTGTTGCTTGTGATCAGGAGTATAATATTATCATATCATTACGGGAGGTTAATAAAATGGCAGAAGAAAAGGTAATGTTTCTTGGAGAAGAATATATTTTTCCAGAGGAATTGAGGGAATACATTAATTATTGTAATGAGTTTGAGAAGATAAATAATAGGTTGTCTGATTCACTGCTCGTTACAATGAAAATGCCAATATTGTCAGAAAATGATGAACCAGATCAACTTGGGTATTTAGAAACTAAATTTAAAGATAAAATGAGACAAGAAGGAAAGCAGGTAATCTCCATGCTTTCAAAACATAATATCTTTGATATTACAGAAAGTGATTTAGTAGATAATAATAAAGGTTATCTCTATTATGCAGATGTTTATAAAAAGTGTTTTGCCCAAATAAAACAAAATCTTATTGATGAATTGGATAGTTTTTTTGAAGGTTTTGATAATGCTCAACAATCGGCTTATTCACAAATTACAGGAACCGGTATATCTATGTATTCCAGTAGTATCATTGCACATATGACATTAGCAGCTTTTGAAACCAGTACAGTCAAAATGCAATGCGAAAAAGCTGATAGAGAATATGAAAGAGCAATGGATGAAATGTCTAAAAGAACTGCCAGTGAACGCGAACGAAAGGATTTGGCAGTTATGATAAAAGCATATTCAGATATTGCAGATGCAGTTAGTATGTTTATATCTGAGTTAATGCATGTTTTTTTACTAAGCTACAGGAGAATTCTATTTTTAATTATTCAAAGGTTGAAATATATGATATAAAAAGATCATCTGAATTATTGAAGAATCTATCTTTAGTGGATAATAAAAAGAGCGTATTGGTTCAAGCGTTTAGGAATTGCCCATACAATCCTGACATATACCAGCAAGTTCTTTTATATGGGATGTGTGATATGGACACATTCAAAACTGCACAACATTTCTATCAGAATGATATTTTACTTAGTATTATTGAGGATTATTGCAAGAATAATTTAAAAAACGATAATATTTCAGAATCAATAGCCGTGTTGGCATATTACAAAGGTGTTGATACAAGGGAAATATGGAGGTCTATGTATGACACTGAGATAAAGGATATTGAAAGTAAATATATTGAGTTACATACAGTTTTAAAGGATAATGTCTGTTTATGCAGGTGGATAAAGGATAATATCACAAAATCAACGGATAACTTATTGAAAAAATCCATTGACGATATTGCAAATGAGATTACAAAGAAGATTGACAATATTGTATCTGAAAATGTATACAATAAGTATATTTCTATGGATTTAATTAGACCAGAAACATTGAGATTAAGTGAAAGCCAATCCACAAATAGAAGTAGTATTAACTCTGAACTTACATCTAAACTAATGGAATGTGTTATAGAATATATTGCTGAAGCCATAAAGCGTAGGGACACTTATTTGGAAGCACAGAAAAATTATAATAATGGTATGAAAAAAATCAATGATGATATTTTGAGAAAGAAACAAGAACTAAGTTCACTTGGATTATTTGCTTTCTCAAAGAAAAAAGAATTAAGTGTCTTGATTGCTGGTAAAGAATTAGAATTAGAATTATATAAGAGAGATAACGTTCTTGAAAAATTATTCAATGCTTACGAGAAAATGTATGTATAGACTTTATAAGGATTTGAAAATAAAACTGAGTTCTTGTTTTTTTGTTTATTTTATATGGTATATATCCATATGTTAGGTATTTGAATTTTCATAATGATTATCTACCTGTACACAGATTAATTTTACATTTGATTTTCTTTAATACAATGAGGAATATGGAGTTATAATTATGTGGGCGATAACTTGTAAGGGGAATGAATAAAAGTAGCTATGATCGAGTTGTATATTACTATAGACAGAAAGATAGGGATACGGTGAAATAGGATAGTCTTAGTGTCAAAATATTCGATTTGAGGAAGTGTAAAACCTAATTTAAGAGCGCAAGATTGCGCTGAACTAAATTGGGGGGAGTGATGCATGAGTAGAACAGATATGGGGGCATCAAGAACAGGCTAGCTAAAAGTGTAAAATACGCTTAGTGACCCTGCTGCCTCTCAGTACTTTAAGTATTATCTTGTTTTAAACGTGTATCTGATAGAACCTTATATAAGCCAGTCAAAACTGTAAATTATATACGCTGTGTCGACAGAAGAAACTGCATGAAACAAACTGGAAACATTCTGGGACAAATGGGATTCCAAATACCCCAAAATCTAAAAGTCATAGAAGGATAACTGGGCGACCCTGTCTACGGATTTTAAGTACTCAGGAGTGGTAAGACGCTTGATATATACGACCAACGCTATTGATGATCCAATCGGCAACTACGGAAAGTGACCAAATCCAAGACGATCTTCCCAACCGACGGCAGACTGCTGGAACTGTTGTATCTTACCATAATGGATATCACGAAAAAATGGACTGTAAGCACCAAATAATAATGCATCCAAATATAAAATCACCCCAACTCGCAAAGGTATGGAGTAATTTTATATTTGGATGCATTATTATTTGGTGCTTACGTATTGCACTGATTTTGGCGTTTATACAAAACTTGAAATAGTCTTGATTATATAAAAGAAAGTGTAAAACCTTAAAAATTCAATAGGCTTTACACTTTGAATGCGGTTAATATTATGCGGTCTTTTCTAATTCAGCAATTCGTTTTTCTAATTCTGTAACCTTTTTGATTAATATTTCAACGGTTTCATTGCTGTATCTGGTTGCGTTGATTTCATTTTGCATTATGTCCATGCGCTCTGATAGTCTATCAAATTTTTTTGTGTAGATGTTATGTAAGCGTTCCATTTCGTTGAGTAGTAATTTCTCTGAATTATAGATATCATCTTTGGTGGCCATGTTAGCAATATCGTCTTTGGTAGCCATGTTAGCGATATCGTCCTTAGTAGCCATATTTTCAATAATATATTGCAATTGTTGTTCAACAGTCATATCTGATTCCTCCTCTAAACATGGAATACATAAATATTGTACCATACGCAAAGTGTAAAGTCTATTGAGTTTTCAAGGTTCACATGGTGTCGGGGAAAAGTCATTGGTTAAAATATAAACTTTTACAAACATATTGGAACAACTATAAGGAATCCGTAGTTTATAGATCAAATAATCTGATAGAAATTGGAAATAGTAATAAATCGCAAGAAATTGTAATAAAATACAGGTTTTTTACAATTGTTTGAAGCCATGTATATAAAATTTGATAATAAATGAGAGTTTTTCAAAAAATATTCTATGTAGAAATCAAATCCTTTTGGATACAATTAAAATGTCACAAAAAGAATGATATAAATTGTACTGTCATTGTGTGGTTTTGCTGAAAAATACAGCAGTGACGTACAACATATTAACAAAATAAGGAGGGGCTATGTGGAATAGAAAAAGAGTTTTCAGTTTGATACTGGGAGTAGCGGTGACCTCATCGAGCATGATGCAGGGAATGCCGGTTTATGCTGCAAACAATGATGTGACAAATGAGCAGATTGCAGAAAAACTGACAGAGGAGCTGCCGGAAGAAACATTAGAAGGCTTAACGGAAGAATCCACAGAGGATCTGGCAGAAAATTCAGCACAAGATCCCACAGAAGATTCTTCAAAAGATCCAGTAGAAGATTCAGCACAGGATTCAACCGAGGAATCTACAGAAGAATCGACGGAAGAACCAACAGAAGGATCGACGGAAGAATCTACAGAGGGTTCTAAAGAAAATACGACAGAGGATTCAACAGAAGATTCAACGGAAGAATCGGAAGAAGGTTCGAAAGATGACTTAACGGAAGAATCAAAAGAAGGTTCAACGGAAGATTCCACAGAAGAATCCCAAGATGAAACCGTAGAAGAATCCAAAAAAGAACAGGAAGAAGAAAATAAAGAGGAATCCACAGAGGTCTCCACAGAAGATCTGATAGATCTACCGATGGAACTTCTGCCTGATCATGTAAACTTGCCGGATACAATTGATGTTGCAACTCCGGGAAATGCATCGAAACTGCAGAACGTTAACTATGGGAATACCCATATTGCGGTATTAACAGGAAGTATTCCTGAAATCGAAGGGGTAACATGGGCAGACGATGTAACGGAGGATGATTTCCAGACGCCGTACAGCAGAGTAACACTCACTGCCGACGACGATACTGAATTCCTGGTAGAAGTAGTCCCGGAAAACCTGGTATACTTTATTGACAGCGCAGCGAAAGACAATTCACCGGCTTACGATGCTGTTGCGGAGTTGACGGGCGGTGCATTGAAGAATAAGACAGCAGATGCACCTTGGTCTGAAGAACGCGGTTGGGGTTATACAGGTGTAAAATCTGCCAAGTCAGATACAGATGCTTCAGATAAAAATGATACCGGTTTTTACGGAATGGATGGAGCGGACAAGCCCATTTCTTATAAATTCGCTTTAGATCCCGGCACCTATACGATCACTTCATCCCATAACGATTGGTGGAATAAGGACCGTCCTATGAATATGCGCTTGAGTTATGACGGTAAAGTTATAAATGCAGGTACGGTTAATTCAAGCGGAATCAATGAATTTACCTTCACATTGGATGAAGCGCAGACCGTTACCTATGCCATAAACAATACGGCATGGGAAGCAGCCGTGGTGAGCTGGATTGCGGTGCAGGAAGTGGATTCAGAGGATGTGCCGGCCGCGACCTCCTCCGATGCATTGGAAGATATTGGTGAAGTGACTGCAAGAAAAGGCGCCAGCCTTATGCCGGATTATGGAGACGGCGATATGCTGGTTGTATCCTCAGAATGGATTGAAGGCAGCAACAGTGCAGAGGACGGCGGCGGTGTGATCAGCGATGCATCCAGCTATTTGAAAAAAACCCAGTTCACCCTTTTTACCGATTTTATATTCAGCGGTTCCCATGATAATACATCGGCATTATTGATCGGAAATGCAGATAACCACTTCAGGCTGATACCCAGAAAGGCAGATGGGAAAGCGGTATTCAGAGTGGCAAAGGATGGCAAGGATACTGATTTTGCCGTAAAAGCAGATATTGCGGCAGACACCTGGCATGCTATCGCTGTTTTATATAAAGAAGATGAAAATCAGGGATATGTGACGCTTTGCCTGGACGGAGCGCAGATTCTCGATTCCGCAGGTCTTGGATATAAACTCAGCGAACAGGATATTTCGACTGCAGGTTTTGGCATTACATATAAGACCGGATTCATGAGAACCGGAAAATACGATAATATTGTTGTAGTGGATGGATTGGATGTTGAAGCGGCCAGGGAAGAGACAAAGGAAAGGGCGGATTTTAAGAAGGCCAATTCTGCTGAACGGATTGTAATTGACGGAAAAGCGGTTGAAAAGGCCGCAGAAAATATGAATGGTCTGACTTTTAAAGGTTTTGGAGTGCTGGACTGTAACAGCACCAACGCCCTGCTTCTGGATTACAAAGTCCAGCAGCCCGAAAAATATTGGGAGATGATGGAGATACTCTTTGGCGGAGAAAATCCTATTATGCAGCATATCAAGATAGAGATGGGCAATGATAAGAACAATTCTACCGGATCCCAGGCCTGTACCATGCGCACATCCAACGAATATCCTGATGTGAGCCGTGTTACCGGCTTCCAGCTGGCAGCGGATGCCAAGAAGATCAATCCGAATGTGAAAGTCAGCCTGTTATATTGGTGTTCGCCGGGCTGGGTAGGCAGCAATCAGGAGAATATTTATAAATGGATGAAAAATACCACAATCGCAGCTTACCGTGAATACGGCTACATGATTGATATCATCAGTCCAGGCGTCAATGAACAAAAGGACGACCCAAACTGGTTAAAGAAGTTCAAACAGTGGGTGGAGAATGATACGGAAGGCATGATCAGCAATGATGCGTCCGTATCCGGATTCCGTGATGGAGAGGCAGAATTGTTCCATAAGATTCAGCTTATAATGTCCGATGAAGTGGGAATTGCTTCCTGCGGGCCCCAGTTGACCAGTGATGCGGATTTGCGTGAAGCAGTTGACATCATCGGTTATCATTATAACACAAATGATGATAATGCGGGAAGTTTTACAAGGCTGGCAGAGGAATTTGACAAAGAAATCTGGAACAGCGAAGCTCAGGCTACATTTGGCTCCACTGCGGACCGGCCGAATAACAACATGGCAGATAATTCAGATCCGGGTACCGGCATCGGCGGAAACGGAAGCGCCCTGGAGATGGCTAATACGATCATCAAAGGTTTTGTGAATTCGCGCCGTACTCATTTTGTATATCAGCCCACTTTTGGAGCCTTTTATGAAGGAACCCAGTATAATTACAAAGATGTTATGGCTGCCCGTGATCCGTGGTCCGGTTATGTAAATTACGATGGAGCCTTAAATATCATGCAGCACTTTACAAAGTTTGCTGTGACCGGCTGGGAATACGATACTCCGGATGAGAACGTGGTATGGCGTGCGATTCCAAGCGCCAGCAAAAGCACTGCCTCCGGAACGAATCCGGTTAATGGGCGTAACGGCGACGATAACTACATGACGCTGGCGGCCCCGGATAAATCCGGTTTCTCAGTCATAATTAATAACGACAGCGGAAAGACGAAATCCTTTACTATTTATCCAAGAGATCTGGAGCTGGGAGAAGATGCTTTGTTGGAGGTTTGGGAAACCCGCGCAGCAGAGGAAGGACAGGTATACAATGAAAATTATATAAAGTGTGTGGACACCTTATCTCCTACAGAGGACGGGACTTATATTGTTACCGTGAAACCCTGGTCTATCGTCACCGTAACCAGTCTGGATATGGATGGAAGGCAGGATGAGTTCGCTCTTCCTGTGTCATCTGAAGACGGAAGATATGTGCTTGATACGGATGATACCGGTAAAGTGCAGAATACGGAAGACGGTTATCTTTATGCAGATGATTTTGATTATGAGACGATGGGAAATGTATCCGATTATGAAGACGGACAGATCATTGAAGGCGGCGGAAAGAGCTTTATAGAAAGCCGCGGCGGCAGAAATAGTTTCTATCCGCTGTATACACAGGATACAAACGGATCATTTGAAGTGGTTATGGATGAAAGCGGCAACGGCGTACTGCGGATGAATGGCCAGACCGGCGGCGGTGTCTGGAATGGCGGTGAACCTGCCACGATCATTGGCGACTATCGCTGGACCAATTATAAGGTAAGCGTAGATTTCAATTTGAATTCCACATCAGAATATCTGCTGCTGGGAGCCCGTCAGAGAGGTGCTGCGGGAGGAGGGGACAACAAGGTATCCATGTCCGCTTATAATCTGGCATTGAACCGGAACGGCAGTTGGATTTTCCGCAGGCACAGTGATGAAATTGCCAGAGGCACCGTACAGATAAAGAATCCCGAAGCGTGTAACGCAGCCCTGCGGTTAGCCGGTGATACGGTAACTCTTTTCATCGAAGGTGAGGAAATCTATACTTATGCAGATCCTGAGCCGCAGTTGGAAGGACGTATTATGCTGGGCGTCGGTCTTCCGGGCGGCAGCTGGGGCGCAGGTGAATTTGACAACCTGAAAGTGGAGACGATACCTGGTTATACACCTTATTTTACAATGATACACGACAACCTCCATATGAAGAAATGGGGAGGCAGCAATGCCGGACAGGATGCCCTTGTATATGACGGCAGCTGGAGCCACAGCAATCAGGTTGGATCGAACGTTTCCCAGCGGACCCTCTCAACCACCAGTGAAGTGGGCGCCGGCGTCAGCTATACCTTTAATGGAACCGGTTTTGCTCTGATCGGGCCCAATAGCGGTACTGTAAAGGTTAATGCAGAGGTTGATGGGGAACTGATCTATACCGATGCGCCTACCATTGCCACCAATTCCCATCAGCCGTTCTTTGTGGTGCGCGGTCTGGAAAATGGGGAGCATACAGTCAGGATATCTCTGGCAAGCGGCAAGCTGGAAGTGGATTCAATAGGCTATATAACTCCAAATGATATGATTAGCAGCAGTGTGGATCTGAGCGCACTGCAGGAAACAATCTCTTCCATGGAAGGCCTTAATGAAAATGATTACGATGCCGATTCCTGGAAAGCATATCAGGACGCTTTAACTGCTGCGGATGGAAGCAGATGGACCCTGGAACTGGCTGGCAGAATTATGGCAGACCCTGCAGGTTATGGAGCAGATCAGGAAACAGTAAATGAACTAAACGGTCATTACCAGAAAATTCTGGACAACCTTGTAAGAAATGATGCGCCCGTGGAGATTACATCCATGGAAGGAATTCCCCAGTTTTTGGCAGTTCCTGTTAACGGAACGCTGGCAGATATCAAGGGCGGAACCCTCCCGGAGACAGTTCCTGTGAAGAATTTAAACGGTTCCGTGAATGATGCGGCAAAGATAACCTGGGAACTGTCCGGCGATACCAGCAATGCATATAATTCAGCAAAAATTGTCGGAACGGTTGTCGGAGGCAAGAATCTTACGGTAACGGTCAATACAGAAGTCATCCCTTCCGGAATGGTATATTTTATCGATCCGGGTACAGAGGATCAGACTGTATATAACTTCTATAAGACAGTCAGTCCTGAGTTAAAAAATGATGCAAATGATAAGGTCGCGGAAGGCGGAAGCTGGGGACGCAGCGCAGCCAACGTGAAGTCCGGAACGGACCCTCTAAATAAACTGGATACCGGTATTTACAGCAGTGAGAATATCGTGTATACACTGCCGCTGGATGCAGGAATTTATACCATAACAGCCGGATTCAGCGAATGGTGGGGGTATGGACGGGATATGAGCCAGACGATTTCCTATAAATTGTCTGACAACACCACAAAGACAGTAAAGGGCGAGGAAGTGAGCTTTGGAAGCAGGGGAAGCGCTGTCAGTTCGACCACATTTGTACTGCCGGAGGCTGCCACAGTGACTTATACCTTGTCCAAAACAAAGAGTGAAGACTGCGTGATCAGCTGGCTGGCAGTTGCAGAAACCGGAGCAGGGGAAGAGACCAGCTGGGGACCAGTTTTCCAGTCCAATGAAAGCAACCAGTGGGCCGGCCTGCTTACTAACGGAACCGTAGTTACACAGCAAGACGACGAGCAGGGCGAGGTATTGCACATGAATGCGGCCGGAACTACCTATGTCCAGTTTGACCCGGAAGCTATCGATTTCACCAGCCGGGAAACTATGACTCTGGGCTTTAATCTCAAATCGGAAACCGCAGACGGCAACTTCTTTACCCTGGCTATAGGTCAGGATACGAATAAATATTTTTATATGCGGACACGTTCAGATTCAACATACACCGCGATTACAAAAGAGAGTTACAGCAAAGAACAGGGAGCTGCCGCACAGGTTGAGACATATAATAAATGGGTTCGGGTAGACCTTGTCTTCACACCGGAACAGATCGTCATGTATATGGACGGCGTGCCTGTGAGCACGATCAACAAAGACATTCTTATGACGGACCTGGGCAGGAATCCGGCTGCTTATCTGGGCAAGTCCTTCTATAGTGCTGATAAGTACTTTGCAGGAGCATTTGATAATATTGAAGTATACAACCGCGCCCGCAGTGCCGAAGAACTGGCATTGTCCTATCTGGCCGGCGAGGCAGGTAAACTGAAAGAGGAGGAATATACCTCGGCAAGCTGGAATGTGTTGAAAGCGGCGTATACAGAGGCAGAGACGGTTCTGGCGGATGCAGCTGCATCGTCAGAACAGAGAACCGCGGCAAAAGCCAAACTTCAGGCTGCCATGGATGCGCTTATAAAAGGCACAAATATGAGTGATCTGGAAGAACAGATTTCCCACACAGACCAGAAAAATTTCCGTTCCCGTCTGATACATACCCGGCGGGATCTTCTGCTCCTCCACTCCTATTACCAGCAGCTGCACCGTGCAGGCGTGAAGATT
>JAGZXV010000225.1 GCA_018378255.1 Clostridiaceae bacterium | reverse complement strand
GGTGATCAACCCTGGTGTGACCATTGGTAATAATGTGGTGATCGGTTCGGGCAGTGTGGTCACCAAAGATATCCCTGATCATGTGATCGCAGCAGGAAATCCCTGCAGGGTGATCCGGGCCATTACGGAAAAAGACAAAAAATATTATTATAAAGACAAAGAATTTGATGTGGATGATTATTGTCTGTAGTGAGCTGCCATTGTTCATCCGCCGGGAGAATGAGCCGGGAAATCCGGCAGCCGGTAATAGAAGCAGGAGGGATTTGATTTGAAGACACCGCTGGTCAGCATAATTATACCAATTTATAACGCGGAGAGAACGATTGAACGCTGCCTGGTCAGTATACGCAATCAAACATACGGAAATTTTGAAGTATTGATGGTGAATGATGGAAGTACGGATCACACCATGCAGATTTTAGAGAAATATAAAGGGCTGGACAAAAGGTTTAAAATTATCAATAAGAAAAACAGCGGGGTATCGGAGAGTCGGAATAGAGGCATCTCAAGAGCGCGGGGCACCTATCTTCAGTTTGTGGACGCGGATGACTGGCTGGCTAAGGATGCGACGGAAACCTTTGTAGAGGCTGCGGAGATGTCGGGCTGTGATATGGTGATTTCTGATTTTAACCGTGTGATCGGCCGCCGTATTTACATCAAAGGCCATATTAAAGAAGAGGGACCTATCAGCAGAGAAACATTTGCAGAATATATGATGGATGCGCCGGCCAATTTTTACTATGGAGTGATGTGGAATAAGTTTTTCAGAACCGACGTGGTGAGAAAAAAGCACATTAAATGTTCGGACCGTCTGGACTGGTGCGAGGATTTTCTGTTCAATCTGGAGTATCTTCAGTTTGTGGACAGCGTATATGTGGTAAAGAAGCCGCTCTACTATTATGTGAAAACAAAGGGGAGCCTGGTAAACCGTCAGTTTGGACTGAAAAAGATGATAGAGGTCAAAAGAATACTCTTTGTTTATTATAAAGAACTGTACCAGCAGATTGATTTGTACCGGGAAAACAGAGTCAGGATCAGGCTTTTCTATCTGTCCGTAGCCAGAGACAGGGGCGTCAGAAAAAAAACAGCATAACTGGGATCTTTTGGGAATAATTATAAAAATTTAAAAGATATTTTAGATATTAGTTGGCAATTTTGTGATATACTGGTTGTGACAAAAGATAGCAGATAGGAGACCGGATATGAATATATTGTTTTTTTTAACACCAAAAAATGATGTGGCTTATATTTATGATCATGAAACCCTGAGGCAGGCACTGGAAAAGATGGAATATCATAAATATTCCGCCCTGCCGATGATTAATAAAAACGGAAGATATATAGGAACCATCACAGAAGGAGATCTTCTTTGGGGGATCAAGAACCAGCTGGCTTTGAATTTAAAGGATGCTGAATTGGTGCCGATTACGGCGATTAACAGGCGGCTGGATAATCAGCCGGTGAGGGCTGATTCCAATATGGAAGATTTGGTGGACAAGGCGTTAAATCAAAATTTCGTTCCGGTCGTTGATGACCAGAGGAATTTTATTGGAATTATAACGAGAAAAGACATTATTAAATATTTTTATGAAAAAGCGAAGTAGGCCGGCGGCCTACTTCATTTTTTCTTTTTCTTCATTTAAAATCTGACGGGATTCTTCTAAAGATGTGTCCATAATATTCATCAATACTTCCTGGCTGAGTGTTGGGGAATAATAAAATCCCTGCTGGTAATCACAACCGAACGAAGTGAGCTGGGAAATCTGGTTTTCTGTTTCCACCCCCTCTGCAATGATATTCAATTCCAGATGTTTGGCTATCTGGACGAGGCCATTGATGATATGGGCTGACTTGGGATTCGTTTCCAGCTGCCATACGAACATGCGCTCTAATTTTAACGTATTGACCGGCATGTCCAGAATATTGGAAATTCCTGAATATCCGCTGCCGAAATCGTTCAAAATCAGCTCAACGCCCATCTCTGAAAGCTGCTGCATCATAATGTTGATATTGAGAAACGCGGTGGTCAAAGCGCTTTCCTGGATTTCCAAGGCCAGTTTGCCTTTGGGAATCTGATATTTTTCAATAATATGCGTAACTTCGTCTAAAAAGTCTTCCTGAAGGAACAGGACGGAAGATATGGGAAGGGCGATGGATTCGAATTCTTTCCCTGCGTTTATCAGATCTGCAATACATGCGCCCACATGGTCCAGCGCAAAATATTCCACTGTGCGGATCTGTCCGGAATCTTCTGCGATTGGAAGAAACTCTGCAGCGCCGATCAGGCCAAGGCCTTTGATGAAAATCCGCATATAATATTCAGCGCGTGTAAAACGCTTCCGGCCAATATGATAAGTAGGGCGGTAGCGGACCTCAATCTCATTATTCTCTAATGCGGTGGAAAGGTACATGGCTATGGTCTGTTTACGGATATACTTGTTATGCAGCGCTGTGTCGAAGACCGCTGACTGGTTCGGCCCGTGTTCAGAAGCCTGGGCGATGGCCAGATCCAGGTATTTTAATAATTCGGAAGCGCTGGCCGGATGGCCCGGATAGGAACAAAGTCCGATCTGGACAGAACACAGGCAGTCCGTATTATCGATTTTCCAAACGGAATCAAAACGCTCCAGCACTTCATCAGCCAGCTGGGATGCCTGTCCCTGGGTAAAGCGGTCTAAAATGATGATAAATTCAACGCCGATATAGCGGTAGACTACAGATCCTGTTGTTTCCTCCAGATAGTGAATGATCTGCTTTAGCAGTTCCTCACAGTAATTGTAACCAAAAACATCATTTAAACGTTTGAAATTCTCTATGTACAATTTAAGCACAACGCCCTTTGAATTGTTTTCGGGCATAAATAATCTCTCAAGCTGTTTATAACATAAATTACGGCTGTTGTCGGCAGATTCAGCAGGAGCAGCTAATGGTGAAACCGGTTCAACAGACGCCTTTGTTCTTTCATTATTGTCTTGCTTTTTCCGAAATAAGCTCATGGTAGTAATCCTCCTAAGATTCACTTGATATGTTATTAATTGTAATACAGAATCCCAATAAAAACAAGGATAATCAATTTTTGTAAGTATTCGGATATTAAGAGATGGTTCAAAATTTAAAAAAATTCCAGGGGACTGGAATGACTTCCATTCCCCTGGAATTGTGTGATTAGCAGTTTGCGTTACAGCCGGCATTGCAGCCGCCGGAACAGGTGTCGGCGATTGCAGGGCCAGGTCCATCAAGAGGCATAGGCAGATTGGTGCGTACACCGTCTGCAAAGCCGTTCTGATAACCGTTCTGGAATCCCTCACGGTAGCCGGCGCGGAACGCACGGCGGGTTGCTGTGTTACCGCATCCACATCCGCATCCGCTGTTGATACCGCAGCCATTGTTGGCGCCGCATCCGCATCCGCTGTTAATACCGCAGCCATTGCTGACGCCGCATCCGCATCCGCTGTTGATACCGCAGCCATTGCTGGCGCCGCATCCGCATCCACTGTTGATACCGCATCCATTGCTGGCGCCGCATCCACATCCATTGTTACCACATCTATTACAAGAATTCCAACATCTATTACACATAATTTATATCTCCTTTTAATTATTTAGGTTTGTACTATATCATATGAGAAAACAGACAAAGTGTTCCTGTTTAAAAAGAGATGTCCTTTTTTCCGATACCGGATTCTCCCTATTATAGAAGAAACAGAAAATTTACTTAGCCCTGCACAAGAAAACAGGTCTTACATAGATTAATAGTATAAGTCTCAACTATGAAAGGAGCAATCTATATATGGATTGTAATTATACGAATCAGAGACGTTCGCAGTTAGGATGCCCTCAATTTCCTGAGGGCACAGGTCAAAACTGTGGATGCAATGCAGGAATGCCTCCACTCCGGCCTCCTGTTATCCAGCCCCGCCAGGCAGTGGAACCGGCCCGCAGCGCTATGCCGTCCGCATCAATGCCGTCAGCGTCAATGCCATCAGCGTCAATGCCGTCAGCGTCAATGCCGTCAGTCTCAAGGCCTTCTGCCTGCCCTGACACTTCAGTCGGAGGTATGGAGCGCTATTCGCTGGCCATGGCATATGTTCCCTGGCAGCAGTGGAAACAGACTTATGCGATAGACCGCGGACTCCAGAGGGGAACCATTTTCCCGGAACTGGATCTTCCGTTTGTTATGGGGAGGTGCCGTTAATGAACTATGACTGCAGCCAGCTTTTGCAAATGATCTATCAGGCCAGTTTTGCGCTTGATGATGTTACACTTTTCCTGGATACACATCCATGTGATAAAGATGCATTAAATTATTATCAGTATGTAAGGAAACTCCGTGAAGATGCGTTAAATGCATATCAGGCACAATGCGGCCCTATCATGAAAGACCAGGTTAATCCGGGTAATTATTGGAACTGGGTTAATGATAAATGGCCTTGGGAAGGGGGATGCAACTAGTATGTGGTCTTATGAAAAACGGTTACAGTATCCTGTAAATATCAATACACCAAATCCTAAAATGGCACAGTTTATTATGAGCCAGTATGGCGGTCCTGACTGTAAAAGCAGATAATGCTGAAGCGTGCCGCCGGCAAAGGAGAGGTGTGTTTTTAAAGAGGTCTGCAGCAGGCAGAACCTTCCGGGAAAGGGATTCTTTCCTGTTTAAATATAATAATAGAAGTGAAATTCATTGTTAGCCCGGTCATATACGATCCGTTTGATAATTCTTCGGAGGGCATTACCTTTGATTTCGTAGTCAAGATCCGGGTCGGAGAGAAGGTCATAGGCGGATTTTATGCGGGTAAAGGTTTCCTGGCCGGATGGATGGTTTTCCTGTTCCTGGGTGTTCCCGATTAAGCCGGCATTGTTGAGAAGCGTTTCCCGCTCTGTTTTCAGGCGCATTTTATTGACCTTATATTCTTCTAATGTATCGATTCCATTTTCATAAGCTTCTTTGATTCTTTTTTCTTTCCTGTCCATACGGGCCAGAGCTTCGGATAACAGAATCTGGCTGTCTGATGTTTCCGCATCTTTTTTCTTAATGTATTCAAATTCCAGCTCTCCGTTTTCCAGAATCATCCGAAGCGATTCCAAAATGGCCGTTTCGGCCTTGTTGACAGAAATGGAGCAGGAAGTCTCATGCTGGCCTTTGGAATATTTCCAGCATTGAAAGTAATCCGGCCGTCTTTTGGGATCGTTGGAATGGCAGTAACCAAGGCTGGCGCCGCAGACCGGACATTTTAACAGGCCGGAGGCCCAGTGGCGGCAGGAGGAGACCTGACGGCGTCCATGGGGATGGTATTCGCGTTTTAGGCGTTCCTGGTTTTCATCGAAAATTGAGGTTACGGACGTGCGGGTTTCGTGGCTTCCCTGGAAGCTGATCCCGTTCCAGGACACGGTTCCCTTGTAAAATGGATTGGAAATAATGCCCCGGACAGTGCGGAGTGTGAATTGATTGCCCCGCCGGGTCCGGTAATTTCTTTCATTGGCGGCTCTTGCAATGGAGGTCAGGTCCATCCCGTTATGATAGCTCTGGTGAATGAATTCAACGATTGCATAAGCGGAATCATTGATGACGAACGGCTTTCCTTCGCCGGCAGAATCGTAGCCCAGACAGGGGGTCGCCTGATAGCCCTGGCGGAGGGCTTTTTCCGTCATGCCGCGGATCACTTCTCCGGACAAATTATAGGAATAATACTCGTCAAACCATTCAATGATTGTTTCGATCAGTCGTCCGAACATGCCCTGGGCGATTGGCTCGGATACGCTTACGATCTCAATCCCGCATTTTTTACGGAGAATTCCTTTATAAAAGGTACTTTCATCCTGGTTTCTTGCAAAGCGGGAGAATTTCCAGAGGTAAAGGCGTTTAAAGGGCGTGGGCTGCAGTTTGGCGATTGAAATCATCCTCTGGAATTCCGGCCGGTTATCGGCCCGTCGCCCGCTGCGCCCTTTGTTTTCAACGAAAATAAACTCTTTTGGTATGATGCATCCATCTGATTCAGCCGCTTTCAGGATCTCCCGCAGCTGGGCGTCTGGGGACAGTTCCGTCTGATCATCTGTGCTGACGCGGATGTAAGCGGCTCCGGTGACGGCAGTTTGAAGGGCGTGGGCTGAGGGAGGGCCGGTTGACAATTGGCTGGGGATTTTATCGGGAGTGGCCGCGTGGGCTGTGCGTTTAGACATTACATCATCTCCTTGTAGAGTGTATGAGGAGAGGAGAATAAAAAATGCGCCCAACCCGGAAAGAAAATATATTCGGGAACCGCTCAGGATAAAGGATAAGGCAGCAGGGAACGGATGAAACAGGTATCAGGCAAAAAGTACAACCAGAGGGGCATAGACTTTACCAGAGAGGTGATGTGATGCAGAAACCGGCAATTATCAATTATATCAGCGTATCGAACGGCGAAGACAGGAATATGGAATCTTTGACCAGGGAAAAACAGAAGGAAGCAGCCGAAACGCTTCAGGAAAGGATGATGCTTCCAATCGGATACAAAAGAAAAAACGCCTGATGGCGGAGCCGTTGGACAGGCCTATGGATCGTGCGGTTACATAACAATTGACGAAATATGTCGAATTAAAAAGATTGTTTTCCATTATCATCCATTTTACGATATTTTTGCGTTTCTATATTATAGAAACTATTTACTTAGGGAGGCAATTTTAAAATGAAGCATGAAGAGATAGTTGCGAAAATTTTAAGACACTTTGAAGTAACATCGGTATATCAAGGGTATGATTACACAATCTATGCGATGGAGTTAACTATTAAAGACAATGAGTGTCTAAAATACGTTACTAAAATGCTTTATCCTGAAATAGCGAGGAAGTATAAAACCAGCTGGAGCTGTGTAGAACGAAATATCCGCACAGTTGTTGAAATTGTCTGGAGAAATGGGGGAAATAAGTTTTTCTATGAGGTTACAGGAGAATACATTGAAAAAAGGCCAAGGAATGCAAAATTTCTGGAGTTGATGATGATATGTGTATTGTGTTTTGAAAACAGTGATCCGGAAATGTTTGAAGACCGCTGTAGAAATTGTCCAATTGTCAAGGCGATGGAGAGCGATACCGAGAAACTGGAAAAGAGAAATAAAGAACTGAGCAGCAAGATAAAATGGATGCATGATTTGATTTGGGATTTGATGAATAAAGCCAGGAAAGAGGAAGTGGAAGATTAGGAGGAGCTTTGATAAAGTAAAAAAAATAGCCCCGGATTATTGCGTTCAGGAGCTATTTACCATTATCAGTTTTTGATGTCAGGTGGTCCGGACGGTGAGTCCGCAGCGGCAATGCGTTATCTCTCTCAAAGATACGCAATGCCCTACAAAGAATGTAAAGCGGTACTTACCGATATCGGTACGGAAGAGCCGGGTGTAAGAAGGGGGCTGTAATGAACTAGAGTTTAACATGGATAGTCAGTTCGAACTGGTCGTTTCTCTCTCCGTCCCTGCCTCCGCGTTGATTTTTTGTATAATCGATGCGTTTAATAATCAGTTTCAGCAGAGTGTTTTTATAGACAGGATCTTTTGACTTGCGGTAGGAGTCGAGAATATGTTCACAAAATGGAGAAAATGTCTCTTGATTTACCAGACGGGCTCTGGCTTCTTCGAGTTCGCAGTCCATGTCCTTTCGCTTCACCAGCTTTTCTTCCAATTCCTGTTTAATAGCCTGGCTGCGGGCCGTAAAGGTTTCCAGATCATAGATTTCTTTTTCAAAATAAGAGTGTACTTTGGAAAGCTGATGTTCTAATGACCGGATGGAATTATCGGTTTCCTGTCTGATATGCAGTCTGTAATCCAGGACGGCTTTCCAATTTTCAGGAGCGTTGGTATCAATTTTTACTTTGTAGTTTTCCAGCCATTTTTCCAGAATTGTTAAAATCCTGTCCTCCACCAGGCTGTAATAGGATCCGACTGTGGGGCAGCTGCAGGTTCTGCACTGGAGAGTATCGGCCTTGCTGCGTTTTCCGGCAGGGCGGCGGCGCATGACTCTGCCGCAGACAGCGCAGTATACCAGCCCTGCTAAGGGACTTTGGATGGATGGAAAAGCTGTGCTTTTGGTGTTGGCTTTCAATTTTTTGCATACACGTTCATAGAGGGCGGGATCGATTTGACCTTTCCAGCGGGCGGGAACCAGGATACAGTCATCATTTATGGGACGTGAGACTTTCAGGTTTCCATTTTCCATGACTTTTTTCTGCTTGCGGTAGCCGATTCTCACTAAACCTATATTTGCTGGGTTTTTGGCAATTCTTGTGATAGAGCCGGTATCCCAGTGATCGCCTTTAGGCGGTTTGATCCCCATGATGTCCAGGGTGCGGGCTGTGATGGAGGCTCCGGCCGGTATGTAATTGGTTTCAGATGTACCGGAATCCATGAGAGTATAGATCAGTTTTAATACCCAGCCGGTATC
>JAGZXV010000224.1 GCA_018378255.1 Clostridiaceae bacterium | reverse complement strand
CCCCCCGCAGCACAGCCTCCAAAACGCCCCTCTCCCGGGCGTAACTTATTGAACGACTCCCCCCTCCAACCCACTATAGAATTCTCCCAAACCTTATGGTAAAATGTTAATGAAAGACAATCGGGAGGAACTTTAACATGAGTATTTTGGAACAAAGATATCTGGAACGCCTGGCTGAGTTGTACCCGACCATAGCCTCCGCGTCCACCGAGGTGATTAACCTGGAAGCCATTTTGAACCTTCCCAAAGGAACGGAGCATTTTTTAACGGATATTCACGGAGAATATGAGGCATTTTCCCATGTGCTGAAGAATGGTTCCGGCGCTGTCCGCAGAAAGATCAACGATATTTTCGGCAACACTCTCAGCAATGAGGACAAGCAGACCCTGGCTACCCTGATCTACTATCCGAGGGAGAAGATGGTGCAGATCTTAAAGACCAGAAAGAATAAAGAAGACTGGTATAAGGTTACGCTGTACCGCCTGATCGAAGTATGCAAACGGACGGCCAGCAAATACACCAGGTCAAAAGTGAGAAAAGCGCTGCCTCCCGAATTCGCCTATGTTCTGGAAGAGCTGATTACAGAAAAGGTGGATGTGTCGGATAAAGAATCCTATTACAATGCTATAGTTAGGACCATAATCCGGGTAGGGCGGGCAGAGGAATGTATTATTGCCATGTGTGAGCTGATTCAGCGGCTGGCTGTGGATCATCTTCACATCGTAGGGGATATTTATGACCGGGGTCCGGGCCCCCATATCATAATGGACAAGCTGATGGAGCATCATTCTGTGGATATCCAGTGGGGAAATCATGATGTGCTGTGGATGGGAGCTGCCGCAGGGCAGATCTGCTGCATTGCCAATGTGATCCGTATCTGTGCAAGATATGGGAATCTGGATATTTTAGAGGACGGATATGGCATCAATCTGCTGCCGCTGGCCACATTTGCCATCAATACCTACAAAGATGATCCGTGTAAATGTTTCCAGCTGAAAGGAGCGAAGGCCTATAATACCAACGAACTGGAGATAGATATCAGGATGCACAAAGCGATCTCTGTGATCCAGTTCAAGGCGGAAGGGCAGATGAGCAGGAAAAATCCGTCATTTGATTTGGAAAAACGGAACCTGCTTCATCTGATCGATTTTGAAAAGGGAACCATCTGCATAGAAGGAAAGGAATATGAGATGCTGGATGTTAATTTCCCCACAGTGGACCCGGCCGATCCCTATGCATTTACCGCGCAGGAAGCGGAGATCATGGAGCGGCTGGAGCGGGCCTTTCTCAATTGTGAAAAGCTTCAGCAGCACATGCGTTTTCTGCTCGCAAAAGGCAGCCTTTATAAAGTATATAACGGAAACCTGCTGTATCATGGGTGTATTCCGTTAAATGAAGACGGAAGTTTTAAGGAAGTTGAGATATTCGGAAAGACCTGCAAAGGAAGGGCGCTTTATGAGACGCTGGATAATTATGTGAGAAAAGGGTTTGTTTCCAAAGACGGGATAGAACGGGAGCGGGGGAAAGACCTGATGTGGTACATCTGGCTTCATGAAAATTCACCGCTGTTTGGCAAACATAAGATGGCAACCTTTGAACGTTATTTTCTGGCGGACAAGGAGACACACAGGGAACGGAAGAATCCTTATTATTCCCTGTTGGAAAATGAAGCGGTGGCCGATCATATTTTAGAGGAATTCGGGCTTCCCGCAGAAGGCAGCCACATCATAAACGGCCATGTTCCGGTGAAGAGGAAAGACGGTGAAAATCCGGTGAAATGCGGCGGAAAAGTGCTGGTCATTGACGGAGGATTTTCCAAGGCCTATCAGAATGAAACCGGCATTGCCGGCTATACGCTGATCTACAATTCCTACGGCCTGATACTGGCGGCCCACGAACCCTTTGAATCCACAGAGGCAGCCATTGAAAAAGAAAGCGATATCCGGTCTGAGAGCATTATCATCAAACGTGTTTCGGCCCGGAAGCTGGTAGGGGATACGGATGTGGGAAAAGAGCTGAAGGAGAAAATTAAGGATTTGGAGCTTTTGCTGGAGGCCTATTATTCCGGCAGGATTGTGGAAAAATTCAGAACCAGATAGAAGAGAGCGATCTAAATAGAGACATGGGAGAAATTTATGCTTGAGACATTAAAGAAGGCGGACCGGACCAGGTACCGTCTGGCTGATTCTATGAAAGAATGCATGAAGACCAGACCGGTGGACAAGATTACGGTTAAGAATATAGTGGACGGGTGTGAGATGACCCGTCAGACCTTTTACCGTAATTTTAAGGATAAATATGACCTGATCAATTGGTATTTTGATAAATTGGTGCTGGAATCATTTGAACAGATCGGCGTGGAAAAGACGATCGGCGAGAGCCTGACCCAGAAATTTGAATTCATCCAGAATGAAAAGGTCTTTTTCACCGGAGCATTCCGTTCCGATGATTATAACTCGCTGAAGGAGCATGACTTTGAACTGATTTTGCAGTTTTATACAGATCTGATCACCAGAAAGACCCAACAGCCTTTGAGTGAAGACCTGCAGTTTCTGCTGGAAATGTACTGCCGGGGTTCGGTCTACATGACTGTAAAATGGGTGCTGGGAGGCATGAAAAAGACGCCGGAAGAGATGTCAAAGGCACTGGTGGATGCGGTTCCGCCAAAGCTGGGGCAGGTTCTCAACGATTTAAAACTGCTGTCTTAATCCGCAGGCGGGCAGGTGTTTTTAATGTATACATTGTGACATTTGGACGGATTTGTAACATATTTGACAAATTCGTCTAAATGTCACTTTCTTTTTTTATGCAATGTTGTTAAAATAATAACAGAATGAAGAGTGAGAAACAAATCACATACATAAAAAGGAGAAGTGAAATCATGGCAAACAGAATTGTGTTAAATGAAACATCTTATCATGGCGCCGGTGCGATTCAGGAGATCGCAGGGGAAGTTGCAAAAAGAGGGTTTAAAAAAGCATTTGTATGTTCCGATCCTGATCTGATTAAGTTCAATGTGACCTCTAAAGTGACGGAAGTTTTGGACAAAGCCGGATATGAATATGAGATTTATTCCAATATTAAGCCCAACCCCACCATTGAAAACGTACAGACAGGTGTGGCTGCGTTCAAAGCGTCAGGAGCTGATTACATCATCGCGATCGGCGGCGGCTCTTCCATGGATACGGCAAAAGCAGTGGGCATCATCATTGCAAACCCTGAATTTGAAGATGTGAGAAGCTTAGAGGGCGTTGCTCCTACTAAAAACCCATGTGTTCCGATCATCGCAGTGCCTACAACCGCTGGAACGGCAGCAGAAGTTACCATCAACTATGTAATCACCGATGTGGAGAAAAAACGTAAATTCGTATGTGTTGATACACACGATATCCCTGTAGTTGCCATCGTTGACCCGGATATGATGTCTTCCATGCCAAAAGGCCTGACCGCTTCTACCGGTATGGACGCTCTGACTCATGCAATTGAGGGCTACACAACCAAAGGCGCATGGGAAATGACAGATATGTTCAACTTAAAGGCCATCGAAGTGATCGCCCGTTCCTTAAGAGGCGCGGTTAACAATGTTCCGGAAGGCCGCGAGGATATGGCTCTCGGACAGTATTTGACCGGCATGGGATTCTCCAACTGCGGACTCGGAATTGTTCATTCCATGGCTCATGCATTGGGCGCAGTTTACGATACCCCTCACGGTGTGGCAAATGCGATCCTGCTTCCAACCATCATGGAATTTAATGCAGAAGCTACCGGTGATAAGTACAAATACATCGCAAAAGCGATGGGCGTTGAAGGCGTGGATAACATGTCTCAGGAAGAATACAGAAAAGCAGCCGTTGATGCAGTGAAAAAACTGTCCCAGGATGTGGGCATTCCTGCTGATTTAAAGGCAATCGTAAAAGAAGAGGATGTTCAGTTCCTGGCTGAATCAGCAGTTGCAGATGCCTGCGCACCGGGCAATCCTAAGGATGCGGGTCTTGAGGATATCATCGCTCTGTATAAATCTTTGATGTAAGATTTGGAAACAGATTCTGGTTTGGCAGAATTGAAGATTGATTAACAGTTGAATTAATATGTGAGACGGCAGGAACGTTAAAATTCCTGCCGTTTTTTATTTCATAGGGAGTCTATTCTATTTCTATTGAAACGGCAGTTTTATCTGATGATCTTTAACAGAGCAGACTTGTCTTGTTTTTATGGTATCTGATTCCGTCAGGGCGCTGCAAAGGAGGGGGGAGGATGAATCATATTCTTTTTTATTCCTTTCAAGCAGGGACGGGCTGTAGTTGGCATAACAATAGCCGCAGCCATTGGAACAGGCGTTATAAGTGCCGATATCGATGCTGGAAGAGCAGCCGCACTGGGAACGCTGGTTTTTATCTTTTGTAAGATTAAGGCTGCAGCCGGTAATCCTTTCCAACAGGTTTTTGTCAATACAGCTTCCATGATGTATGCCGAATTCATCCAAATCTATGGTTTCGGAGCAGGTGGTGACAGTCAGATGATATTCTTTGGCAATTTCTGCAAATCCCTTTGCAATGGATTTCATATCATGATCCGTCATCGGCTGCAAGGACAATTCCCGGCTGTTGCGCTGGGTATTCTGGTAAATGTCGATAAAGCTGATCACAGCCTGTTTTGTATATCCTCTTAGCTGGTGTGCCATCCGGCCGAATTGTTCAATATGACGTCCGGCTGTCCAGTCATCATTTAAAAGTACCGGATCATATCTCCAAACCACCCGGCCGGGGCCGATAGTATCAGAAAGATTCTTAAACACAGGAATGAGAACCTCTGTTTTGGACGGAAGATTTTTCTCGATCCCGGGGCCGTAAGGGGTCAGCGTAAACTGGAAATAATAAGAATAATCATTCAAAAGATGCAGTTTCGAGATCATGGGAGCAGGATTCTTACTCCAAAAAACGATGCCGTCCACAACATCGGGAGTGAGAGGAATCCGGCTGACCTGATGATAATTCATGGGGTTGCGGACCAGAACATAACCTTCTTTTATGCGGTTAAAAAACCATTCACTGTGACAGGCCGGGATGTCGGTCCGGCGGCTGGCGCTTATTATCATGATGAAATCTCCTTTTGTTTTATTTCCCAGCAGCGCAGGACTTAAAAACGTCGGGGTCTGTGCTGGGGGAAAATTGGAATGTTTTAGGGTTGAAATCTCCCGATTGTTTGATATAGTTAATTATATCATAAATCGTAACTGTTCAAAACGGCACATCTTCTTGACCGAAAAAGCCGGTCAAGAAGCATCGGATGTCCATCCGATGTGAAAACTGGTGAAGGTAGGTGGTTGCAAGCGGGCTTGACGCGCCTTTTTTCACCAATTTTCCCGCCGTCCTGAACGGTTATCATAAATTTTATAAGCGATGGTCTGAAAATGGAGGTCTTATGAGCAGAATCATATCAGGAAATTATGTTTATTTTATGGATAAGGATGAAAAACCTGCGGCGTCTGTGGCGGCAGGGGAGACGGTGACATTTGAAACCGTGGACTGTTTTGGCGGGCAGATGACAGAGGAAGGGGCCCAGATCGGGGCTCTGGATTGGGACAGGATCAATCCGGCCACCGGGCCTGTTTATGTGGAAGGGGCGGAACCTGGAGATATTCTTAAAGTGGAAATTCAAAGGATTGAGACTGGTGAACTGGGAATCATGGCGGCGCTTCCAGGAGAAGGCGTGCTTGGAGACGGGGTTTTGAATCCGGAAGTATGCCGGATGCCGGTGAAGGATGGATATGTGGAGTTCAGTGAGAAGATCAGACTTCCTAAAAAACCGATGATCGGGGTGATCGGAGTGGCTCCGGCCGGTGAAAAAGTCCCCTGCGGAACGCCTGGTTCCCATGGCGGAAATATGGATAATACCAGAATTGGAGAAGGCGCTGTTTTGTATCTGCCAGTTTTCCAAAAAGGTGCGTTATTTGCCCTTGGAGATGTCCATGCCTGTATGGGAGATGGGGAAATTATGGTTTCGGGAGTGGAGATTTCTGCTTCGGTGACTGTGAAAATCGATGTGATGAAGGGGAAAAACCTTCACAATCCGGCGCTTGAGGATGAATCTGCTTTTTATGCCATCGCATCGGAACAGAACCTGGAAGAGGCGGTTAAACGGTCGGTATCCGACATGCATGAGATTGTACAGAATAAACTGGGCCTGGATTATAATAAAGCCGGAATGCTTTTGAGCGCGGCCGGTGACGTACAGATCTGCCAGGTGGTGGACCCGGAGCGGACAGCCCGTTTCCGTATGCCGAAAACAATTTTACCGGAATTATTTTAAACGAAACCGTTCAGACGGCTTTTCCGGTCAGGAAGATGAGCCGTCTGAATGGTTACATTTAAACACACACCGGGCGTGAGAATAAGAGGAGTATAACGGATGAGTGAAATCATAGAGAGACTTGGGGACTGCGAAAAAGTGCTGGTGGGGATCGGCGAAGAGTGGAGAGGGGCTTCTTATGAGAAATTGAGCGGGCTTTTAAATGGAAAGGATTATTTTATAGTTACCACGGTGACGGATGGAAAAATTTTTGAAAGCGGCCTCAATCCCAACAGGATTGTGGCTCCCTGCGGCAATGAAACCTGGAGACAGTGTTCCAAATCCTGTACCAAAGATATCTGGGAAGCGGGAGAAATACCGGATGAAATCTGCCCGCACTGCGGGGCGCCGCTGACCGGAAATACCATAAAAGCGGATCAGTACATAGAAGAAGGCTATCTTCCCCAATGGGCTGCTTATACCAGGTGGCTCACTGGAACGCTTAATAAAAAACTGTTGATTCTGGAACTGGGAGTTGGCTTCCAGACGCCGACCGTGGTGCGATGGCCATTTGAAAAGACTGCATTTTTTAACCAGAAGGCGTATATGTACCGGATCAATGAAAAGTTTTCCCAGGTTACGGTGGAATTAAAGGACAGGGCAAAAGCAGTTACGGAAAATTCCGTAGAATTTCTGGATAAATTGCAGTAGTCTCATTGTGCAATGAAAAACCCTGTGATAAAATGTTGAAAAAAGCCAGAAGACAAGGAGCGACGCATGATAGCTATTATTGATTATGACGCAGGCAATTTAAGAAGTGTGGAGAAGGCGCTGACCGCTTTAGGGGAACAGCCGGTGATTACGAGAGAGCCGGAACTCATCTTGTCGGCGGATAAGGTGATTCTGCCGGGAGTTGGTTCCTTTGGCGACGCCATGGGCAAGCTGCACCAGTATGGGCTGGTGGATGTGATACGCCGGGTAGCCCAAAAGCAAACGCCGTTTTTAGGCATTTGTCTGGGGCTCCAGCTGATGTTTGAACGAAGCGATGAGACACCTTCGGTGGAAGGCCTGGGGCTTTTAAAAGGGGAGATATTGAGAATACCGGACTGTCCGGGGCTTAAAATCCCTCATATGGGCTGGAACTCCCTGACGATCAGGCCGGGAGCGGCGCTTTATAAGGGGATTGAAGACGGGGCTTATGTCTATTTTGTCCATTCCTACTATTTAAAGGCAGAGGATGAGGGAATTGTGGCGGCATCTGCAAATTACAGCACCCATATCCATGCGTCGGTCGAATCCGGCAGCCTGTTTGGCTGTCAGTTCCATCCGGAAAAGAGCAGCGATGTGGGCCTGAAGATTTTACGGAATTTCATTGAATTATGACAGCACGCAGGTGCGGATAGGAGACAGATATGTTTACAAAACGAATTATTCCTTGTCTGGATGTACATAATGGCCGTGTAGTAAAAGGCGTTAATTTTGTGAACCTGCGGGATGCCGGGGACCCGGTGGAAATCGCGGCGGCTTACGATAAAGCGGGGGCGGATGAGCTTGTTTTTCTGGATATTACGGCGTCTTCCGACGCCAGGGCAACGGTGGTTGACATGGTACGGCGGGTGGCTGAAAAGGTGTTTATTCCATTTACCGTGGGCGGAGGAATCCGTACCGTGGAGGATTTCAGAATGCTTCTCAGAGAGGGAGCCGATAAGATATCCATCAATTCATCTGCCATCAATACGCCGGAACTGATCAGCGAAGCGGCAAAGAAGTTCGGAAGCCAGTGCGTGGTAGTCGCTATCGATGCCAGAAGGCGTGAGGACGGTTCCGGCTGGAATGTATATAAAAATGGCGGCAGGATCGATACCGGTCTGGACGCTGTGGAATGGGCCAAAGAGGTGAACCGGCTGGGCGCAGGGGAGATTCTTCTCACCAGCATGGACTGCGACGGAACCAAGGCAGGATATGATAATGAGCTGACGGCGCTGATCGCAGATGCCGTTTCTGTGCCGGTGATCGCTTCCGGCGGTGCGGGAACGATGGAACATTTTTATGATGCGTTGACGGTGGGGAAGGCGGATGCGGCGCTGGCGGCTTCGCTGTTTCATTATAAAGAGCTGGAGATTATGGAAGTGAAAAGGTATTTGAAGGAGAGAGGGATTGCGGTGAGGATGTAGAATTACCATC
>JAGZXV010000010.1 GCA_018378255.1 Clostridiaceae bacterium | reverse complement strand
GGTGTTCCAGGACCCTATGACATCTTTAAACCCTACTATGACCATCGGCATGCAGATCATGGAAGGCATGATCTATCACTATAAAACACCGAAGCAGGAAGCTTATAAGAAGGCTTTGAGGCTGCTTGAACTGGTTGGCATCACGGATCCGGAGAAGAGGATGAAGAATTATCCGCACCAGTTATCCGGCGGTATGAGACAGCGTGTGGTCATCGCCATTGCGCTGGCCTGTGACCCTGAAATCCTGATTTGCGATGAACCTACCACGGCACTGGACGTTACGATACAGGCCAAAATTCTGGAGCTGATCAAACGGATTCAGGAAAAGACGGGGATTTCCGTTATCTATATCACCCATGATCTTGGCGTTGTGGCTAAGGTTGCGGATTATGTGGCCGTTATGTATGCCGGTAAAATTGTGGAAAAGGGCTTAATCAATGAGATCTTTTACGAGCCCAGGCATCCGTACACCTGGGGGCTTTTATCCGCCATGCCGGACCTGGAAACCACGGATGAGAAATTGTACACCATTCCAGGCACCCCGCCAAACCTGGTTGAGAAGGTGGAGGGGGACGCGTTTGCTGTCCGTAATGCCTATGCCCTGAATATCGATTACCGTCTGGAACCGCCTATGTTCAAGGTGTCGGACACCCATTATGCAGCTACCTGGCTGCTTCATGAGAAGGCGCCTAAGGTGGAGATGCCTATTGAGCTGAAACACCGGATTGAAAGAATGTTAAAGGAGGCGAAGTGATTATGGAAAATACAGCAGTTGACGTAAATGCTACCACCTCCGCAGCCCATGGCGACAAGAAACCACTGCTGGTGGTTAACGGTTTAAAGCAGTATTTTAAGGTGAGCAAAAAGTTTACGGTAAAAGCGGTGGACGGGGTTTCCTTCCAGATCTATCCGGGAGAGACTTACGGCCTGGTTGGAGAATCGGGAAGCGGTAAATCTACCATAGGGCGTTCTATCATCCGTCTCTATGAACCTACGGCCGGAGAAGTGGACTTTAACGGAGTGGATATTTCGGGTAAGCTTTCGCCGGAACAGACGAAACATCTCCGCACCAAGATGCAGATGATCTTTCAGGATCCCATGGCCTGTTTAAATCCCAGAAAGAAGGTATTGGACATCATCGCCCAGGGCCTGGATATTCACCATATGTATAAGAATTCCAAGGAAAGAGAAGAGAAGGTCTATAAGATCCTGGAGATGGTGGGTCTTTCAAAAGAACACGCCAACCGTTACCCTCATCAGTTTTCCGGGGGACAGAGACAGCGTATCGGTATCGCCCGTGCGCTCATCATGGACCCTGATCTGATTATTGCGGACGAAGCCATTTCCGCCCTGGACGTGTCCATACAGGCCCAGGTGGTCAATCTGATGAAGGAAATCCAGCAGAAGACGGGGACGGCAATCATGTTCATTGCCCATGACCTGTCCATGGTTAAATATATTTCAGACAGAATTGGTGTTCTGCATCTGGGACACCTGGTTGAGACGGGGACTACGGAGGAGATTTTTTCCAATCCGATTCATCCGTACACCATTTCGTTGTTGTCGGCAATTCCTCATCCCAACCCGAATGTGGAGAAGAAAAGAACGGCCGTCAGCTACGACTACAGCACCGCGGGTGTGGATTACAATGTGGGAACCCAGCACCTGATCGGCGGCCAGCATTACGTTCTGGGAACAGACGAAGAAATTACAAAATGGACTTCGGAGGCTTATCATGGCTGATATTAATATTATTAAAGACTTGTCAAATGCATTTGGACCAAGCGGATTTGAAGAGGAAGTATTAAAAGCTGTAAAAAAACACTGTGAAGGGCTGGAACTTAGAAATGACGCGATGAACAACGTTTACGCATCTATGCCTGGCAAAAAGGGGGAACGGCCGGTATTTATGCTGGATGCCCATACGGATGAATGCGGATTTATGGTTCAGGCGGTTCAGGAAAACGGGCTGCTCAGCATTATCACTTTGGGCGGTTTCCATATGACCAGCCTGCCTGCCCATACGGTGGTTGTGAGAACGGCAGCGGGCAGAAAGATTAAAGGAATTACAACTTCAAAGCCGGTACATTTTTTGACTGCCGCCCAGAAGGCGGATAATTCTCTGGCAATTGAGGATATTCTGGTGGACGTGGGCGCTGTCAGCAGGGATGAAGTGGTCAATGACCTGGGGATCCAGGTGGGAGATCCGATCATGCCGGATGTCACCTTTGAATATGATGAAGAACGGGGCATCTGCATGGGCAAAGCCTTTGACAACCGTTTGGGATGTATGTGCATCATTGAAACCATGCAGGCGCTGAAGGCAGAAGCTGCCGCACTGGCAGTCGATGTGGTAGGCGCGTTCGCCTCTCAGGAAGAGGTGGGGATGCGGGGGGCGACTGTGACCGCGCAGCAGGTGAAACCGGATATGGCCATCGTTTTTGAAGGTTCTCCGGCTGATGATCCTTACTTCAGGGCTGGGATCGCCCAGTGCTGTATGCGGGGAGGCGTTCAGATCCGCCATATGGATAACAGCTATGTATCCAATCCGGTATTCATAGAGTACGCTCATGAGATTGGAAAGAAATACGGAATCAAATACCAGGATGCGGTGCGCCGGGGCGGCAGTACGGATGCAGGCAAGATCAGCCTGACCCACCAGGCGGTGCCGGTACTGGTTTTGGGAATCCCTTCCAGATATGTGCACAGCCATTATAATTTCTGTGCCAAAGAGGACATCGAAGCTGTGGTTAAGATGGCGGTGGAGGTGATCCGGGGATTGGATCAGGAGAGAATTGCGCATATTATGAGACAGGATATTTTATAATTGGTTGTAACAGTTCAGGACGGCGGGAAAATTGGTGAAGAAAGGCGCGTCAAGCTCGCTTGTAAGCACCTTTCTTCACCAATTTCCACATCGGATGAACATCCGATGCTTCTTGACCGGCTTTTCGGTCAAGAAGATGAGCCGTTCTGGACAGTTACAATTGGTTAATAGAATTGAATTCAATAAAAGCTGGGGAATTCGGTAAAAATGTGCCGGAAGCCCCGGTTTTTTATTTATAGAAGACGGCAACATTTTTCATAGTTAGAAAAAATTCAAGACATTCCAGCTATATTATGATAAACTAATATCAAATTGTTTCCGGGCAGAGGGAGCTGTCTGCCCGGCGCATCTAAGAATGATTATTTCAGTGATTGGAGGATACTATGGGAATTATTAAAGCGGTTACAGGCGCAATCGGCGGTTCGCTGGCAGATCAGTGGTTGGACGTTTTTGAAGCGGGAGATATGGATTCGCAGACTGTGTTTACCAGCGGGGTCAGAATCAGAAAAGGACAGAATACCAAAGGAACGGATAATACGGTTTCCAACGGTTCCATCATACATGTTTATCCTAACCAGTTTATGATGTTGGTGGATGGAGGCAAAATTGTGGATTATACTGCTGAAGAGGGTTATTACACGGTGAATAATTCCACACTGCCGTCTTTGTTTAACGGGGAATTCGGGGAGACTTTGGCGGAGTCATTTAACCGGGTGCGGTATGGTGGTCAGACGCCGTTAAGCCAGAAGGTGTATTTTATCAATCTTCAGGAAATTAAGGGGATTAAGTTTGGAACGCGCCACCCCATCAATTATTTTGACAATTTTTACAACGCGGAGCTGTTTTTGCGGGCCCATGGAACGTATTCCATTAAAATTACAGACCCTATCCTGTTTTATGCGGAAGTTATTCCCAAGAATCAGAACCGGGTTGGGATTGAATCCATCAATGAGCAGTATTTGAATGAATTTTTGGAAGCGCTGCAGTCTTCCATTAATCAGATGTCCGCAGACGGTACCAGAATATCGTTCGTTTCTTCGAAAGGAAGAGAACTGGGACGGTATATGGCGACCACTTTGGATGAGGAGTGGAAACGGGCCAGAGGGATGGAAATCCAGGCAGTGGGAATTGCCAGCATATCCTATGATGAAGATTCCGTGAAACTGATTAATATGCGCAACGAAGGTGCAATGCTGGGCGATCCCAATGTGCGCCAGGGCTACGTTCAGGGAGCTATGGCCCGCGGCATGGAGGCGGCAGGTTCCAATGCAAACGGCGCACTTGCCGGATTCATGGGCATGGGTATGGGAATGAATGCAGGCGGAAACTTTATGGGAGCTGCGTCATCGGCCAATCTGCAGCAGATGCAGATGCAGCAGCCCGGCGGGCAGCCCCAGCCGGCGCCGGCGCCGGCTGCCGGAGCAGCGCCTGCAACTTCCCAGCCGGGTGCCGGGACGCCTGCTGAATGGACCTGCAGCTGCGGGAATGTGAACCATGGCAAGTTCTGCAGCGAATGCGGAAGTCCAAAACCAGTTCAGCAAGGAACGTGGACCTGCAGCTGCGGTACCGTAAACAGCGGTAAGTTCTGCAGTGAATGCGGCAGACCTCGGGGTTAACAGTAAAACGTGAAGGCATTTCGCGAAATGCCTTCACGCTTTACAGTAAATCACCAGGGATGTGATGTAAAAAAGAGGATAAAAACCAATGTCAGTTATCACTTATAAATGCCCGAACTGCGGCGGCGGCCTGGAATTTGACCCGTCAGGCCAGAACTATAAATGCAGCTACTGCCTGTCGGAATTCACCCAGGAAACGCTTTATGAAGCCGAGAAAGTAAAGAGCAGGGAGCAAAATGCAGCGGAAACGGATTCCGGGGATGATGTCCGGTCCCAGCCGGTCTTATACACCTGCCCCAGCTGCGGCGCGGAGATTGTGGCGGACGAGACGACAACCGCTTCATTTTGTTATTATTGTCACAATCCTGTGGTTCTTGCAGGGAAGATGACCGGCGGTTATCACCCCGATTTTGTAATCCCTTTTGCCATTGACAGGGAGAAGGCGGTGGAGATATTCACTCAGTGGATCGGGAAGAAAAAATATGTTCCAAAGGCATTTTACTCTCCGGATCAGATTGAAAAGATATCCGGCGTTTACTTTCCGTACTGGCTTTACAGCTGCAGTGTGGACGGAAAGCTGGATGCGGAGGGAACGAAAATTAAAACCTGGGTGATGGGGAATATCCGGTATACGGAAACCCAGAAATTCAAGGTGGACAGAAGCGGCCGGATGAGGGTGGAGCATGTAACAAGGAATGCTTTAAAGAAGGCCAACAGACAACTGGTGGAAGGCGTACTCCCTTTTGAGATGAAGGAACTGAGAGAATTTACAACCGGCTATCTCTCTGGATTCATAGCGGAAAACCGGGATATGAACAGCCAGGAATTCGCTGCCGATGTGGCGGCTGAAGTCCGCCAGTATGCTCAAAACAGCATAAAAAACCAGGTCCAGGGCTATGATTCCCTGAATGTAAAAGCCTGCAGAATTGATATGGATGATGAATTATGGAAATATGCCCTGATGCCGGTATGGACGCTGACTTACAGGGATCAGATTAAGAATAAGATCTATTATTTTGCCTGTAACGGACAGACCGGAAAGATTTGCGGAGAACTGCCTGTGGATAAAGGAAAACTGGCTGTTTTATTTGCAAAAGTGTTTTTCCCGGTTCTGGCCGTTCTGCTGGCAGCGGGGTATTTTATATGATGAGTTGGTGCAAAATAAGAAAAAATATCCGAATATTGATGGCGGTGTTAATCTGTTCGTTTTTCTGTATGCCGGTTTGGACCAATGCTGCTGAAACTGCCGGGAATGACCAGAGGGTTTATGACGGCGCAGGCCTGTTTTCGGATTCGTGGATATCGTCCATGGAGGCAGAGATTGCGCAGCTCCAAAAGAAGATGAAAATGGACGTGGTGGTGGTGACCACCCAGGATGCACAGGGAAAGCGGGCGGTTGAATACGCGGATGACTTTTATGATTACGGCGGCTTTGGGACGGGAAAGGATTATAATGGAATTCTATTCCTGATCGATATGGACAACCGGGAGCTGACCATCTCCACCAGCGGCATAATGCGGCGCTACTTGACGGATAAAAGGGTCGATGCTATGCTTGACCGTATCTACGAGTATGCATCCGTTGGCAGCTATGAGGGGTGCGTGGAGCAGTTTTTAGAGGATACTCTAAAGTATTACAATAAGGGAATCCGGGCAGGACAGTATCTCTATGATGTGGAAACAGGAGAGATTAGTTTTCACAGAAGCGTCCGATGGTATGAATGGGTCCTGGCTCTGGGTGTTTCCCTGTTTGCCGGCGGGGCGGCGTGCCTTTCTGTTGTGCAGAAATATGGGATGAAAAAGGAACGGAAACAATCAGCGAACTTTAATCTGGCATACCGGGCAGACTGCAGTTTTCATTTGCAGAATCAGTCCGACAGCCTGGTTAATAAATATGTGACACAGGCGGTTATACCGAGAAATACTTCCTCAAGAAGCGGCGGGGGGAGTGGAAGAAGCGGCGGATCGGGAAGAAGCAGTGTTCACAGATCATCAAGCGGCAGAAGCCATGGAGGCGGAAGCCGGAAGTTTTAAGAAAGAAGGTTAATCAATGACTAATAAGCGACGGCTGCAATTTAATTTACTTCTGACAGTGTTTTTCCTGGTGATGATCATCATCAACGGGCCCAACCTGAATCCGCTGTATTCAGACGGGGCCTTTGCGTGGTGCTTCATACTGAGCTGCTATGTGGGGCTTAATTTCCTGCTGGCCCTGGGAGGGCTCAGACTGGAGGCGGATGCCTATAACAGAATGCATTTGAGCATGGACAGGAGCATTAAAGGGGTAAAAAAGGGAATGATTCTGCTGGGAATCATCTGGGTGCTCTATGTGATCGTGATGATCCTTTCCACACCTATTTTTAATTATCCTGCGTATAGGGACCAGCTGGGACATGCGGATACGTCTGAGTTCACAAAGACCGTGCAGCCCCTCTCCCTTTCCCAGCTTCCTATTGTGGATCAGGCGCTCGCCAGGGAACTGGCGGATAAAAAGGTTGGGGAGAATCCAGGTCTTGGAAGCCAGGTTGTGCTTGGCGAACCGGTGATTCAGACCGTTCAGGATAAGCTTGTATGGGTGGTTCCGCTGCAGCATTCCGGTTTCTTTAAATGGCTTAAAAATATGGACGGTTCCGCCGGATATATCGTGGTGTCGGCCACCGATTTAAACGACGTGGAACTAGTCAGCAGCCATAAACTGAAATATCAGCCCAACGCCTACATTTTGGATGATTTAAACCGCCATGTGCGGTTCTTTAACGGCGGTTTATTCCGGGGACTGACGGATTACTCCTTTGAGCTGGATGATGAAGGGAACCCTTACTGGGTGCTCACCAGCTACAAAAATAACTGGCTGTTTTCCCTGCCGGAAGCGAGCGGCATTCTTTTGGTGAACGCGACAACGGGAGAGGGAGTTCATTATGACCTGAATAATATACCGGAATGGGTGGACCGTGTTCAGCCGGAAGACTTTATCATGCAGCAGATACAGAATCAGGGCGAATATGTCCACGGATTTCTGAATTTCTCCAACCAGGATAAATTCAGGCCCAGCCAGGGACATATCATCGTTTATAATAATTCAGACTGTTATCTTTTTACCGGCCTTACCAGCGTGGGATCAGATGAATCTGCCATCGGATTTATGATGGTCAACATGGTGACGAAAGAAGTGAGAAAATACCAGATGAGCGGTGCGACGGAGATGGCCGCGATGCAGTCTGCCCAGGGCAAGGTGCAGCAGTTTGGCTACCGGGCTTCTTTCCCGATGATTATCAATCTGGACGGCCAGCCAACGTATTTCATGACCCTGAAAGACAATGCGGGGCTGATCAAACAGTACGCGTTCGTATCGGTATCCAACTATACCAGCGTGGGTACCGGCGAAACGGTTAACAGCGCATTGAGGAACTTCCGCCAGGTAGTAAATAACTCCAGCGATGGGATTGTGACAGGGGAAGATGCCGAAACCGTGACAGGCACCATTCTGAGAATTGCCAGTGAGCCTCTGGGAGACGGACTGACATACAAGATGATTCTGGAAGAGGAAAAAGACAGGATCTTCATCTGCGCATATGATCTGAGCAATGAACTGGCTTTGACGGAGCCGGGGGATAAGGTGAAACTGGAATGCCTGCCGTCCGGAGACGGAATCTGTACGGTTATGACCTTTGATAATCTGGAATTTGAGCAGAAATAGGTTTTTGGATCAGCGGTGCGGCAATTAATATCTGTTAGGATCATTTCTTTGGTGAAAAAACTACAGACATTAAGCCAAGAAAGAAAAAAACTATGGATGGACGAGAAATTGACTTAATTTTCTTAACTTGGTAAAAAATTACTTGACAATTCTCCAGGATTGTTTATAATGAAAAACAACATCAGAGATGGTGTACAACAGCATAACGTTAAACCGATGAAGCGGAGATCAAGCCGTAGTGAGCATCCACAGAGAGTAGGGGTAGCTGAGAGCCCTATGATAAGCTGGACGGTAAATGGACCGCTGAGGGAATGGTGAACAGACACATGAATCTGTGTGTTTCAGTACCCGGAACGTAGGCCTGCGTTAAAGGCAGAGAATGTGTTGGCATTTTCGTAAAAGTATTTCTTTGGTGAATCAGATAAGGTGGCACCGCAGGTATCGTATTATTCGACCTGCCCTTTCGTTAGGGCAGGTCTTTTTGTTTTTATAAACAGGATAATAACAGGCGTCCCTCTCAGATTCATGCATACGAAAAATAGTGCCATAAAACTTATTATTTATCAAAGAAAGCGAGGATTTAACAATGGAAAACAAGAGAGTGATGGAAGCAACTGTAAAACAGGGACTTCAGATTTCAGACCTGATTCTGGTGGCGGTTTTGTTGGCCGCGGGTGCCGTTCTTAAACTGTGTGTAGGCAGTGTCATTAACTTCTTCGGGATGAAGCCAAACTTTATTATTGCAATGTATTGTCTGGCTATTTTACTCATCCGTCCTAAGGCAGTGGAAGCAGCGATTATCGGATTATTAGCCGGCGCTGTATGCCAGTTCCTGCCGGGAAGCCCATATATCAACTTAATATCAGAACTGCTTGGAGCAGTTGCCATGGCGATGTTGGTGATGATGCCCATGAGCCTGGGAAAACTGAATATCAAGCCGTTAGTCAGCACGTTTTTAGCAACTATAGTGAGCGGAGGAAGCTTTACGGTCTGCCTGTTCCTCTTCATGGGAGCGGAGCCGTCCAGCCTGGTGGCTTATGTGCCGATTGTGCTCTGCACAGCAATTATCAACTGTATCATCGTACAGATTTTATATATACCGCTGAAGGCGGCTCTTAGAAAATAGAGACAGGAAGGTGCGGCATGATTCGGATAAACGGACTGCATTTCACATATGAATCAGGAACTAAAAAAGTGCTGGACGGAATCGATCTGGAGATTCCCAAAGGCGGGTTTTTAGGAATTATCGGGCCGTCGGGAGCGGGGAAAACCACATTGCTTCACGCGGTTAACGGATTGATTCCCCATCATTTTAAAGGAGATTATTATGGCTCTGTACTGGTGGATGGGAAGGATACCTTTGATACCAGTCTTACCGGCTTATCCGGATTGGTGGGAACCGTATTCCAGGATATCGACAGCCAGATGGTTGCGTCCATGGTAGAGGATGAGATTTTATACGGACTTGAAAATTTCGGGGTTCCCAAAGAAGAGATTGAAGGGCGGATTGCAGATGCCCTTGAGATGGTGGGAATCACAGGCCTGCGTTACCGGGATATCAATTCCCTGTCGGGCGGCCAGAAACAGAAGACGGCCATCGCAGCTATCATTGCCCTCAGGCCGGATATCCTTCTTTTGGATGAACCCACAGGGGAACTGGATCCGGGCAGCAGCCGGCAGATATTTTCCCTTCTCCGTGAGCTGAATGAGACTTACGGAATGACGGTTGTCGTTGTAGAGCAGAAGATCATGCTTCTCTGCGAATTTGTAAAGGAGCTGGGAGTGCTTTCGGAAGGTAAAATGATCTATCACGGACCGGTGAGACAGGTGCTGGAACACAGCAGGGAACTGGAACAAATCGGCGTACAGTGCCCCAGGGTAGTCAGCTTATCAAACGCCATGAAAGAAGCCGGATACGGCGACGGCAGGATCTGTCTGGATTTAAAAGAAGCGGAAGAGATGATGAAACGAGCAATGTAAATGAGAGGTAATTATGATACGGTTTGACAATGTTTCATTTGGATATTCCAATAAGGATATCATGATCCATCAGCTGGATTTTGAGATAAAAAAAGGTGAGTTCGTGGCTCTGGTCGGAGAAAACGGCGCGGGTAAAAGCACCACATCCAAGCTGATAAACGGACTTCTAAAGCCTGCATCCGGCGATGTGACGGTAATGGGCTTTAATACCAGGACGACGAAAACCAGCCGGATTGCCAAACATGTGGGATTTTTATTCCAGAACCCCGACCGCCAGCTCTGCAGGAATACGGTGAGGGAAGAACTGCTTTTCGGCCTGGACTTGGTGACGGATCTTAAAAAGGATGAGAAAAACAAAAGAGTGGAAGAAATGCTTAAAAAGCTGGAACTGGATGGGGACAGTGATCCCTTCCGGCTCAGCAGGGGCGAGAGACAGCGGGTGGCCCTGGCCTCCCTCCTGGTGGTGGAACCGGAAATCCTGATTCTGGATGAACCCACAACCGGGCTGGACTATAAAGAATGCAAGCAGATCATGGATGCGGTACAGGAACTGAACCGGGAAAAGCAGGTCACGGTCATCATGGTCTGCCATGACATGGAAGTTGTTTCAGACTATGCCAAACGGGTGCTGGTGATGGCCGGAGGCAGACTGTTAGCAGACGGTCAAACCAGGGAAATATTCAGAAATGAAGTTGTGATGCGCAGGGCTTCCCTGATCCCCCCGCAGATCACGGGTCTGGCGGTCAGGCTGGGCGGAAAGTTTTATTATGCGGATACGGTGGAAGAGATGATCGGCGCTCTGGAATTTGAGATCAGAAAGGCGGAATAGGACGATGAAGGGAATATTAGATTATGTGCCGGGACAGACGGTGCTGCACCATATGAATCCTGTAACCAAGATAGTTTTGTCATTTTCAGTCTGTGTGGCCTGTTTTGTGAGCGGCAATCTCATTTTCCTGCTGGGCATCATCGCACTGGATCTCGTAATCGGGGCAGCCGGAGGCGTGTTTTTGAAGGCAGTTTCTTTATTAAAAGGGCTTTGCAAAGTCTGCCTGTTTTTATTTGTGCTTCAAATCCTGTTCGTGAGAGACGGAAATAAAATTTTTTTGTTCATAACCGATGCAGGTGTTTTACTTGCAGGCAAAATTGTGTTACGATTAATAGGTGCAACAATTCCGCTGGCCCTGGTGCTCACTGTGACCCAGATGAACGATTTGTCCAATGCGCTGGTGGATGTGATGCATATGCCTTATAAGTATGCGTTCACCCTGACTACGGCTGTCCGCTTCATTCCCATGTTTATCGCAGAGATGAACGGAATTATGGAAGCCCAGACGGCCAGAGGGGTGGAGTTTGATACCAATCATATGATCAGGAAGATGAAACTGATTCTTCCCCTGTGCGTACCTCTTTTGATTACATCGGTGCGCCGGGCGGATGCCAGCGCCATGTCGGTAGAGATACGCGGGTTTGATCTGCGGACCAGGCAGTCTGGATACAAGAAATACCCGTTTCATCGGAGGGATATCGTAACACTGGCCTGCTGTGTGGGTCTGATTACCGCAGCAGCGCTTATTTAGCTTAGGAGGATGTTCGCACATGAGTAAACAATTTATTATGGGTAATGAAGCCATAGGGCTGGGGGCAATCAAAGCCGGTGTCAAGCTGGTATCCGGTTATCCGGGGACGCCGTCTACGGAAGTGCTGGAAGCGGTGGCAAAACACAATCCGGGAGACATCTATGTGGAATGGTCTGCCAATGAAAAGGCAGGGCTGGAAGTGGCGGCCGGAGGGGCCTATACAGGGGCCAGAACTATGGCTACCATGAAGCAGGTGGGACTTAATGTGGCTACAGATCCATTGATGAGCCTGTCATACATAGGAGTGAAAGGCGGCATGGTGATCATGGTGGCAGATGATCCCGGCCCGATCTCATCCCAGACCGAGCAGGACACCAGAACGTTTGCTTCCTACAGCAAACTCCCGGTTTTCGATCCTGTTTCACCGGAAGAGGCTTATGAGATGATCGGCGATGCATTTGAGATTTCGGAAAAATACTCCACGCCGGTGCTGTTTCGGCCCACAACCAGAATCTGTCACGGCTGCGCGACCATTGATCTGGAAGAACGGCCTGAATATCCGGCTCCGGAAGGATTCATAAAGGATGCCAACAGATGGGTTATTTTCCCCAGGCTGTCCTATCAAAACCATAAAAAGATCGAATTAGAGAGAACTCCTAAGATAGCGGAAGAATTTTCTTCCTATCGTTTTAATCAGATAAAAGGCTCCGGTAAAAAGGGAATTATCACCGGAGGAATCAGCTATGAATATGTGGAAGAAGCGCTGAACGGATATGAGGGAGTAAAGGTATTTAAGGTGGCAACCCCCTATCCATTTCCGGAGAAACTGGCGCTTGAATTCCTGGAAGGGCTGGATGAGGTCATTGCTATCGAAGAACTGGATCCGGTTCTGGAGCGGGAACTGCTGCTTTTATGCGGCAAACACCACCTTTCTGTGAAAATCCGCGGAAAGATGACCCGTGACGTCCAGTGCGCGGGCGAAAACAGCGTTGAATCCGTTCGCCAGGTTCTGGGCAGTTATCTGGATGTGGAAGACGGCGTGCTGATCCCGGCTATGCCTGTTAAGGAACAGCAGTTTTCACCGGCTCCCGACCTGCCGATCCGCCCGCCTGTGCTCTGCGCGGGCTGTTCCCACAGGGCTTCCTTCTATGCAGTGAAACGGGCCATGGAGGGAAGGAAAGCGGTGTTCTGCGGGGATATCGGATGCTATACGCTGGGCAACGCAAAGCCCCTTGATATGGTGGATACCTGTCTTTGCATGGGCGGAGGAATTACCGTAGCCCAGGGGTTAGGCAAGATTGAACCGGATAAGACATATTTTGCATTTGCAGGAGATTCCACATTTTTTGCATCGGGAATCATGGGGATTGTCAATGCGGTTTATAACCAGGCCAATTTAATCGTCTGCGTGCTGGATAATTCCACCACGGCCATGACGGGGCACCAGCCCCATCCGGGAACCGGAAAGACGATGATGGGTCAGGTGGTTGATAAGATCGATATTACCAAGGTGTTAGAGGGAATCGGAGTAGCTGAGGTGGTGACCGTAAACCCGGTGGACTTAAAAGCTTCCATCGATGCGGTCCGCCGTTTGGCTGATATAAAGGGCGTAAAAGCTATTATATTCAAATATCCTTGTGTGGCATTGTCTAAAAAGCCGGACCACGTATGCCGCATCAACCAGGATAAATGTGTAAAATGCCAGGAATGCATTAAGGAAATCGGCTGTCCGGCCCTTGTTTCCAGCAATTCGGACGTAACCATTGACCCGGCGCTTTGTACCGGATGCGGCCTGTGTACCCAGGTGTGTTCAGTAGAAGCCATCGAATATTAGGGAGGAGGAAGGACAGATGAAGAATATCTTATTATGCGGCGTAGGCGGCCAAGGTACTGTTCTTGCATCCAAACTGATCGCTCAGGCGGCGATGGAAAAGGGGATGAAAGCCAGAAGTGCGGAGACCATCGGCATGGCCCAGAGGGGCGGAAGCGTGGTGAGCCACGTGAGATTCGGCCAGGAGATTCACAGTCCGCTGATCCCCTTGGGCCAGGCAGACCTGATTATGGGGTTTGAACCGGGAGAGGCCATGAGGGTGATCCCTTACCTGAAAGAAGGGGGCAGCATGATCGTGTGCCCGGATGCTATTTTACCGGTAACCGCTTCTCTTGGAATCGGAGGATATTCGGGAGCAAAAGCGGTGGAATATCTGAAAGAACATGTTTCCTCCCTCATTTTAGTGGACGGCAAGTCCATTTGTGAAGAATGCGGTTCTCCAAAGGTGCTGAATGTGGCCCTTCTCGGAGCTGCTGCGGCAGGGGGAATGCTGGGAATTACAGCAGAAGAGATGGAAAGTGCGGTGATGAGCCGTGTTCCTGATAAGTTAAAAGATATGAACCGCAAGGCGCTGAAACTGGGAGCGGCCAGCGTGTCAAATATGAAACGGTGAGGTAACCACATGAAAATGAAAGAGTCTCAGTTCCTTATTATTAAGGAGCAGTTAAAAAAATTGAAGAGCAAGGATTGTTTTTATCAGAAAAAGATGGAAGGCATTGATGTGGATTCCATCCAGTCACAGGAAGATTTTGAAAAGCTTCCATTTACCTGGAAAGGCGATTTGAGGGAAGCGTATCCCCTTGGACTGATGGCGGTGCCGGAGGAAGAGATCGTCAGGATCCATTCCTCGTCAGGAACTACAGGAATCCCTGTGATCATTCCTTACACCCAGAAGGATGTGGATGACTGGGCGCTGATGTTTGCCCGTTGCTATGAGATGGCAGGAGTGACCAACAGAGACCGCGTCCAGATTACCCCCGGTTATGGTCTGTGGACTGCCGGAATCGGCTTCCAGAACGGGGCTGAAAAGCTGGGCGCTATGGTAATCCCCATGGGTCCGGGCAATACGGATAAGCAGCTCCGCATGATGATGGATATGGAATCAACCGTTCTCTGTGCAACTTCTTCTTATGCCCTTCTTTTGGCTGAGGAAATAGATAAAAGGGGAATCGGAGACAAGATTCATTTGAAAAAAGGTATCATCGGATCTGAGAGATGGGGCGAGAAGATGCGGGCCCGCATCGCTCATGAGCTGGGCGTTTCCCTGTATGATATATATGGATTGACCGAAGTATACGGACCTGGTATTGCCATAAGCTGTGACAGCGAATGCGGAATGCATTACTGGGATGATTATGTATACATAGAGATCGTGGATCCGAAAACAGGCCAGGTGCTTCCGGACGGAGAAGTAGGAGAGATCGTTATAACCACTTTGAAGAAGGAAGGCGCACCCTTAATCCGTTACAGAACTCATGACCTTTCCAGGATTATGCCGGGCGAATGCCCATGCGGTTCTCCGTATCCGAGAATTGATACGCTGATTGGACGGACGGATGACATGCTGAAGGTGAAGGGTGTGAACATTTTCCCAAGCCAGATAGAGGAGATGCTTCAGGCTATTGAGGGCGCTTCCAGCGAATATCAGGTTATGGTCGACCACCTGTATGGCAAGGACATTCTGACCTTGTTTGTGGAGGCGAATCCGGGAACCAACCACTATCTTCTGGAACGTGAGATCGCTGAACAGTTCAAGTATAAGATCGGCCTCACTCCGGTCGTGAAGCTGGTGGAGATCGGTGAACTTCCAAGAAGTGAGAAGAAATCAACGAGAGTATTTGACAACAGATATTAGAGTTTTTATGAATTCTTCCCCGGGATTCCGGGGGAGAATTTTTGGCGAAAAGAAATAGGTATTCCAGGCGGATTTTTGATTGGAAAAGTGTGCCGGTGACTAATAAACAGCGTTACGAGGAGCATTTATGGAAAATAATAAAAAGAAAAGAGGAAATATCTGGATACACCGGATCATTGTGGGCGTTTTGGTTGTGATCATCATCGTCAGCTGTGCCGGTATGCTGAAAGAGTATCTGGACGGAAAGAAAACTGAGGATAATTATGAAAGTCTGGCTTCTCTGGTACAGACCACAGAAGCGGTCACCACGCCGGAAGAGACAGAGGAGACGGAACCGGAGACAGAAGAGACTACGGCCTATGTGTCACCCATTGACTTTGATGCACTGCGGGCTATCAATCCGGACACCGTGGGATGGATCAAGATTCCGGATACCAATGTGGACTATCCGATTGTGTGGAAGGAAGGGGACAACGATACCTACCTTCATACCGACTTTGAAGGAAACAGCAGTCAGGCGGGGGCCATCTATCTGGATATGGACAGCACCCCTGATTTTGGCGGAAGGAATAATATCATCTACGGCCATCACATGAAAAACGGCTCAATGTTTAAAGATGTGGTCAAATATAAGGATAAAGAATTTTTTGAAGCCCACCAGTATTTTGAAATCTATACTCCGGAGAGAACCATACATTTGAAGGCAGTGTCTTCTTATTATGATAAGGCACAGCCCATTGTGAGGAAAACCAGGTTTAAAACCAGAGAATCTTATAACGCTTTTATCCACGAAATGCTGGCTCCATGCAGTTACGCCCAGATTCCGGAGGTGGATATCGATTCTTTGTATATACTGGTTACCTGCAGCTATGAGGTGGATGATGCCAGGACCTTTTTATTCGCGGTTGAAGTGGATGAAGACGGCAATGTGATCGAATCAGAAGATCCCCAGGGTGGATTTTTAGAATCGCCTGCGTCAGAAAGCTCACCGGCGGCAAGCGGGGCGCCGGCGGAGAAGACGCAGGCAGAAACGGAACTGACAGAGAAATCTGCTGAAAGCAAGACGGATTAAAGGACAGGCGGATTATGTTTTCAAGAAAAGATTTGATAAAATTATTAGCTCCTCTGGTTGTGGAGCAGATATTAGCTGTGCTGGTAGGCATGGTGGATGTTGTAATGGTAGCGGCTGTCGGTGAGACAGCCGTTTCCGGCGTTTCGCTGGTGGATTCCATCAGTGTGCTGATCATTCAGCTTTTGGCCGCCCTGGCCACCGGCGGAGCCGTGGTATCCGCCCAGTATCTGGGAAAAAAGAGGCCGGAACAGGCGTGCAAATCGGCAGGGCAATTGGTTTTAATCACCCTTTTGGTGTCGCTTGTGATCACTGCCGCAGCGCTCATAGGCAACCGGCATCTGCTGAGGGTGATCTTCGGAAATGTGGAAGATGCGGTTATGAGGGATGCGATGAAGTATTTCTTCTTATCGGCTCTTTCCTATCCGTTTCTGGCCCTCTATAATGCCTGCGCGGCATTGTTCCGTTCCATGGGAAATTCCAAGGTTTCCATGATGGCGTCCCTTGTGATGAATATGATCAATATTACCGGCAATGCGGTCTGCATCTATGGGCTCCACATGGGGGTGGAAGGCGTGGGAATCCCAACCTTGATTTCCAGGGTGGTCGCTGCCATGCTGATGTTTTTCCTGATCCAGAACCCGGATAATATGATCAGAATCAGAAGTTTTAAGGAACTTAAATTTGACGGCGGCATGATTAAACGGATTCTGCAGATCGGTATTCCAAATGGTCTGGAAAACAGCATGTTCCAGTTCGGAAAGATCACCCTTCAAAGCCTCGTTTCCTCTTTGGGAACAGCTGCGATTGCCAGTTTCGCAGTATCCAGCAACTTAGTCACCCTGGAGTATCTGCCGGGCAATGCGCTGGGGCTGGGGCTCATCACCATTGTGGGGCAGTGCGTGGGAGCCGGTAGAATCGAAGAAGCCAAATCTTATACAAAGAAGCTGGTTTTGCTGGATTATGGAATATTGGCGGTTATCTGTACGATGATGATATTGGGAAGACATCAGATGGTGGGGCTTTATAACCTGTCGCCTGCAGCTTCGGAAGCGGCGAGCCAGATGATTACCGCCCATAGTCTGGCCATGGTTTTGTGGCCGTTGTCATTTATCATACCGTATTACCTGAGAGCCAGCAATGACGCATCATTTACCATGATGGTGTCCGTTCTGTCCATGTGGATATTCAGGATCGGATTTGCATACCTGTTTGTGAAGGTGATGGGAATTGGGATTATGGGTGTTTGGTATGGGATGTTTATTGACTGGGTGGCGCGGGTGATTCTGTTTGTGTGGAGATTTAGGAAGTCGAAAGGGATAAAAGGGTAAAACTTTTATTAAAAGGAAAATCTCCTGACAGCAGCATGTACTACATTCATTTTTGGAAGTTAGTGTATAAACCCTAACTTTTCTGATAATAATTATACAAAACCCTAAAAATTACAAACTATACAAAATGTATGATTTGTGATAAAATAGAATAATGATGAGTGATAAAAAAGATGTGATAAATATTGAAAGAGAAGATAGGTTGAAAGATAATCCTGATTATCTGGTTTCTACACCTTAATTTGTGCCACAGCCATAAATTTGAAGCGCAGCTGAGATTCTGAAATTCTCAGCGTATGCCTACACAACGCAATATTTGCACAAAAATGCTCCGGCAGGGAGGGAATTTATGAAAGAAACATATATAGTAAGAATTATAAAATCAGAACTCCGGAATTTTAAAAATGTAAAATACGGCGAAGTCAAGTATATGAATTACGGTAGCGTTCAAAAATACGGCGAAATCCAGAAAAAAGATATAATAGGGATATATGGACAGAATGGCTCGGGAAAAACTGCATTAATAGAATCCCTTGACATTTTGAAATATCTGCTTCGTGGAAAAGAAATACCCTATGATAAATATTCAGGAATTATCCCGGAAGAGAAGGGAACACAAATGACCACATGGTTTTTGCTTGAAAAAGGCGATGTGAAATACCGGGTAAAGTACGAGGCAACGCTATCCCCTAATAAAAATGATGAAAAAATAGAGATCACAAAAGAGGCTCTCAATTATTGGATACGTGGAGTTTCTTGGAAGTCGGAAAGAGACATTTTCTTTATGAATCCATATTATGGTCAAGACGATTTGCTGGTTGATGTCGATTTGTCCGTCCGGTCCAAACACATGGAATTTTTAAAGAACATTAAACTTCTTCATTCAATGTCTGTACTTGCTGCTGTCAGTGCACAGGGACATCACTCGGTTTTGTTTAACACTAAAGCAATAGCAACGCTGAAAGCTCAGGGAACAGCGGAGGACTGGGATAACAGAGAGTGCACAGCTCTTTATGATGTGCTGGATGGACTGCATTATTTTGCCAGCACATATTTTCATGTGATCAAAGTAAGCCAGTTAGGAGATATCAACAAAAATAGGCTGATACCTTTAAATATGCATTATGAAACAGAGACAGCTATTATTCAAGGTTGTATCCCGCTTTTTACCAATGGACAGGGTGAAATTCCATTGACCATATATGATCTGTTTGTATCTACAATACAATCAATTAATATTGCAATCAGATCTATTATTCCGGATTTGCAGATCGAATTAGAGAAAAAAATGGAAGTGGAAAAAGAAGATGGAAAGAAATATGTTCAGGTAGAGGTTTATTCAAAAAGAAGCGGAGGCCGATTTTTAACAAAATTTGAATCTGAAGGAATTAAAAGAATTATATCCTTATTAAGTTATCTGATATCTGTGTACAATCAACCTTGTGTATGTCTGGTCGTAGATGAACTGGATTCAGGTATATTTGAATACTTATTAGGGGAACTGCTGGGGGTTCTGAAAAAGGAAATGAAAGGGCAGTTGATTTTTACATCGCATAACCTTCGGGCATTGGAAAAACTAGATTATAAAAATATTATATGCTCTACAACAAACCCGGATAATCGATATATAACGTTGGCAGGGGTTGGTGCAAATAATAATAATAGGGATTTTTATATTAGATCCATAACAATCGGAGGCCAAAAAGAAGAATTATATGACGATGAAGAATTAGATTCTATGGGGTATGCATTCAGAAAAGCAGGAAACCCTGGTAAAAGGCCTGTAAATCTGCACTTTTCGGAAAAAACTTTACAAAAGATTAGGGAAGAAAAGGGGAATATTGATGGCTAGATCAAGACCTACGGTTTTGTTTCTCGTGGAAGGTAATTCTGACAGAACAGCTTTGAAGAAGATATTTCAAAAGCTATATAAATCTAAAGAGATCAATTTTGAAGTTACGGATGGAGACATTACCAGCGATGAAACGATAACTGTTCAAAATGTTGAAGATAAAATATATAAAATTGTGAAGAAATTTATGGATGATAAGAAATTATCTAAAAGAGATATACTTCAGATTGTTCAAATCTTCGATATGGATGGAACATTTATAGAAAATAAATATATTGAAGATGGTGAGGATGCGAGATTTGAGTACACCTTGGTTTCTATCAAGTGCAAATATCCCCAGAGGGTAGCTGATCGAAATAAGCGAAAATGTGAAATTATGAATCACCTGTTAAATGTTCAGGATATTAAAGGAATGATTTATGATAAGTATTTTATGTCGTGTAATCTCGATCACGCATTGTATAACGAGCAAAATTTATCTGATGATTTAAAACAGGAGTATGCAGATGAATTTTATTCTATTTTTAAAGATGCCCCAAGAGCATTTATTGAATTTCTTAAAGAAGAGGTTGTAAATGGAGTGCCGCTTTCTTATCCCCAGTCATGGCGATACATAAAAGAAGGTCTGCATTCACTGGAACGGCATACAAATTTGAATATATATTTTGATAAGAATCCAATTGATTTTTTATTGTGAATTCATAACGAATTAAAAACGAAACAGTTCAGATGGTGGGAAAAATGATAAAAAAATATGCTTGCAAGTGAGTTTGATGCAGCTTTCTTTATCATTTTTCCCGCCATTTGTACTGTAAATAAAAAAATATAATATTTTAAGATAATTAGCACTCTCCTATTGACAGTGCTAAAAACATGTGTTATAGTACGGATAGAACAGATAACAGCTATTCATATTACCGAAAAGAGGTAAGTTGTGTGAAGAATAATCCCCAGGGCTTATTTTTCACACCCAAATTTGTGACGGAGCCACAAATTTGAACCGCATCTGAGAATCTGAACTTCTCAGTGCGTATCTGAGCAGCGCAGTATTTGCGCAAAAGGTTCCAGCAAGGAGGATTATTATGAACATTAATAAATTCACACAAAAATCAATGGAAGCAGTTCAAAACTGCGAAAAGCTGGCATATGAACACGGCAATCAGCAGATCGAACAGGAACATCTGCTGTACAGCCTGCTGACCATAGAGGACAGTTTGATTTTAAAGCTGATGACTAAGATGAACATACAAAAAGAGATGTTTATCAATGAGGCGGAACAGCTGGTGGAACGCCTGCCCAAGGTGAGCGGCGGCGGACAGCTCTATATCAGCAATGATCTGAATAAGGTACTGATTAACGCGGAGGATGAGGCAAAGGCCATGGGAGATGAATACGTCTCGGTGGAACACCTGTTTCTGTCCTTATTAAAACAGCCGGACCGGAATATGAAGGAACTTTTCCGTCGGTACCAGATCACGAAAGAAGCATTTTTACAGGCATTATCAACTGTAAGAGGGAATCAGAGAGTGGTCAGCGACAACCCGGAAGCCACTTATGATACTCTGGAAAAATACGGATATGATCTGGTGGAGCGGGCCAGGGACCAGAAGCTTGATCCCGTAATCGGCCGTGACAGTGAGATCAGAAATGTGGTACGTATTCTGTCCAGAAAGACCAAGAACAACCCGGTGCTGATCGGCGAACCCGGCGTTGGTAAAACTGCGGTTGTAGAGGGGCTGGCACAGCGTATTGTACGCGGCGACGTGCCGGAAGGTTTGAAAGATAAAAAATTATTTGCTTTGGATATGGGCTCATTGGTGGCAGGCGCTAAATACCGGGGCGAATTTGAAGAGCGTTTGAAAGCGGTTCTGGAAGAAGTGAAGAAGAGCGAAGGGCGGATTATCCTGTTTATCGACGAACTTCACACCATAGTCGGTGCCGGAAAAACAGAGGGATCCATGGATGCGGGCAATATGTTAAAGCCCATGCTGGCCCGCGGCGAGCTTCACTGCATCGGCGCCACCACATTGGATGAATACAGAAAATATATTGAAAAAGACGCTGCCCTGGAACGCCGTTTCCAGCCGGTTTTAGTGGATCAGCCAACAGTGGAAGACACGATTTCCATCCTCCGCGGGCTGAAAGAACGATATGAAGTTTATCATGGAGTCAAGATTACAGATTCCGCCCTGGTATCTGCGGCAGTACTTTCCGACCGTTATATTACTGACCGTTTTCTGCCTGATAAGGCTATTGATCTGGTGGATGAAGCTTGCGCCCTGATTAAGACGGAACTGGATTCCATGCCCACGGAACTGGATGAACTGTCCAGGAAGATCATGCAGATGGAGATTGAAGAAGCGGCGCTTAAAAAGGAAACAGACAACCTGAGCAAAGAGCGTCTGGCAGCTTTACAGCAGGAACTGGCCGAACTCCATGATGAGTTTGCCGGGCAAAAGGCCCAGTGGGAGAATGAAAAGGCTTCCGTAGACCGGTTATCCGCCCTGCGTGAAGAAATTGAGAATATGAACCGCCAGATTCAGGAAGCACAGCAGCAATATGACCTGAATAAGGCAGCGGAGCTTCAGTACGGCAGACTTCCTGCGCTCCAGAAACAACTGGCTGAAGAAGAAGAGAAGGTGAGAAACCAGGATTTGAGCCTGGTTCACGAAAGCGTCACGGATGAGGAGATTGCCAGAATCGTATCCAAATGGACCAACATTCCCGTGTCTAAACTGACGGAAGGAGAGAAGAGCAAGACCCTTCATCTGGACGAAGAGCTGCACAAACGGGTGGTGGGACAGGATGAAGGCGTGGAAAAGGTGACAGAGGCCATTATCCGTTCAAAGGCCGGAATTAAAGACCCCAGCAAACCAATCGGTTCCTTCCTGTTCTTGGGGCCGACCGGCGTAGGTAAGACCGAACTGGCGAAAGCGCTGGCAGAATGCCTGTTTGACGATGAATCCAATATGGTGCGGATCGATATGAGCGAATATATGGAGAAGCATTCCGTATCCCGTCTGATCGGAGCTCCGCCAGGATATGTGGGATATGATGAAGGCGGCCAGCTGACAGAAGCGGTGCGCAGGAAACCATATTCGGTGGTTTTGTTCGATGAAGTGGAAAAGGCTCATCCCGATGTATTTAATGTGCTGCTTCAGGTGCTGGACGATGGGCGTATTACGGATTCTACCGGTAAGACTGTGGACTTTAAAAACACGATTCTCATTATGACTTCCAACATCGGTTCCCAGTATCTGCTGGAAGGAATTGATGAAAACGGCAGCATCAGGCCGGAAGCGGAAAACATGGTTATGAATGATCTGCGCGCGCATTTCAGACCGGAGTTTTTAAACCGTCTGGATGAGACGATCCTGTTTAAACCGCTTACGAAGGCTAATATTGGAGGTATCGTAAACCTGCTGATTGCGGATGTTAATAAACGGCTGGCCGATAAAGAATTGTCCATCTCTCTGACAGATGAGGCTAAGGAATATGTGTGTGAACGGGGCTATGATCCGGTTTACGGCGCAAGGCCGCTGAAACGGTATCTGCAGAAACATGTGGAAACCCTGGCTGCTAAGCTGATTCTGGGCGATGGAGTGCATACGGGGAATACGATTGTGATCGATGTTTCCCAGGATGGAGAGCAGTTGATTGCTTATGCGGAGTAAAGAAGAACGATGAAAGAAAAAATCCAGGGGTGAATTGAATCTGCCCCTGGATTTGCAGGTGCAGAAGCTGGCAGAAAAAGGATGCCCTGCCAGAGGCTGTAGGGCAGAATCAGAGGAGATCACGGCCCGGTCCAGCGAATTTTGCTGGACTGTGTATTTGATGCCAGAGAAGATGGTGAAAAAACGTAACAGTTCATCGGCTAATCTTCCCGCCGCCTGAAATGTTACGAAAAATCGCCGCAAGGCAGAGTGTACGGGGGGACATACCTAAATTTATGGCTCTGCCACAAATTTGAATTGCAGCTGAGAAACCGAATTCTCAGCTCGCGTCTGCGTAAAAACGCTTTGGCATGGAGGAGTTACATGAATAAAAAAATGACTTTCGCTGAACAAATTTTGCAATTTAATGATAACCTTTCGGATAAATCCCTTGATTTGCCCGCTGGAGTGAAGGTTCTTAATCCGTATAATGGCCCTCAGAAAGAGCAGGTCAGAAAAGCGGCATCAGCGTTCTATCAAAAATATTATAATGATACCGGTACCCGCCGTCTGATACTCGGAAGTACCCCGGCGCGTCGTGGTTCATCCGCAACAGGTGTCCCTTTTGCAGATGCTGGGCATCTTTATAATGAAACAGGAATTTATATTGACAAATTTTATATAAACAAGCCGTCGTCGGGATTTATCTATGATGTAATCAGAGAATACGGAGGTTTCAAGAAATTTTATACTGACTTTTATATGAACTTCGTATGTCCCCTCGGTTTGTCCAGGGTCAATAAAAAAGGCGCCGAAGTTAATTGCAATTACTATGAAAACGGTAAATTGCAGGAAGCTCTGAAGCCTTTTATCATAAGTTCAATACGCAGCCAAATAGATTTTGGAATAGATACTTCAGTGTGCTTCTGCATTGGGAGCGGAAAGAATTTTGATTTTCTGACCCAAATTAATGCGGAGCATAAATTCTTTGACCAAATTATACCATTAGAGCATCCGCGCTTTATCATGCAGTACAATTCAAAACGTAAGGATATATTCGTTGAAAAATATATCAAAGCTTTAAGCATGTGAGTACGGTTTCGTTTGGGAAATCGCATCTTTTGGAAATCTTCCCGCCTGTATTTCACAAAATCAACACACTTTTTTCAGTTTGCTTTAAGTAACCTCTGTTTGAATAGAGAGATAGAATGAGATAAACAGGAGGTTCTTATGAGAATTTTACTGGTAGAGGATGAAGCGCGGCTGGCCGCTGCGGTGGAAGAACTGCTGAAACAACAAAAGTATCATGTCGATGTTGTATATGATGGAGAAGCTGGACTGGATTTCGGATTGACGGGGATTTATGATGTGATCATTCTGGACATCATGCTTCCTGGAAAGGATGGTCTGGCTGTTGTTGGGGAACTGAGAAAAGCGGGTATCCAGACCCCGGTTCTTCTCTTGACAGCCAGATCGCGGCTGGATGACAGGGTCCAAGGTCTGGATGCCGGGGCAGATGATTATCTGACTAAGCCTTTTGAGGTGCCGGAACTGCTGGCGCGGGTTAGGGCTATGGGAAGGCGTCAGAGCAGTTTTGTGGGCGATATTCTGTCCTTTGGCGATCTGAAACTGGATAAAAAGACAGGAGAACTGATATGCGGCGAGAAACGCGTCAGCCTGGGATCAAAGGAATTCCAGGCGATGGAGCTTTTGATTTCCAACCGGCGGCAGATTGTGACGAAAGAGCTGTTTGTGGAAAAGATATGGGGATATGATTGTGAAACAGAATACAATAATGTGGAAGTATATATATCATTTTTGAGAAAAAAGATATCATTTTTAGACAGCAGAGCGGCTATCAGGACGGTCCGGGGAAGGGGATACCTGTTAGCTGATGGAACGGAGAGGTAAAAAGAAGAATTCACACTTTCTTCAAAAATTCCTGTCATTTTTTCAAGGTTTATTCAAGCTTTTCAAGATAAGATTCAAGCATCCAACCAAAACAAGGGTGAATACAAAGGAGAGTGAATCTTATGAAGATGACGAATAAATGGGCGGCAGTCTTATCAGCTGCGGCAGTGATAGTGATAGGAAGCGCAGCTTCGGCCATGGCGGCATCCGGCTGGAGCAGTGAGGATGGAAGCTGGGTTTACCTGGATTCCAGCGGCGGCAGGGTGACCAATGAATGGAAGAAATCAGGAGACCAGTCTTACTACCTGGGTTCTGATGGATACATCGTCACGGACAGCTGGATTGATGATACCTATTATGTGAATGAGGACGGTATCTTGCTGAAAAACCAGTGGATCTACATGGAAGAAGGGCAGGAATCTCCGTCCGGAGAAGAGGAAGGCTGGTTTTATCTGAGCAGTACCGGTAAAACGGTTACAGACGGATGGGAACAGATCGATGGGAAATACTACTGCTTTGACGATGACGGAAGAATGTATACCGGTTGGCATTACGACGATGATTACGTGTACTACCTGGGAGAGGACGGGAGCCGGAAAACAGGCTGGCTTTGTCTGGAATATGATGAAGAAGACGAGCCGGAGGAAGGGGATATCGGAACTGCGGAAAGCGCAGGCGACGATGCCAAGTGGTTCTATTTCCAGGCCAGCGGAAAAATGACGGCTGCGGACAGTGACACTTCCTATGTGATCAAATCCATCAATGGGTCCAAATATTATTTTGATGAAAACGGGGTGATGCTCACCGGATGGGCTGCCATTGAAGATGAAGCGGAGACGGGAGATGCCACCGGAATCAGCAAATTTAAGTATTTTGGTGATGATAATGATGGAGCTATGGCGAAAGGCTGGAAATATCTTATGGAACACCCCTCCGATTCTGATGATTCGGAAGAAATGACGGCGGGAGATACGGATAAGCCAGAGGATGGAGAGGGATATTGGTACTATTTCGATACGGACGGCACGCCCAAATATCTGTCCTCTGCCGCCACGACGGTTTCATCGGCAGTGAATAAAGTGGGCGGCACCTCCTACTTCTTCGATGAGTATGGATGTATGCAGACCGGACTCATCGGCCTGGATTTCGACGGAACGGTTTATGCAGTGTATTTTGGAACAACAGAAGACGACGGGGCCATGAGGACAGGAAAACAGACGTCTGTTTACGATGGTAACGATGAAAAAGGAACCTATTATTTTAACACATCAGGAAGCGATAAAGGGGGCGGTTACACAGGAGTAAAGGATGACTATCTCTATTATGAAGGGAAGCTGGTAAAAGCGGACAAAGATTCGGACTTCCAGGTATTCGAGGTCAATGACAAGTTCTATCTGGTAAATGAATCCGGAAAAGTCCAGACTTCCTCTAAATATTACCAGATCGACGGCGAATACACCTATCAGTACAGCGGCGGTGTCATCTATGTGGTGGATGATGACAAGGAAGTGCTTCATGAGGTCAGCTCAAGTGACTGTGCGGTGATGGAAGAAATCTATTATGACAGTTACTATTCCTTTTAATCAATTTTTAATAGACAGTAATACTTGACAGAAAATTCCCTAAATGATAGCATAAAAGTAGAAAAAATGCCTTAGAGAATGAAGAGTGAGGAGGATTTTGTAAAATTGCAGATCCTCCATGCTCTTTTTTCGTATTTGGCTGAAAAAGGCTGTCAGTTTCATTTAGATGGCTCTTAAATACAAAGGGAAGGAGTAAAGTGACATATGGGGGATTTTGTAATCGCACTGGATCAGGGTACGACCAGCTCAAGATGTATTTTATTTGACAAAGAAGGGGAGATTTGCAGCACAGCCCAGAAGGAGTTCACACAGATTTATCCGCAGCCGGGATGGGTGGAGCACGATCCAATGGAAATCTGGTCTTCCCAGCTCAGCGTTCTGACCGAGGCCATGAGCTTAAAGGGAGCTCATGCGGGAGACATCGCCGCCATCGGCATTACCAACCAGAGGGAGACTACAATTGTATGGGATAAAATGACCGGCCAGCCCATTTATAATGCCATTGTCTGGCAGTGCAGGAGAACTGCCGGCATGATCGATAAACTGAAGGAAGATGGGATGGAAGATATGGTGCGCCAAAAGACAGGCCTGATCCCTGACGCTTATTTTTCCGGCAGCAAGATCGCCTGGATCCTGGACCATGTTCCCGATGCCAGAAAACGGGCGGAACAGGGGGAACTGCTGTTTGGAACCGTGGACACCTGGCTGATCTGGAACTTGACAAAAGGGGCGGTTCATGTGACGGATTACACCAATGCATCCCGCACCATGCTGTTTGATATCAGAAAACTCTGCTGGGACCAGGAACTGCTGGATTATTTTAAGATTCCGGCCTGTATGCTGCCGGAGGTAAAACCTTCCAGCTGCATTTATGGCTATACTTCTCCGGAAGTGCTGGGCGGTGAGATTCCCATTGCGGGCGCTGCAGGTGACCAGCAGGCCGCATTGTTCGGGCAGTGCTGCTTCCATCCGGGAGATGTTAAGAATACATACGGAACCGGCTGTTTCATGCTGATGAATACCGGAACCAAGGCAGTTAATTCAGAACACGGCCTTTTGACTACCATTGCGGCTTCCTGCGGTGATGAAGTGGAATACGCCCTGGAGGGAAGTGTGTTTGTGGCGGGAGCGGCTATCCAGTGGCTGAGGGATGAACTGAGAATGCTGAGATCGGCCCCTCAGTCGGAAGAGTATTGTACGGCTGTGACGGACACGGGCGGCGTATATGTGGTTCCCGCATTTGCCGGTCTGGGAGCCCCTTACTGGAACCAGTATGCCAGAGGGATGATTGTGGGCGTGACCCGGGGAACCAGCAAAGAGCATTTTGTCAGGGCTACGGTGGAATCCCTGGCCTATCAGGTTTCCGATCTCTTAGAGGCCATGCAGAAGGATGCGGGAATTAAACTCACGGAACTGAAGGTGGACGGAGGCGCCAGCGCCAATGATTTCCTGATGCAGTTCCAGGCCGACCTCATCGATACCATGGTGTCCAGACCCCAGTGCATCGAGACAACTGCCCTGGGAGCGGCATATCTGGCGGGAATGCAGGTGGGATATTGGAAGGACAAAGAGGAGATCAGGAAAAACTGGCAGATCAACCGCAGATTTGCGGCAAAGATCGATGAGGAGTACAGGAGAAAACTGATTAAAGGATGGAAAAAGGCAGTGAAATGCGCCCTGGCCTGGGCGGAAGATGAGGAGGAAGCATGATGAGACCGGAATATCCGCGCCCGGATTTCGTCCGGGAAGAGTGGATGAGCCTTAACGGGCCCTGGGGCTTCTCTTATGAAGGGGGAGACAAGACGATTCAGGTGCCCTTTGTGTGTCAATGCGCGGCCAGCGGTATTGGTGAGAGGATCAGAGAGGACCGGGTTGTTTACAGACGGAACTTCGCAGTCCCGAAAGCCTGGAAGGGAAAACAGGTCCTTTTGAACTTCGGCGCGGTCGATTATGAATGCTCTGTTTATATCAACGACCGGTTTGCTGGCGGCCATACCGGAGGACAGACCCCATTCTCTTTGGATATCACAGGGCTGCTGGAATGGGGGGAAGAGAGCATCCGTGTGGAATGTGAAGACCCGGTGCATGAGGAAGGGATACCCAGAGGAAAGCAGTTCTGGGAAGAAAAGAACAGTTTTATCTGGTATATACCCAGTACGGGTATCTGGCAGAGCGTTTGGCTGGAACCGGTGGAGAAGACTTCTTTTGTCAAAATCCATTTTACCCCGGATGTAGACCAGGGAACGGTGCGCATTGATTACCGGCTTAGGAAGGGCAGCGTTCTGCCCTGCCGCCTGGGAGTGAAGATCACCTTTCAGGGAAAATCCGTGTTTGAAGGGCGGATAAACTGTACGGAACAGAAAGGCAGTCTGACCGTGGACGTGTTTCAAAAGAAGGCTATGGCCGGGGCGTTTCATTTTACGGGAAATTACTGGTCGCCGGAGGAACCCAATCTGTACGATGCGGTGCTGACCCTGGAACGGGACGGAACTTTAAGAGACCGGGTAAGCTGCTATTTCGGAATGAGGAAAATCCAGGTGATTGACGGGCAGATCTGGCTCAATAACCGCCTTTTGTACCAGAGGCTTTTACTGGATCAGGGGTATTGGAAAGAAAGCCTGATCACTGCGCCGGATGACGATGCCTATAAAAAAGACATTGAGATGGCTAAGAAGATGGGATTTAACGGCTGCCGGAAACATGAAAAGGCAGAAGATCCCAGGTTTTTATACTGGGCCGATAAGCTGGGCTTTTTAGTCTGGGGAGCGATGGCAAGTTTTTGGGCCTATACGGAGGAAGGGGCCGCGGCCTTTATGCGGGAGTGGCAGGACGTGATCATGAGGGATTATAACCATCCTTCCATCATCGTATGGGATATGCTGAACGAGAGCTGGGGAGTGCCTGGAATCTATGAGGATAAGAAACATCAGAACTTTGCCCGGTCCCTCTATTATATGGCATCTGCTCTGGACAGCACCAGGCTGGTCATATCCAACGACGGATGGGAAATGACGGAAAGCGATATCTGTGCCTTCCACAGCTATAAACACGGAGGAACCGGAGATGAACGAAGCCGGGAAATCTTCACATCTTCTTTAAAGGATGTGGATTCCCTGCATAAAATTATGTCCCGCCCCCTATATGCCAAGGGATTTGGCTATGGCGGACAGCCGGTAATTTTAAGCGAATGCGGCGGCATTACCCTGAGCGGCGGTGAGGGATGGGGATATACCAGGGTGGAAAAAGATGGGTTTCTGGAAGAATATGCCGGAGTTTTAAAGGCCATCGGAGATTCAGAACTGCTCTGTGGTTTCTGCTATACACAGCTTGCCGATGTACAGCAGGAAACCAACGGGCTTTTGACAGAAGAACATGAATATAAGTTTGATCCGGATAAGATCCGGGAAATTACTGAGCAGGCAGGCCATAGGAATAGCGGATAAATGCATTCACGGCTTCAGGATGCGGAGCGGTGGACGGAACAAGCAGAATATAGGGGGCGGCTTCAGGCGGGGCCTGTTTCATATAGCGGGAAGATGACAGATCCAGGCCGCAGGCTTTTAAGACGCCGCTGCCGTCCTTCTGGTATATCAGATTGTCCTTCAGTTTATCATAGAGGCCTGCATCCATAAGGGTTTCTAAGTCGCAGAGGGGAAGCTGGCTCATATAGTAGCCGGAAAGATCCTGGCTGGTTACCAGAAAGTCCAGTTCTTTTGCGGAGATATAGGCCACGATTTTACTCTGGCTGGAGGTGATGTACTCGTTGTGGGATCCCAGTTCCACATAGAGGGAATCTTCCAGGGATACCGTTTGCCCCCCTTTTAAATTCAGGTAGGAGGAAACCTCCTTCTCGATGGTTTTAGCGGGAAAGAGATTGTAATCGTCGTTTGTGAAGAATCCTTGTAATACCATGTCCCGGCGGCTTTGGACGATGACATCGCCGACATAGAATGCGATCAGGCAGAGAACCAGGAACAGGAAGAAATACCCCCTGTAATAATCGTAACAAAAACGGATTTTTTGTCTGAAATTCAGGGATTTCAAGGTTTGTTTGTCAGAAGCGAGATTCGAGAAAAATCTGCGTATTGGGCTCATCGTATATCCTCCGTATGATGTCTGGTTTTAGAGCGTGTGAAAATCCATTTCCGCCATCTGCACGCCCTGCAAAACAGTTATTTATAAATGAAAACAACCTTATTCTATCACAGAATATAAAAAAATGGTAGAAAAAGGCATCTGTTCAGACCTGCCTGAACGGTTACAGAAAAAAGCAGGAAGAAAGGAGCGCCCCATGGATAGGCTGTTTAATCCGGAAAATCCGTTTTGGAGTTTCATGAATAAGGTGATGGATGTATTTATGATCAGCATCCTGTGGTTTATTTTCAGCATTCCGATCATCACTATAGGGGCTTCCACCACGGCGCTGTTTCAGTTCACGCTGAAGCTGACGGCTGATGAAGAAGGGTATGTGTGTAGAAGTTTTATTCGGGCATTTTTTAAAAACTTTGTACAGGCAACGGCTGCCTGGGCGGTTGTGTTGGTATGCGGCGGCTTTTTAGCCTTTGATCTGTATCTTTCCAGAAGGCTGCCGCTGATGCCGGTCATGCAGAATGGGCTGTTTTTTGCCATAATCAGCATTATGATTGTCTTTTTATTAACAGTATTATATGTGTTTCCTCTTCTTTCCTTTTTCCATGTGAAGTTGAAACAGTTGATTGGACATGCATTTATCATGGCGGTGGGAAATCTCCATGTCAGCATAATCATCATTGCGATTTATGCGGCAGCCGGGGCCGCTGTGCTGTATCTGCCCATGGCTTTTCCAGTGATATTTGGCATTGCATGTTTTCTTTCTTCATATTTTTATCGTCTGGTATTCAGAAAATATATAGAGGATATCAATGAACGGGAAGAATGAAAACATAAAATAAGTACAAAAATATTGATAAAAAACTAACAGAATATACAATGAAAATTATTGATATTAAAACACTTTTGGACAATAATTATATTAAAATTAAAAAAATAGTGAAATAATCATTGAAATTGTACAAAAGTTATAGTATACTAAGATCATGATAATGAATCCCAGCGCAGAGTGAAAGAGAAGGGAATAGACAAGTCAGCTTTGACTGGTCTATGCCCTTTTTTATTTTGCATTCTTGAAGGGGAACTAAAGTTCAGGCAGAGCCTTTAAGGCGGCCTGCAAATTATATTAAAGGAGGAACACTATGAAAAAAACATTAGCAATTGTTCTAACGGCAGCGATGGCAGCAGCATCACTGGCAGGATGCAGCGGCGGAGGATCAACCGGTTCACCCCAGGCGACAACCGCAGCGCAGGCAACAACCGCAGCCCCGGAAAATAATACGGGGGGGGGGATTTCGGAGACAACAGCAGCACCTCAGGTAGATAAATCTCTCTACGAGATCACGGAACCGATTACGATCAAGTGGTGGCATTCCCTGGAATCCCAGTATGCGGATGTAGTGGATAAAGTAGTTGCGGATTACAATGCATCTCAGGATATGGTAACTGTGGAAGCGGAATATATCGGAAGCTATACCCAGATTAACGAGGCTTTGGTAGCAGCTCATGCAGCGGGAACCGACCTTCCGGCCATTACGGTAGCCAATACCCCATATGTAGCTGAGTACGGTGCAGGCGGCCTTACAGAGGACCTGACCCCATATATTGCGGCAACGGAATATGATGTGGAGGATTTTGGTGATGGTATGCTGTTAGCGGCTCAGTATGAGGGCAAGCAGGTAGCTCTTCCGTTCTTAATTTCCACTCAGGTTATGTATTATAATAAAGATATGGCTGATGCCAAAGGAATCACTATTCCTGAGAAATTTGATGATATGGATGCATTCCTGGAGGCAGCTTCAGAAGTGAATGCAGACGGAACCACGAATGTTTACGGAACCGTTATACCGGGATGGGATCAGTGGTATTTTGAGACATTCTATTTAAATGAAGGCGTTAAAATTATCAATGACGACGGCGTGACCACCGATCTGGATTCCGAAAAAGCGGTGGCAATTGCCAATAAATTTAAAGAATGGTGTGAAAAAGGATACGCTTATTGGGCAGCAGGAACAGATGCGTCCTCAATTATGCGTCAGAACTACATCGACGGCAAAGCATTTTCAGTTCTTCATACAAGTTCCCTGTACAACAGTTATGTGGATAAGTGCAGCTTCGAAGTTGGCATGGCATGGCTTCCGGGAGCAGAGACCAAGAACCAGGAAATCGGCGGCTGTGTGCTTTTAATCCCGTCTAAGAATGATCAGGCTACCAAGAACGCAGCATGGGATTTCCTTCAGTACCTGTGCAGCAAGGATGTTAATATGACATGGGCAACCGGAACCGGTTATATGCCGACCAGAAAGTCCGTTCTGGAAACAGAAGAAGGAATTGAGTTCTTAAAAGAAAAACCTGCATTCCAGTGTATCTTTGACAACCTTGACCTGATTCAGCCGAGAATCCAGCACAAAGCCTGGAACCAGCTGACAACCGTATGGAAGAACAGCATGTCAGAAGCTCTTCTGGAATCTGATGTGGATATGGATGCTATTATCGAGCAGATGGTTGAAGAGATCAATGATGTATTAGGCGACGCATAATAAAAGGGGGGATAGCCGTGGATAAGAGAAAGGGAATAACCCCAAGGACGGTTTCTGCGTTCAAGGATTTTGCCTGTGTGCTGCCGGCTCTGCTGTTTCTCATAGTTTTTACATATTATCCGATTGTGGAACTGATCAGGATCAGTTTTACCGACTGGAATCTTCTGAACGCAGAGTACAAATACGTGGGCTTTAAAAACTGGAACTGGCTGTTTTTTGGTACCGGCTTGAAATATCTGTTGAACTCCTTGAAGGTTACTATTTTATACTCCTTGGGAGAGCTGGGTATAACGCTGATCGGAGGAATGATTTTTGCTTTGATATTTAACCGTATGACAAAGTCTTTCTCCATCATGAGGGCAATTGTATTTATGCCTAAGTATATCGCTATGTCATCAGCGGCCGTTGTATTTTTATGGATTTATAATAAAGACAATGGTATCTTAAACTTCGTACTTCAGGGCATGGGGCTTGCCAAGGTGGATTGGCTGGGAAATAAGAATACCGCGTTAATTTCCGTTCTGATTCTGACGGGCTGGAGGGCGATCGGCTACGGCATGATGATTTATCTGGCGGCTATGATGGGCATTTCGAGAGATTACTATGAGGCGGCGTCTCTGGATGGGGCCAGCGCCTTCCAGAGATTCTGGAAGATCACTCTTCCCATGCTTTCGCCTACCACATTGTTTTTATTTGTAACCACCTTCCTGTCCTCTATGAAGGTATTCCAGTCTGTGGATATCCTTACATCCGGAGGTCCTTACCGTTCAACAGAGGTATTTGTTTACAACATTTACCGGTACGCGATGGAAGATTTCAGAATGGACCGGGCATCGGTTATGGCTCTGTTTTTCTTTGTGATACTGCTTATAGTTACCATATCTACCATGAAGGTATCTAACGGCAAAGTTACATATGATTCATAAGGAGGCAGATATGGCAGACGAAGTAAAAACAATGGCAAGAGATAAAAATGAGGCCGCCAAACATAAGAAGAGGGTGGCAGCGGTACTTCAGTATACATTGGCTATTTTCGTAGTGCTGGTGGTAGTATTCCCGATTTACTGGATGCTCATCTCATCCGTGAAATCCCAGGATGAGATACTTCTGACCGTACCGACGTTGTGGCCCAAGGAATTTCACTTTGAAAACTACAGCAACGTATTCAACCGGGCTAATTTCAGCAAATACTATTTCAATACGGCAGTTATGACCGCCGGAATACTGATTTCCCAGATTTTGACAGGCGTATTTGCGGCCTATGGGTTTTCGAAAGGTAAATTTAAAGGAAAGAATGCGGCGTTTATATTCGTGCTGGGCGCGCTTATGGTGCCTCATCAGATAACATTTATACCGATTTATATCATGTGTGCCAACTGGGGATTTTCAGACACCTTCATGGGCCTGATTCTTCCGGAAGCTGTTTCTCCTTATTACATCTTCATGCTGCGCCAGACATTCATGTCCATCGACGACAGCTACGTGGATGCCGCTAAGGTAGACGGACTTGGCAGAATTGGAGTTATCACTAAGATTTTGGCTCCTATGTGTAAATCAACTTTATTCACAGTTACCCTGGTAACATTTACAAATGGATGGAACTCCTATTTCTGGCCTAAGATCATCGCAAAAGGCGAGCGCAGACGGGTTCTTACCGTAGGTCTGGCACAGCTCAAAAACACCTTTGCAGGCCAGGCGACAATGAACAACCATGAGATCATGGCCGGAGCCGTTATGGCGGTTGTGCCGGTTATCATCCTGTTTTTCATTTTCCAGAAGTATATGCTGACAGGTTATTCGAAAGCTGCTATGAAATAAAGTGAGGGTGAACATATGAAGGACGCAAAAAGAATAAAGGCTGTTCTTGTGTGTTTGCTTTCGGCACTGCTGCTTTTGGGATGCGGGGGAGGAAAAACCACCTCTCCCGCCCCGGAGACGGCGGCGGTGACGGAGCAGGCAGCGGCGAAAGAACAGGCAGCAACAGAAGGAAAGACAATAATTTCAGAGACGGAAACTCTGACTGAGACTAAGAGTGTGGAGGAAGTTCCCGAAGTCGACCGGTATGAAGAGATGATGGATCGTTCAGGTGACGATTCCAAATTAACTTTTTATTGCTGGGATATACGCGTAGGTGAAGATGCGGAAGACAAGGCGGGAGACTCCACTTTATTTATTTCACCCGACGGAAAGACCATGCTGCTGGATGCAGGGCATCCCGATTGTGCGGATCAGGTGATCGGTTATCTGAAGGATTTGGGCATTACAAAGATCGATTATTTTGTGGCATCTCATCCTCATATTGATCATATCGGTGCATTTCCTAAAATTGCGGAGACATTTGAAATCGGAAAGGCTTACCGGTCCTATGTGGAATATACAACGCAGACTTACCAGAATTATGTGAATGCCTTGGAAGAACATAATATTCCGGTGGAGTATTTAAAGGCAGGGGATGAAATTCCTTTTGGCGATCAAATAACGGTTAAAATCTATAATCCGGAAGAAGAAATTGAGTATCCTAAGGATTTTCCAAAAGGCAGTACGGCTTTTCTGAACAATCATTCACTGGCTATGAAGTTCATCTATGGCGAATCCACAGTCTTGTTCTGCGGAGATCTTTATACTGCCGCTGAACGCTCTCTGGTGGAACAGTATGGGGAAGAACTGCAGGCGGATGTGGTAAAAGCAAATCATCATGGACGTGATACTTCGAATACCAAGAAATGGATTGAGATGGTAAAACCTCAGATTGCTGTAGCGATGCTTGACCAGGCGGTCAATATGCCGGTGCGCGATAACTACAAAAAGGTGGGAGCGGAGTATTATCTGACCTTTTATGATGGTATAATTAAAGTGGTTATGGATGACAAGAAAAATTATGAGGTTGTCTGCCAGCATGACAGCTGGCTTCACGAAGAGGAGCAATTAAAGTAGAAAGGGGGAGTTGTGCGGTCTTATGGAACTGAAAAAAAGAAAGCTGCTGGAGGAAACGGATCTGTTTGTGCTTGATATGGACGGGACATTTTATCTGGGGGATAAACTTCTGGATGGTGCGCTGGAATATCTGGAGGCAGTCCGGGCAGCCGGAAAAGAGTTTATATTCTTTACAAACAACTCTTCAAAATCACCGAAGTTATATTTGGACAAATTAAAAAAGATGAACTGTCATATTACCAGGCGCCAGATTATGACTTCGGGAGATGTGACCATTCAGTTTTTAAAAACTTATTATCCGGATAAAAAGGTTTATTTAGTGGGGACGGAGGCGCTGGAAGAATCTTTTGCCGAATCCGGAATCCATTTGACTCAGAGGATGCCGGATATTGTGGTGGTTGGCTTCGATATAACCCTGACCTATGAAAAACTGGAAAAGGCGTGTACCTTTATCAGGAACGGGGCCATGTTCTTAGCCACTCACCTGGATATCAACTGCCCGACGGAGGAAGGTTTTATTCCGGACTGTGGCAGCCTGTGCGCGGCCATTACGCTGTCAACTAAGGTGGAACCCCGTTATCTGGGAAAGCCGTTCCCGGAAACGGTGGAGATGGTGCTGAGACAGACAGGTGTGCCAAAAGAGCGGATCGCCTTTGTGGGGGACCGCCTGTACACGGATGTGGCTACCGGAGTGAAGAATGGGGCAAAAGGTTATCTGGTTTTGACCGGTGAGACGAAGAGAGAGGATTTGGCAGATGCCGTAATCCAGCCGGATGCGGTGTTTGAATCGCTGAAAGAGATGGGAATGTATTTAGAAGAGATGATGACGGAAAAGAGGTTAGCAATATGAAAATATATGCACATCGGGGAAGCAGCGGAACTTACCCGGAAAACACAATGATTGCATTTGAAAAGGCGGTGGAAGAGGGCTGCGACGGAATTGAGCTGGATGTACAGCTGACAAAAGACGGCCATGTGGTTGTGATCCATGATGAAGAACTGGAACGGACTACGGGAGCAAAGGGCTATGTCAGGGATTATACCCTGGAGGAGCTTAAAAAGTTCGATGCAGGGAAGATCAAAGACGGCGCGTATGGGTTCCAGGGAATTCCTTCTTTTGATGAATACTGCGCGTTTGCAGCGGAAAAAAAGATTATAACCAATATCGAAATTAAAACCGGGGTGTATTATTATGAGAACATAGAGGAAAAGACGCTGGAAATATTAAAACGCCATCATCTTGAAGATAAAGTTTTGTTTTCCTCTTTTAATCACCTTTCTATTCTGGAACTGAAAAAACTGGCGCCGGAGATTCCCTGCGGCGCGCTGCTGGGAAAAAAGGGACTGGGTAATGCCGGTTATTACTGTAATAAGTTTGATTTTGAATATTACCATCCGGATTTCAGCACTTTGACTGAGGAAGCGGTGGAAAACTGCAGGAAGTACGGAATCGGAACCAATGTTTGGACTGTCAACACCACAGAAGAATTTAACCAGCTCTTTGACTGGAAATGTGATGGGGCAATCACTAACTATCCAGGACTTTGCAGGAATTGGCTTAAAGCGATAGAAAATGGGAATTAGCTTGACGATCACCGGTTATGTGCTAAAGTATTAGTGGGAGGAATGACATCATGGAAAATACTCGAATGAAGATTATTGATTTATTGGAAACTTCGCCTGTGATCGCAGCCGTAAAGGATGAAAAGGGTCTGAGAAGGTGCTTTGATTCGGAGTGCGGCGTGGTGTTTATATTGTACGGAAATCTGTGCAATATAGCGGGAATTGTAAACCAGGTGAAGAATCAGGGAATGACGGCTATTGTGCACGTGGATTTTATTGCGGGCCTGAGTACGAAGGAAATCGCTGTGGATTTTATTAAGCAGAATACCAGGGCCGACGGAATTATCAGCACGAAACCGATGCTGGTAAAGAGAGCCCAGGATTTAGGAATGTACAGCGGCCAGCGGACTTTTCTGATTGATTCCATCGCCCTTGGGACGCTGAAAAGGCAGATTGAGGTTTTCCGTCCTGACTTTATCGAAATTATGCCGGGTATAATGCCTACAATACTCAAACACATGAAAGAATATACGGACATACCAATCGTGGCAGGCGGCTTGATTTTTGACAAAAAAGACGTTATGGCTGCTTTTGATGCAGGAGTGGATGCAGTGTCCACCAGCCGGGAAGAATTGTGGTTTATCTGAGAATAACATATGGTTTCTGAATGTTGGAAAGGACCTGTTAACGGAAGCTTGACAATGTCTGGATGCCTATGGTATCATTATTTCAATAAGTTACCTTTGAGATGAGAGAGTAAGGTTGACAGGCAGAAAGCTTTTTTCTGTCTGTTGGCGTTGCTCTCTTTTGTTTTGCCAATATAAGAGGGGGGAGCAGTATTTTTGGAACTATGGGATTATATAGTCGATACCGCCCATGAATGGAGCCTTCGGGGGTGTACGATCAGGATGATGTTTGCTCTGGTCATCGGGACGCTGATCGGTATCGACAGGGGGATGAAGAGGCGCGGCGCAGGGATTAAGACCCATACGCTTGTCTGCCTGGGGTCCGCCATGGTTATGATGACCAGCGAATATATGTTTGTCAATTATGACGAGGGGCTGGATCTGTCCAGAATGGGGGCTCAGGTAGTGAGCGGCGTTGGTTTTCTGGGCGTGGGCACCATCATTGTAACGGGAAGAAACCAGGTGAGAGGGCTCACCACTGCGGCCGGCCTATGGGCCTGTGCCTGTATCGGCCTGGCGGCGGGAATCGGATTCATAGAAGGGGCTATGATCTGTCTCATACTGGTGATGTTCACGTTGCAGGTGATGACTAAAGTGGATTACATAGCGCATAAGTATGCCAAAGTTTATGATCTTTACCTGGAATTTGAATCCAACCGGTGTATGGCTTCCTTTGTTTCGGAAGTCCGGAACAGCGGCTGTAAGCTGGCCCATTTTGAACTTTCCAAGAACAAGATTAAGGGAGAGGGGCCCACAGCCATTGCCACAATCGAGGTCCGGGATAAAAAGATGCGCCCCGAACTGCTGAACACCATCCGGCAGATGGAGTTCGTTAAATATGTGGAGGAATTGTAGAGAAAAAAATGAACATAAGGAGATAGACTATGAATGGATTTGATTATGACGTAACCATAATAGGCGGCGGAGTGACCGGCTCTGCCATTGCCAGAGAGCTTTCGCGCTATGACCTCAGGGTCTGCCTGGTGGAAAAGGAAGAGGATGTTTGTTCGGGAACGTCAAAAGCCAACAGCGCCATTGTCCATGCAGGATATGATGCTGCAACGGGATCCCTGAAGGCAAAGCTGAATGTGGAAGGCAACCGGATTATGGGAGAACTGTCGGAGGAACTGGATTTCGATTTCAAACGCAACGGTTCCATGGTGCTGTGTTTTTCAGAAGAGGATCTGCCGGCTTTAAAGGAACTCTGTGAGCGTGGCGTTGCCAATGGAGTTCCGGACATCCGCATCATTTCCGGAGAGGAAGCCCGTCAGATGGAGCCCAACCTGTCGGATGAAGTGGTGGCTGCCATTTATGCGCCGACCGGCGGCATCGTATGTCCTTTCGGCCTGACCATAGCCCTGGCGGAGAATGCCTGTGACAATGGGGTGGAGTTTAAATTCCTTACGGAAGTGGAAAAGATCGAGACTGTAGAGGGCGGATACCGCCTGATTACGGATAAAGGAGAGATAAAAACCAGATTTGTGGTGAATGCGGCCGGCGTTTATGCCGATGCATTCCATAACATGGTCTGTGAAGATAAGATACATATTGTGCCCAGAAAAGGGGATTACTGCCTGCTTGATAAGGAGGCGGGGAATTTTGTGAGCCGCACCATTTTCCAGCTTCCGGGCAAGTACGGCAAGGGGATTTTAGTTACTCCTACGGTCCACGGAAACCTGCTGGTGGGACCTACGGCAGCCGATATTGAGGACAAAGAAGGAACGGCCACCACGGCTGCGGAACTGGCCGAAGCTATGAGCAAAGCGTCCAAGAGCGTTAAGAATATCCCGTTCCGTCTGACCATCACCTCATTTTCCGGTTTAAGAGCCCATGAAGACGGGGACGACTTTATCCTGAAGGAATCGGCCGACGGTTTCTTTGACGCGGCCGGAATCGAATCGCCGGGACTTTCCTGTGCGCCGGCCATTGGAAAATATATCGCTGACATGGTGGCGGAGAAAGCCGGAGCAGCAGAAAAGAAAGAATTTAAAGCCGGAAGAAAGGGAATCGTGCGGCCGGAACTTCTGAGCAAAGAAGAGCGGGAAGCATTGATCCGCGAAAATCCTGCTTACGGTGTGATCGTCTGCCGTTGCGAAGGCGTCAGTGAAGGTGAGATTGTGGATGCGGTAACGCGGACATTGGGCGCCGTATCGCTGGACGGAATCAAGCGCAGGGTGAGAGCAGGTATGGGCCGCTGCCAGGCCGGATTCTGCACGCCCAGAACCATGGAGATTCTTTCAAGAGAACGGAACCTGTCAATGGAAGAAATTTGTAAAAATGGACCCGGATCGGAAATGCTGACCGGAAAAAAATAAATTTTGCCGGAGAACAGGCGGAAATGGAGGAAATGATGACGGAGTATGATATTGTTATAATCGGAGGCGGACCGGCAGGCCTGGCTGCGGCAGTGGCAGCCCACGATAAGGGAGTTGAGAATATCCTGATCCTGGAAAGGGACAGCAGCCTGGGAGGAATTTTGAACCAGTGCATTCACAATGGTTTCGGCCTTCATACATTCAAGGAAGAGCTGACAGGGCCTGAATATGCCCAGAGATATATTGATATGGCCCGGGACCGGGAAATTCCATATAAATTGAATTCCATGGTAATTGATATTACGGAGAATAAAGAGATTACATACATTAACCGCACAGATGGAATGGTGACAATAAAGGCAAAGGCTGTAGTTCTGGCCATGGGCTGCAGAGAACGTCCGAGAGGCGCTCTTAACATTCCCGGTTATCGTCCGGCGGGAATCTATTCTGCGGGAACGGCCCAGCGTCTTATGAATATTGAAGGGCTCAGTGTGGGAAAAGAAGTGGTGATTCTGGGCTCCGGAGATATCGGCCTGATTATGGCCCGCAGAATGACCCTGGAAGGGGCAAAGGTTAAGGTGGTTGCAGAACTGATGCCTTATTCGGGAGGTTTGAAACGAAACATTGTACAGTGTCTTGACGATTACGGAATTCCGTTAAAACTCAGCCATACGGTGGTGAATATAGAAGGTAAAAAGAGGGTTACAGGGATTACCCTGGCAGAGGTAGACGAGAACAGAAGGCCGATTCCGGGCACAGAGGAACACTATAGCTGTGATACCCTGCTTCTGTCCGTAGGCCTTCTTCCGGAGAATGAACTGACACGCCAGACCGGCGCTGCATTAAACCCGGTTACAGGAGGGCCCATGGTTAACGACCATCTGGAAACCCAAGCGGAGGGAATCTTCGCCTGCGGCAATGTGCTCCATGTTCACGATCTGGTGGATTATGTGTCTCAGGAAGCCGCTCTGGCAGGGGAGAATGCCGCTCTTTATGTGAAGGCGGGAGAAGATACCTCTGAGAATCATGAAGTGGTTTTAAAAGCGGAAAACGGCGTCCGTTATACCGTTCCCCAGATTCTGGATATCAATCATATGCAGGATGCGGTTACTGTCCGTTTCCGTGTTGCGGATGTTTACAAGGACCGTTCGATCTGTGTATATTATGACGGCGTCCAGGTTTCCAAAAGAAAAAAGAAAGTGCTGGCGCCCGGAGAGATGGAGCAGGTAGTTTTGAAAAAACAGAGTTTTTCTGATTATCCGAATCTGAAGGAAATCGTGGTCTGCACGGAAGAATAGCTGGGACGCTTTTGAATGGAGGAAATATGGAGAAGAGAGAATTGATATGTATCGGCTGCCCTCTGGGCTGCCCAATGACAGTTGCCATAGATGGAGAGGACATCACAGTTACGGGAAATACCTGTGTGCGGGGAGAGGCTTATGCGAAAAAGGAGATATTGAGCCCTACCCGCATCGTCACATCCAGCATCGCGGTGAACGGAGGCAGGCTTGCTATGGTTTCCGTAAAAACCAAGAACGATATTCCTAAAGGCAAGATCTTTGACTGCATGGAAGAAATCCGCAGAACCCATGTGGATGCGCCGGTTAAGATCGGAGAAGTGCTGATCCCCAACTGCGCTGGTACAGGGGTAGATATTGTGGCAACTAAGAATGTGGAAAAAGCATAAACGTAGAGAGCATATATAGAGCGCATATTTACAAAGAGCAGAAGATATATTATTTTTAAATGTAAGATAAAATTGCCTGGGATCTGGTGTGTTTCACCAGATTTCCGGGCTATTTGTGATGTATTATACGAATAGGTGGAATAATAACGGCAATTTAATATAACAGTTAAAATATACTGATAAATAAATAACAATATACGGATAATAGTATAATAATGATTAAAGTATTGGAAAAGAAAAATAAATTCAATAATTTTTTAGAAAATAGTTGAAAAACTGAAAAACTTATAGTATACTGTGGACATGACGTTGGATCCCAACATAGAGATTAAGAGCAGGGAAATAAACTTTGTATTTGATACTTAGTTTGTTTCCTTTTTTATTTTGTGTTAGAAAGGATCCCGATTCCGCGGTCGAACATTTAACGGTCAATTGGTCCGGGCATTTATCAAGTTTTACAATTATTTAATGTAAATTTAATAAGAAACAGTAAAAAAGTCAGTATACTGATATCGTGATAACTCAGCTGAGAGACGAAGAGAAGGGATGGAGCTATCGACATTGTATTATGTCATAGTCTGTACTTCTTTTTTCTTTGGCCTAAATCAGGCAGTTATGGAAACAATAGGTCACAGCCGTTTCATAAACGGACAATAGAGAAGGAGAGTTAATATGAAAAAGAGAGCATTGGCACTGGTATTGGCAGCAGCTATGACAACCCTGACTGCATGTTCAGGAGGCGGAAGCGCTCCGTCCACACAGGCTCCGGCACAGCCCCAGGAGACCCAGGCGCAAGGAAGCAAAGAAGCGGCGGAGACGCCGGCTCCTCCGGCAGAAGGCGGCAAAGATGTGGAAACAGTTAAAATAGGCGTTGGTTCCATGAGCAATAACTTCAATCCATGCAAGGACATGGGAATCCAGGCACTGAGGGTAATCTATAATGTCCATGACCGTCTGATGTATCAGGATAAAGAGGGCAATATACAGCCGCAGCTGGCCACAAGCTGGGATTGGGTTGATGATACCACATTTGAATTAAAGCTGAAAGAGGGAGTGAAATTCCATAATGGCGATGAAATGACGGCCAACGACGTTAAATTTACATTTGATCTGGCGATTTCCGGTGAAGTGGGAAGCGCAGTTACCAATGTAGTGGATTCCGTGGAATCAGTAGAAGTGGTGGATGACCATACGGTGCGCCTGCATCTGAAATGGCCGGATTCCATCATTGCAACCAGACTTTCCGCTACCCGTACCGCATATATTCTTCCGCAGAAATACTATGAAGAAGTGGGCGGGCTGGAAGGCTTCAACGCGGCTCCTGTCGGATGCGGGCCTTATAAAGTGGCCAATATTATGCAGGGTGAGAAAATCATACTGGAACGCTTCGAAGATTATCATGGGGATAAGCCTTATGTAAAAAATATTGAATTCATCAAGTTCGGCGAGGATGCCACCAGAATGACGGCTCTTTTAAACGGTGAAGTGGATATCATCAATGATATCAATAATGACCTTCTGGCTAACTTCCAGAATGAACCGAATGTAAAAACACACGTGACCCCGGTTGAATTGTTCCATCTGTATGTTTACAACACCAACGAAGGACCCACCGCCTCCAAAGAGCTCCGTCAGGCCATGAACATGGCGATTGACAGACAGCTTTTGGTGGAAACTCTCTGGGGAGAGGGCGCTTACGTTCCTAATGGCTGGCAGGTGGAAGGATTCGGAGATTTTTACATAGACGATTATGAAGCGGTTCAGTATGATCCGGAACGGGCAAAAGAACTGGTAGCGGAATCCGGATATGACGGCAGTATGATCGATCTGCAGATAGTGCCTAACTATTATATGAACGATGTACAGGCAGCGGAAGTATGTGTGGACTTGTGGAAACAGATCGGAGTAAATGTTCAGGTGGTATTTACGGAAAAACTGGAAAAGAACTTCCCGGGACTGCGCACATGGTCTTGTGCGGTACGTTATGATGACCCGTTAGGCGCCATTTGGATTCAGTTCCCGGACAGCGATCTGATGGATATCATGTGGCCGAATCCTCCGGAAGAAATCTATACCGAAGCCGGGGATATTCTTAAAAAGAGCACCGATAAGGACGAGAGAAAACAGGCAGCCAGAAGATTTTTGGAAATCATGGACGAAGAGGTTCCGGCATCTTATCTGTATCTGCCGGAAGAAATCTGGGGAATCCGCACAGACCGCAATTTTGAGTGGGATCCTTACTGGACATCCTATCAGATCGTTTCCCTGCGTGCTGAAGATTTCTGGGGAAAGTAAAAGAGAAAGAAATGGGAGCTGATTTATGGACGAGATATTACGGGTTAGTAATTTAAAGGTTTACTATTACTCCAAAAAGAAAGTAGTGCCCGCTGTTGACGGCGTCAGTTTTACTCTGAGAAAGGGAGAAATACTGGGGATCGTAGGAGAATCAGGATGTGGAAAGAGTACGGTAGTGCGCGGCGTTATCGGCCTGATTGACGAGAGGTATACAAGAATTGAAGACGGTGAGGTAATTATGGACGGCAAAAATCTGGTGGACATGAACCAGAAGGAGCTTTGTAAAATCAGGGGTAAAAAAATATCCATGATATTCCAGAATCCCCTGTCTTCCCTGAATCCGGTTTATACCATCGGAAGCCAGATTGAAGAAGCGATTTTGACCCATGAGAAACTGCCCAAAGAAAAGGTGCGGGAAAGGGTAATGGAACTTCTGAGGCTCGTTCATATCCCGGCTCCTGAACTGCGGTATAACGATTATCCGCATCAGATGTCCGGCGGCATGCAGCAGCGTGTGCTGATTGCGATCGCTTTGGCCTGCAATCCGGAGGTGATCATTGCCGATGAGCCTACAACGGCGCTGGACGTTACCATTCAGGCACAGATACTGGAACTGCTGCGGGAATTAAATGATAAAACAGGGGTAGGAGTTATCTTCATCACCCACAACATGGGCGTTGTGGCGGAAATGTGTGAAGAGATGATGGTTATGTATGGGGGTGTGGTGGTGGAAAAAGGCAAATGCGATGCCATTTTTGCCAATCCGCGCCACCCCTATACCAAGGGGCTTTTGGCGGCGATCCCAAGCATAAAGGAGGATAAAGAGGAGCTGTTTTCCATCAAAGGACACGTTCCCGTATTCACCCATCCGGTACAGCAGTGCCGGTTCGCCAGCCGCTGTGACTACTGCGAAGAGAGGTGCAGGCAGCAGGAGCCGCCGCTCACCGTTATAGACGGAAGGGAAGTGCGCTGTTTCAGAGTGGAAGAGATCAAAGGAAGGGGGCAGGCTGATGGAAAATAAAGACGTGATCCTGTCTGTGGATGGAGTAAAACGGTATTTTCCGGTTCGGAAAGGCTTCCTGTTTCCAAAGATACTGGGCCATGTAAAGGCCGTGGACAATATCAGCTTTGAACTTCATGAGGGAGAAGCGCTGGGGATTGTCGGAGAATCGGGCTGCGGAAAGACCACACTGGGGAAACTGATAATCGGATTAGATAACCCTACGGACGGCAGCATCCATTTTTTAGGACAGGAAATAAGCAGGAACGTGAAGGGAAATGTGCGCCAGAAGATACAAATGGTATTTCAGGACCCTTATTCCTCTTTAGACCCCAGAATGAACGTGCGCAGGCTGATAGAAGAACCGTTGAGGATTCATACGAATTTAAGCGCCAGGGAGAAACTGGATATTGTCAAACCTCTGATAGAACTGGTTGGTCTGAGGGAAGACGCCCTGGAAAAATATCCACATGAGTTTTCAGGAGGACAGAGGCAGAGGATCGGTATTGCAAGGGCCCTTGTGCTGGAACCCAAGCTTCTGGTGTGCGACGAGCCGGTATCGGCCCTTGATGTTTCCATACAGGCGCAGATTTTAAACTTATTTAAACAGCTTCAGAAAAAGAAGAATCTGGCATATGTGTTTATCTCCCATGATATGAGTGTAATCCGCCATGTCAGCGACCGGATCATGGTTATGTATCTGGGACAGGTGATGGAGGTGGCGCCCAAGAAGGAATTGTTTGACAACACCCTTCATCCCTATTCTGTGGCGCTGATGGACGCCATTCCCATACCGGACCCTAAATATAAGCGGAGAAGGAAACTGCTGACCGGAGATATTCCAAGTCCCATTAACGCTCCGGCCGGCTGTCCGTTTCAGACCAGATGTCCCAATGTGATGGCCTGTTGTAAGGATAACCGCCCGATTCTGCGGGAAGTGGAACCAGAACATTACGTGGCCTGCCATCTGTTTGACAAGGAGGTGAAAAAAGCATGAAAAAATATGTGATATCCAGAGGGATTAAGGTGCTTATTACAATCTGGTTTGTCTGGACCCTGATTTTTGTGCTCACCAGGTTTACCGGCGATCCTGTCGAATGGATTTTTGGGGATCAGGATACCTCAGAAGCGGCGATTGCAGCCCTGCGTGAGAGCTTGGGACTGGATCTGCCCATTTGGAAACAATACATTGTTTCTATTACAGGTTTATTTAAAGGAGATGCGGGGACCAGCTTCTATTTCTCCAGGCCGGTGGCGGAACTGTTTGCAGAAAGAATCGGAGCCACCGCTTCACTGGGGGCGGGATCGCTGGGGCTGGCAGTGCTGATCGGAGTTCCGATGGGATTATTTGCAGCCATTAACCGGGGCACTGTCTATGACAGAACCTGTATCGGCATTACTGTAATCGGAAATACCATTCCAAATTTCGTGCTGGGGATTCTGCTGATTTATGTATTCTCCTTGAAACTGAGAGTTCTGCCCAGCGGCAGTACGGGAACATGGAAAAATTATATCATGCCCATGGTGACACTGGCTATAGCGCCTACCACCACCATTGCCAGGCTTACGAGAACAGCGCTGTTGGACGTAATCGGGCAGGATTATCTGGACTGCGCCAGGGCTAAGGGCGTGAACGAAAAAAAGGTAGTGTTTAAACACGCGCTGCGCAATGCATTGATTCCGGTTGTTACCGTGATGGGGACCCAGTTGAGCATTCTCATTGGCGGCGCTGTCATTGTGGAAAATGTCTTTGCCTGGCCGGGGATGGGAACCCTGATCATAAAAGCGGCCCAGAGAAGGGATTTCCCGGTGGTGCAGTACGGCATTTTGATGATTGTTATCTTTGTATCCGTTGTTAACTTTGCGGTCGATCTTTCCTATGGCTTTCTGGACCCGCGTATCCGTGACAGCCGGGATAACAGCTAAGGAGGGAGAACGTGATGAGCACAAAGAAGAAAAAGAAAAAAGAAATCAAAATCAGAAGCGGGATACCGCCCAGCATCCTATTTCTGATTATAACCTTTGTTTTAATAGTGGGAATATCGTCACTGGCCCCAGTGCTGTTTCCCGTTGACCTGGGCGCTACCAATCTGAGGGCGAGGCTTCAGGCTCCCAGTTTCATAGACCCGTCTTCCACCTATCTGTTTGGAACGGACAGCGTGGGAAGGGATTTGGCTGTCCGCATCCTCTATGCCACCAGAATGACGGTTAAAATAGCATTTACCGGCATGGTATTCGCTTTGGTGATCGGAACCGTTTTAGGCATTTTGGCAGGTATGTGCGGGGGCAAAGTGGATTTGTTCGTAACCTTTCTTTCCGACGCCAGGCAGTCGATTCCCAATACATTTATCGGTATTTTCTGCGCCTGCTTTTTTGGAGGAGGAGAGGGCATGATCATACTGGTAATCGCCCTTACCGGATGGTCGGCTTATACAAAACTGATGAGAAGCCAGATTCTGCAGCTGAAAGAGGCCAAATACATAGAATGCAGCCGGGCTATGGGGGCTTCGGGGCTGCGCATAGCGATAGAACACATTCTGCCGAATATGGCATCCTTATTGATCGTCAGAGCTACCATGAGTTTAAGTTCCTATATACTGCTGGAAAGCTCCCTGTCTTATCTGGGACTTGGAATCCAGCCGCCTCAAACTTCTCTTGGCGTGCTGATTTCCGAAGGCCGTGATTACCTGACGAACCAGTGGTGGCTGGCTATTATTCCAAGTATTGTGATGATCTTTTTAATTATGCAGGTATCCCTGTTAGGCGACTGGGTCCGGGACAAGCTGGATCCTAAGTTAAAGAACCGGTCCTGACGGGAACAGGAGGAAGGTGGTTTTGATGATAACAAAATGCATCGCCCACAGAGGGCTTTCCGGCCTGTACCCGGAAAATACATTGATCTCTTTCAGAAAGGCGCTGGAATACAATCCTGATTGTCTGGAGCTGGATATCCATCTGACCAAAGACAACCAGATCGTAATCTGCCATGATACCACCCTGGACCGGACGACGGACGGAACCGGCAGTATCTATGATTATACGCTGGAGGAGCTGAAACAGTTTGACGCCTCTTACTATTTTAAAGAGAAAACGGGATTTCAGGAAATCCCCACCCTGGATTCGTATTTTGACCTGATCCGGGGAAGAGATATTGTGACCCTGATTGAATTCAAGGGATTTGGCGCCGCTTATCCGGGGCTGGAGGAACTTTTGATTGATAAAATCCGCAGAGAGGACAGGAGCAGTCAGGTGGTAGTCTCCGGTTTTAACCATCCCCAGATGGTAAAGTTCAAGGCCATGGCGCCGGAGATGAACGTGGGCGTTCCCTACCGGTGCAGGATGGTGAATCCGGGCAAATACGGAAAGGAAATCGGCATGGACTATCTCCACCCATATTATGAGACCCTGGATCAGCAGACCGTGGATGAAATCCATGAAGCGGGTTTGAAGATCAATGCATGGGGAATTGGAAATTCCATTGATAATCCCGAGGTGATCCGAACGCTGATGTCATACGGGGTGGATGGGATTATGACCAACCGCGCGGATATTATGATGGGTATCAAACAAGAAAACCTGAAAGAGAGGACCGGAATATGAAATTATCAACGACAACTGCAATCTACAGGGACCGCCCGGAAGGCCGGGCAGTGATCCCCATGATGGATTGTGTGAAACGTCTCCATAAAATCGGATATGAAGATGTGGATTTCAACTTCTGCCTGATGAACCAGTACGATCTGGAACTGTCAAATGATAAATGGATGGACTGGGTGAAGGAGATGAAAGAGCTCTTAAGCAGCCTCAATATGACGGCCAGCCAGTCCCACACTCCTTTTTATAATGTGCTGGATCCCTCAACCGTGGCGGACCGGGATTATACGGAAGAGATGGTGCGCAGATCCATAATTGCGGCCGGGGAATTGGGAGTAAAAGCGACGGTCATTCATGCCGGAACTTATTTTTCCGATAATGATTACAGCAGGATGCTGAAGGATAATGTGGAATACATGAAACCCCATGTGGAGCTTGCTGCAAAATACGGGATGAGCATTGCGGTGGAGAACCTGTTTGACAAGATGGATCACAAATTAGGAATCCGCAAGCCCAGGTTTATGGCAAGGACCGTGGATGTAATCGAATTATGCGATGCCCTGAGACAGCATTATGAAAATGTGGGAATCTGCTGGGATTTCGGCCATGCCAATGAGATGGGACTGAACCAGCCCCAGGCCCTCGAAATGATAGGGAACCGTTTGATTGCGGTCCATGTCCAGGATAATTATGGAATAAATGATGACCATTTGTTCCCATATCATGGTAATATAGAGTGGGAACCAATCATGAAAACTCTGAAAAAAATCGATTATAAGGGCGTGTTTGCTTATGAAACACATAAGGCTACGATGAGGGTTCCGGAACCTTTAATCGATGCGATTCTGCAGTATTCGCTGCAGCTTGGAAACTATTTAATCTCCTTATGTGACTAAATTGGAAGGGGACCGGGGGTTATGCAGAAAAAATATAAGGCGGTTGTATTTGACTTTGATATGACAATAGCCGACAGTTCACAGGTTATTGTCTGCCTGCTGAACGATACGGCGGAACATTTCGGATATTCCAGGAAAAGATATGAAGAAGTGCTTCCCTGTGTGGGAAATACCCATGAGATCATGCTGGGATATGTGACCGGTGAGAAGGATCGGGAGAAACTGCTCACCATGAGAACGTATTACCGGGCAATCAGCAGGGAAGAGATGCCAAAACGGACCACTTTTTTCCCGGGCGTGGAACGGTGTTTAAAAACATTAAAGTCCAGAGGCATTAAGGTCGGGCTGCTGTCGCTTAAACTCAGGGATCTTTTGTTTGCATCCCTGGACAAATACGATTTGAGCAGATATTTTGACCAGGTGTTGGGAAGTGAGGATGTGCCCGCCCATAAGCCTGATCCCAGCGGCATGTTTAAAATGATGGAAAAACTGGGAGTTGACCGCCGGGAGATCCTGTATGTGGGGGACAGTCTGGTGGATGAAAAAACGGCTAAAAACGCAGGTGTGGACTTCTGTGCCATGCTGCTGGGAGGAACTGTAAAAGATCAGTTCGATAAAGAATTCGTCACCAGATACTGTATTTCGCTGGATGATTTAACGAGAGTGTTTAAATAGGAGAAGGAGAACGGTAATTATGGACAAAAAAATATTGTTTTTAGGTTTGGACGCGGCGATGCCGGATCTGATAAAGAAATTTGTAGCAGAAGGAAACATGCCGAACATGAAACGCATCATGGATCAGGGCGTATTTTCCCGGCTGGAAACCGTATTTCCACCGTTGACGGCCGCCGGATGGACTGCTATCGTCAGCGGTACAGGGGCGGGGAGTTCAGGCGTCCCCAGTTTGATGGTAAAACATCCCGGTGAGGATTTGGACTATTGGCATACGTCCTTTGACCGCAATGAGGTCCTCAGCGAAACGCTCTGGGATGTGGCGGTAAAAGAGGGGAAAAAGGTGGCTATGATTAACTGGCCGGTTACATTTCCGCTGGGCGGACTTGAGGAAAAGGACGGGGTACAGCTGGCAGGAGCCTTAAATCCTCCATTCCGTTATTTTTATATGCCTTTGTGGGATGCGGCGTCCAGCGCGGTCTTCTCCGACCAGCTCTTAAACTGCAACCAGATCCCGGGACGGGCGGTGCGGCTGCAGCCTGAGGAGGCAAATGGGTGGGAGAATCTGCCTGAAAGCTTTAAAACACCGCTGGAATTTGAAATGACGGTACCGCCGACTTATATAGAAGGATATAAAATGTACGCCCTGATTTATGCGTCGACGGAAGAAGGGTATGACAGAATCCTGGTTTCAGAATGCAAAGACGGGGCGAAGGCCCATACGGATATCGGATTAGGGGATTACGGTCCCTGGATTGTGAAGAATTTCAAAGCCAATGATTACCAGAGAGACGGGAGGTTCCGCTTCCAGATTCTGGAACTGACAAAGGACGGGAAACATTTTAAGCTCTATCAGTCAGCCATCAATACGGCGGAAACCTATTCAGTTCCGGCAGGGCTTACCGGTGAAGTGGAGAACGTGGCCGGACCGTTTATGGAAGTGGATGATCCATGGGCATTTATGGACGGCTGGCTGCCTGCGGACCTTTATCTGGAACAGTTAAAACTTCATGCGGACTGGTGGGGGAAAGCGTCTTCTTATGTGCTGGCCAACCGGGAATGGGATATGGGCTTTACCTGGGTAGGTACCATCGACCACATTGAGCATGTGCTCTACGGCGGTCTGGAGCCGAAATCCAGGGTTTATGACCCGGATAAGGCGGACTGGTGCTGGGATATGGTGCGTAAAGTACATATGCAGGTGGATGAGAACATCGGCCGTATTCTGGAAACGGTTGATTTAAATGAGACTTATGTGGTTGTTATTTCAGATCATGGCTTCACACATCTGGACTGGAATCCTTATGTAAAAGAACATTTGTCCCGTCATGGACTTCTGGACTACAACCTGGATCTGACGACGGATGATCCCAGCAATTTAACCATCAACTGGGAAAAGACCAAATGTCATCCGCTGGAGCCGTGCCATGCCCACATTTTTATCAATTTGAAGGGAAGGGATCCCCAGGGAATTGTGGAGCCAGAGGACTATGAGAAAGTGCAGACGGAAATCATCCGGGCCCTCTATGACATCCGCAATCCTGAAACAGGGGAGCCGGCTGTGGCTTTGGCTGTAACGAAAGAGGAAGCGGCGACCCTGGGAATTGTGGACGGACTGGGGTATGACAGGGTAGGAGACGTGGTATATGCATGGAAACCGGGATATATGTCCCATCCGTTCATTTACCGGACCGCCATAAAATACAGGGATGGGTCGGAACGCATGATCCGAAACCCGGAATTATTCGAACCGGCAGGCCTGTGCCGGAACTTTACCGGAGTTCATCTGGCGCTGCCGTCTCTCCATGACATGCATGCGATGATGGTTCTTGCAGGCCCGGGAATCGAAGATATGTATGACAGAAAACTGGTGGCGAGAATTATAGACGTGGCGCCCACCCTGTCTAAGCTGCTGGGAATCCCGGTGCCGAAAGACGCGGAAGGCGCGGTTTTATATGACGTGCTGGATCAGGTTAAAAAATAGTACACGGTTTTGAATCTTTTGAAACCCGGAGAATGGAGGGAATGGATTTTGAATATACTTGAGGGAAAAACTCTGTCTGAAATAGCTCAAATGGATTTTCAATGTGAATGCGGGATGCGCCATTATACGGGGATCAGGGATATCGTGATTGAAAAAGGCGCAAAAAACAAGTTGGTGCCCATCGTGGAAAAGCATCTGGAGAGACCGGGGCATATCCTGGTATCAATGGATGAAAATACAAAAATAACGGCAGGAGACGAGGTGGTTTCCATGCTTGAAGCCGCGGGATATCAGGTTAAGGTTCACTGTTATCCGGGAGAACCTGAGCTGGTGTGCTGCAAAGAGGGCTTTGAGGAACTGCTGGCAGAGGTGGAAGAGGGAACCAGGCTTTTAATCGCCGTTGGAAGCGGAACTTTGAATGACACCACCAAATATGTAGCATTTAAAAAGGAACTGCCGTTTTTTATATTCGCTACGGCACCGTCCATGGATGGGTATGCATCCACTGTGGCCCCGATGATATGGGAAGGGCTTAAATACGCATTTCCCGCCATTGGCCCTACAGCCATTATTGCCGATATTGACATCATAAAAACAGCGCCCATGAGGATGAGAGCCGCCGGTTTCGGGGACATCGTGGGGAAATGCATCAGCATTCTGGATTGGAAGCTGTCCAGTCTCATTTTGGGAGAAGAGTACTGCCAGATGGTGGCGGATAATGTTCTGATCGCCATGAAGAAATGTTCTGAAAATGTGGTCGGCCTGGTAAAAGGGGAGGATGAGGCATTACAAAATGTGATGGAGGCCCTGGTGCTCTGCGGTCTCATGATGAATTATGTAAAAACATCCCGCCCTGCATCCGGCTCAGAGCATAATTTCTCCCATGCTGTGGAACTGATGCAGCTCTATCATGGGCAGCCCATGTCCATGCATGGGGAATCGGTAGGTGTTGGGTCTGTGGTATCCAGCGTATTATACAGGAAATTCAGAAAAGAAGTGTTTGATTATGCGGCCAGCGCGGCCAGGGTCAATAAAAGATCCAGGAGCGATTGGGATGAGAAGATAAAAGCCCTTCCTGTAGCGGGAACTTCCGATATGCTGAAAATGGAAGACGAACTGGGGAAAAATAAGCCGGAAAACTGCCTGAAGCATTTGCAGGCGGCTATGGAGAACATGGATCAGATTATGGATGCTGTGGATGCTTATGCGCCGGAACCGGAAGTGATTGCCGGGGAGCTGAAAGCCTGCCAGGCTATGTCAACACCCCAGGAACTGGGCATCAGCAAAGAGGATTTCCAGAATGCGGTATTGTATGCCAAAGATATGCGCTACCGGTATTCCCTGCTCCAGCTTATCTGGGATATGGGGAAAGAAGAGGAATATTTGAAAGAAGTGACGGAATTTTTCTACGGGTGAATGTTTATGTGTGTTGAAATTTCTTCCTGCCTGAGGTAGTATAATAGCAGATAGAAAATTATGGCAGGCAGGAGGAGCATGATGAAGTTAGTTACATACGAGGTAGAGAATAAGGTAAGGCTCGGTGTGGTGAGCAAAGATGGAGAGTGGGTGTATCCGCTGAAAGCCTGCGGAATGGATTATGATGAGATGCAGGAACTGATCGAAGGGATCAGTGAATCGGAACTGCAGCTGATTGAACATGTTTCAAAGAGCGATCCCTATGAGATCCGGGGAGCGGCGAAGGTGGAAGAGGTGAAGCTTCTGGCTCCTATCCTGTCGCCGAATCAGGACATTATCTGTCTGGGCATTAATTATATGGCTCATGCAGAGGAATCTGCCAGATATAAAAAGGAGGAATTTTCAGGGGAACGGCCTTATGCCGTATATTTTTCCAAGAGGGTGAACCGGACCGTCAGCAATGGCGAGGGAATCCCCAGCTATCCTGGATTGGTGGACAGCCTGGATTACGAGGCGGAATTTGCAGTCATCATAGGCAAAGATGCGAAAAATGTTAAACCGGAGGACGTGAAGGATTACATATTCGGCTATACGATCATGAATGATGTCAGCGCCAGAACGATCCAGAACCGGCATAAACAGTGGTATTTCGGAAAGAGCCTGGACGGTTTTGCACCGCTGGGGCCATGTATCCTGACTGCTGATTCCATTCCTTATCCGCCTCAGGTGCAGGTTCAGTCTAAGGTGAACGGGGAACTGCGGCAGGACAGCAATACCAGCCTACTCATATTTGGAATCGACCATATCGTAAGTGAACTTTCCCAGGGAATGACGCTGAAAGCGGGAACGATCATATCCACAGGCACTCCGTCGGGAGTTGGCATGGGATTTGATCCGCCTAAGTTTTTAAAACCGGGAGATGTGGTGGAATGTATTGTGGAAGGGATCGGAAGCATTAAGAATCCGGTAGTCTGAGAAGTTATAAAAGGCTGGGGAAGAAGCGGCGGCTTCTTCCCGGCCTTTTATTTTTGCCGCCGCTCACCGGTTAAGCGTTCCTGGAGTGTGTTTGAAAATTGCTGGTTTTAAGGAATGATATATTCCCGGGGCGGATTGCCGGAAAAATCGGCGATGACCGCATGGGCATTTTTTAGATAGAATACTTCGAAAATAGGGTTGCCGGCTTCACCGTATTGACTTTTGACAATGGGATTTTGAATGCACATTTCCTTAGCGGCCATGTTGTTCTCGAATACAGCTTCGCCGTTCAGGCGGATCCACGCATAAGCGGGGCTGGATACAGAAAGCTCAATATTTGGGTTGGCCTGCATATCTTTGTAGACTTCTTTTGTGTTGTTGGTACAGAACCACAGTCTGCCTTCTAGTTCTCCGGCAAACATGAAAGGGCGGCATTTGGCCTTTCCGTCGCGGCCAACGGTCGCAAGGTACTGCACTGGATTTTCCTGCAAAAAGTTTATAACTTCGTTCATGATAAAAGACCTCCTGTTAAAAAATGTTTTTGGGATTGAAATATTTATCCTGTACGATTATAATAATTCCATTAGTTTCAATTGTAAAGTAAGCACCTTTTTGTACTGTAGTTACCAAAAAGAAACTATTGGAAGGGAGTGAGGAAATGCAGGCAGAAAAAGAATTGCCGGCTTGCCCGGTGGAAACGACGCTCATGCTGATAGGGGATAAATGGAAAGTCCTCATTTTGCGCGATTTGATGCCGGGAACGAAGCGGTTTGGAGAATTGAAAAAATCCATTGGCAGCGTATCACAAAAGGTATTGACTGCTCAACTGCGGGATATGGAGGAAAAGGGGCTTGTCAGCCGGCAGGTTTATGCCCAAGTCCCGCCGCGGGTTGAATATAGTCTGACAGAGTTGGGCCGGAGCCTGAAACCGATCCTGGATGCTATGTGGAATTGGGGAACGGAATATAAATCCCAAATCGGTTAAAAAAAGAGTGCTGCAAAACCAGTATCAGCTGGTCTTGCAGCACCCCTATGTTACTATGTTATTAATAATTTTCAGCTTTTCTCTCAAAATAAGCCTTTGGATGAGCACAAACAGGACAAACTTCAGGAGCGTCGGCAGCTTCATGAATATAACCGCAGTTACGGCACTTCCAGCCTAAAGGAGCATCACCCTTAAAGGTTCCGTCTTTTCTCAGGCTGTCAAGCAGTTTCAGATAGCGTTTTTCATGAGCAGCTTCAACCTTTGCAACCATACGGAACTTAGCCGCTAATTCATGAAAACCTTCTTCATCGGCTTCATTAGCCATACGAACATACATATCTGTCCATTCGTCATTCTCACCTGCAGCAGCGTCTACCAGATTCTCTTCTACAGTGCCAAGGCCATGATATTCTTTGAACCACATCTTAGCATGTTCTTTTTCCTGATCTGCAGTTTCCAGATATAAAGCAGCCATCTGCTCATAACCGGCTTTTTTAGCTACGGATGCGTAATAAGTATATTTATTTCTTGCCATGGACTCGCCGGCAAAAGCATCTAATAAATTCTTTTCTGTTTTTGTTCCCGCATATTTAGACATATAATTCTCCTTTTCTTCTGTAAACCGTCAGCGATACATGTTACATCCTGAATATTAACCGAAATATCTCTTTAATAATCCGTCAAATGCTTTTCCGTGACGTGCTTCATCTCTTGCCATCTCATGTACTGTGTCATGGATTGCGTCTAAATTAGCAGCTTTTGCACGTTTAGCAAGGTCAAATTTACCTGCGGTAGCGCCATTTTCAGCAGCTACTCTTAATTCCAGGTTCTTCTTGGTGCTGTTAGTCACGCACTCACCCAGTAATTCAGCAAATTTAGCAGCATGTTCTGCTTCTTCGTAAGCAGCTTTCTCATAATATAAACCGATCTCAGGATATCCTTCTCTGTGAGCAACTCTAGCCATAGCTAAGTACATACCAACTTCAGAACATTCACCTTCGAAGTTTGCTCTTAAATCCATAATGATATCTTCGCTTACGCCCTGAGCAACACCTACAACGTGCTCAGCAGCCCATGTTAATTCACCCTTCTGCTCTTCAAACTTGGAAGCAGGAACCTTACATACTGGACAGAACTCTGGAGGAGTATCTCCTTCATGAACATAACCGCATACTGTACAAACCCATTTCTTCATAATTCGTGTTCTCCTTTTCTTTTTTAATTAGTTTTATATTCTATACATTTGATAAATAATAGTAATTATTACTGATATTACAATAACATAATTTTCCAGCTGTGTCAAGCTTTTAATGTAACTTTTTTGCTGAGCAATCCTTGCAGGTTCCATAGAAATAGATAGTATGGTTTTTAACCTGTCCGTCAAAATGCTCTTCAGCTACCCGGTTTAAATCTTCTCTGGTCTGCATAGGCAGATCGATTACCTGACCGCAATCGCTGCATACGAAATGATAATGAGGGGAAGTATCTGCATCAAAGTGATCCGCGCCGTCACCGCAGGTCAACTTCACCACTTCGCCCAATTCAACCAGGAGATTCAGATTCCGGTAGACTGTGCCCAAACTGATATTAGGATATTCTTCGCGAATTGACATATAAACGGCATCCGCAGTAGGGTGATCCTTGCGTTCCATCAAACAGGATTTAATGGATTCACGTTGACGACTGTACTTTAGTGTCTTCATAAATTCTCCTTTCTTCATTCTTCTGAATCATACTGCAAATAATAACAATAATGATTACTAATATAGTAGCAAGAAACCAGTAGGATGTCAAGAGGGATTTTGAAATCAATCTTTATTTAGGTGGTTGGCGGGAGTGACGCCGGGGATTTTGGGAAGGCGGGATGGGCGGCAGAAGAAACTGGCGGTGGACAGGACGCTGACCGTAGGAGTGATGGGCGTTCCAGGTGCCGTCCGAGGCTTGGCGGACTCCGAGAGCTGAGACCGGGGATGTGGCTGGCCGGGGCATGGTTCGCGGTTCCGGCTCATAGTTCCAGCCGGGGCAGTTCTAGTGCTGAAAGGGAGGGAAATGGAGGGTACCGGGAGCATTCATCGAGAATTTCTGAAGAAATTCTCAATTCAGGCTCCCTAACGTGCTGACTTGGAGGTCAGCACGTTCCCCTCCATTTCCCTCCCTTTCAGCCCAAGAGCTGCCGACGGCCTCCACAAATCGCCGGAACCGCGAACCATGCCCCGGCCAGCCGCATCCCCGGTCTCAGCTCCCGGAGTCCGCCAAGCCTCGGACGGCACCTGGAACGCCCATCGCTCCTACGGTCAGCGTCCTGTCCACCGCCAGTTTCTTCTGCCGCCCATCCCGCCTTCCCAAAATCCCCGGCTGTGTATTGGATGTGCTATATAAGAAAAAAGATTTTTGTTTTTTTATCTCCTTAGTGCAGAATTATTGAAAATGTAATACCAAAAAATCCGATAAGACTGTTTGTATAAATAATATTCCCTTCCTTTATTGATGTTAGTCGCTCAAACATTATATTTTTACAATTCACCATGATAGTCAATAACTTACCAAATCCCTGATATCCATAACGAAAGGCCATACAAAATAAGACATTTTATCTCATATCATTTAGTTTCAAACAGCTTTTATTAATTACTCCCGAGAAAACCAGCAGAAAAGCTGGGCGAGGGGGCGGATGGAATTGCAGGGGAACCGAAGGGGCCAGGCGGGGTGTCCGCTGACGGTGCGGG
>JAGZXV010000223.1 GCA_018378255.1 Clostridiaceae bacterium | reverse complement strand
GCCATGGCGGAAAGAGCGGAGGAACTTGGAAAACCCCTTCCCATCTCCGTCAGCATCGGGGTGGATCCGGCAATTGAGATCTCTTCCTGTTTTGAGCCGCCCACAACCCCTTTGGGATATAATGAACTGGCGATTGCAGGAGCTCTTAGGAAAAAGGCTGTGGAACTGGCCCCCTGTATTACGGTGGCTGAACACGCAATTGCCAATGCGGAATATGTGATTGAAGGGGAGGTTCAGCCGGGAATCCGGGTTCAGGAAGATAAGAACAGCCATACCGGATATGCCATGCCCGAGTTTCCGGGATATACGGGACCGGCCAGCAGCGAATGCTGGCTGATAAAGGTGAAAGCGGTGACACACAGGCAGAATCCTGTGATGCAGACCTGTATCGGACCCAGCGAAGAACATGTCACCATGGCGGGAATTCCAACGGAAGCCAGCATTCTGGATCTGGTGGAACGGGCCATGCCGGGAAAAGTGCTGAATGTCTATGCCCACTCTTCAGGAGGCGGCAAATACATGGCAGTGCTGCAGTTTAGAAAGAGCGTGCCAAGCGACGAGGGAAGGCAGCGGCAGGCGGCGCTTCTGGCATTTTCCGCATTTCCGGAACTGAAGCACATATTCCTGGTGGATGAGGATGTGGACATCTTCGATACCAACGATGTGCTTTGGGCTCTTAACACCAGGTACCAGGGAAATCTGGATACGGTGATGATTCCCGGGGTCAGGTGCCATCCCCTGGATCCGTCCCAGTCGCCCCAGTATTCTCCTGAAATTGCGGACCGTGGTATCAGTTGTAAGACCATTTTCGACTGCACCGTTCCCTATAGCCAGAAAGAACGGTTTAAACGGGCCGAATTCTTAGAAGTGGACTACAAAAAATGGCTGTTATAAATCAGATGTTCCATTTTTTACGTATTTCCAGAATGAGGCGGCGGCAGGTGACATCTCCCGTTTTTTCAGCCTGACCAGGGAAATGCAGCTCTCAATCTGTTCCGAAAGAGGTATAATCCTGATGTCACGGTTCTGCAGGTAGGATACGGCCTGTTCCATCATCAGGGATATGCCCATGTTCTGAACCACCAGTTCAGCGATATTTTCCATTCTGGTTCCGGTATAAGCCACTTTAGGAGTGAATCCAGCTTTTTTACAGGCGTCCAGACAGAAGGAATAAAGAAGCGTCCCCTTGTTTAAGAGTAAAAAAGGCTCATCTTTCAGCTCCTCCAAGGAAATGGCCTCTTTTCGGGACAGCCGGTGGCCGCAGGGCAGGACAGCGGCCAAACGGTCCCGGCAGACGGCGGTTGTTTCATAGGAGATGTCCAGCATCTCACTGCGCATAAATGCCAGATCGTATGATCCATTTTCTAAAGCGGCGGGAATATCGCAGGTCTCCATCTCCTCTATGTTCAGGGTGATGTGGGGGAACAGCCGGTTGAAGCCGGCGAAAATGGATGTAATCCGGTATTGGGCCATCACTGGGATGGATGCGATTGACAGATATCCTTTGCAGGTTTGCTCGTAGGCAGAGAGCCGGGCCATCATATCATCGTAGCCGGCAGCCAGCTTTTTGGCATGTTCGAGGACGATCCCGCCCTGGGGTGTCAGTTCAATTTTCCGGCTGGTCCGGTTAAACAGGCGGACGCCCAGCTCTTTTTCGAGAGCCAGGATTTGTTTTGATACGGATGACTGTGTGGTGTAGAGCAGTTCGGCGGCTTCAGTAAAGCTGCCGTTTTCGGCTACGGCTATAAAATATTTCAGCCTGAGTATGTTCATGGGAAACCTCCATTCCGATGTTTCTTGACCGGCTTTTCTGGCCAAGAAGATGAAAGTGTGACGCACAGCTGGCGGAAAGTAATGTTCAAATACACCCTGGTATTCCATTATGGAATATATTGTAGGTGTTTTTTAAGTCTTTGTAAAGCAGGAGGTGTTTATGGATAAAAAACGTTGGGTAATTGGGATAAGCGGAGCCAGCGGGGCGCCGGTGGCCGCCGCTCTTTTAAAAGCTCTATATGAAACCGGAGAAACAGAACTCCATGTGGTGGTGACAAGGGGAGGAGAACTTACTCTGGAACAGGAATGTGGGATGAAGATAGAGGAACTGCGGAAATGGGCTGATCAAATCTGGGATAATCAAAATCTTGGCGCGGCGATGGCGAGCGGCTCCTGGAAATGCAGCGGCATGGCAGTGGTTCCATGCAGTATGAAGACTGTGGCCGGAATCGCCAACGGTTTCAGCGAAAATCTTCTGCTGCGGGCGGCCGATGTGATGCTGAAGGAAAGAAGGCCGCTTATACTGGTGGCCCGGGAGACACCTTTTAGCACTGTTCATTTAAAAAATATGCTGGAACTTAGCAGGATGGGGGTGACAATTCTTCCTCCTGTACTGAGCTATTACAACCATCCCGGTTCCATAGAGGATGCGACCGATCATATTGTGGGAAAGATTATGGACTGCATGGGGTATGATTATCAGAAATTTGTCCGGTGGGGAATGAATGACGGAAAGTGAAGGGTGGAAAGTGACCGATGGGAATTGACCGGCGGGAAACTTCCGGCCGGGGGATTGAGTTTCCCGTTTTTTGACAGAGCCTGAAAGGACGTGAAGAGGAATGAATATGAATTATAGGGCGGAACAGGGCCGGATAAAAACAGAAGCCCAACTGATGAAGGCAGGGGAGGATCTGCTGGTTTTTTTAACCGGAGGTGATACGCCCCACATAGGCGCGTCTGTCTGCTGTGATGCCGGGGGGAATGTGAAGGAAGCGGCGCTGCCGGGCCATAAAGACCAGATTGTGATGAAAACAATGGCAGAACGCCTCAGCAAAGCGGCCGGATGCAGCGTATGTGTGGCAGGCGGAATCCACATCGACGGGATTACCCGTGAGCAGATCCGCCTTATAATAGAATTATGTGAACAGTTAACGGATGAGATGATCAGCTCTATTCATGAGACTGCCGTTCTGCCATAGAGAAGACAGCGGATGATCTGGGAGCCATCCTGAATGTGAGGCCGGACAGCGATGATGTGCCGGCATTTGTTGATGTGCTGGCATTTGTTGATGTGCTGGCATTTGTTGATGTGCCGGCATTTAGTGATGTGCCGGCATTTAGAAATGTGCCGGCATTTTCCTCTTCCCGGCTGGCGGTGGCGGCGGCTGTTATCCAGCAGTATTCCTTTGGAAGGGCCGGAAGTTCAATATCGACTTCTTCCCAGTAAGCGTTGACTGCCAGGTAAACGGCGTCATCCTCGCCGGAGACATTTTTCCCGGCATATAGTATGGCGAAGGTGCGTTCATAATTTTCCGGTCTGCGCCATGGCTTGGAGCTGTGGACGCTGACAGATGGAAAGCCCATGGAACAGGATGGGGTGTCCCTTGTGATGACCGGATGGCTTTTTCTGAAAGCGATCATCTTTTGGAAGAACCGGAAGATATCCCCGTATTCTTCCAGCCGGTTCCAGTCCAGCCAGGAGATGATGTTGTCCTGGCAGTAGGCGTTATTGTTGCCGGACTGGGTGTTGCAGAATTCGTCCCCGGCTAAAAACATGGGAGTTCCGCGGCTGCAAAGGAGAACGGTGCAGGCGTTTTTAATCATTTTCTTTCTCAAATCCAGGACTTCATGGGAGCAGGTTTCTCCCTCTTCCCCGCAATTCCAACTGTTAAGGCTGTTGTCTCCGTCTGTGTTGTTCCAGCCGTTTTTTTCGTTGTGTTTTTTATTGTAGCTGTATAAATCATACAGGGTGAAACCGTCGTGGCAGGTCAGAAAATTGACGGAAGCGTTGGAACCTCTCTGTTTGGGCGGATACAGGTCAGGGGATCCGGTAATCCGCAGAATAGCATCATGGGTTTTATTTTCATCACCCTTTAAAAAACTTCTGACATCATCTCTGTATTTTCCGTTCCATTCGATCCAGCGGTTCCAGGATGGGAACGTGCCCACCTGATAAAGGCCGCCCGCATCCCAGGCTTCTGCGATCAGTTTAACCTGCCCAAGTATGGGGTCATAGGCAAGGCTTTCCAGAAGAGGCGGTTTATGTAAAGGGGTTCCATCTTCACTGCGCCCTAAAATGGATGCCAGATCGAACCGGAAGCCGTCCACGCGGTAATGGATGACCCAATAGCGAAGGCAGTCTAAAATCATCTGCTGCACGATGGGATGATTGCAGTTTAGCGTGTTGCCGCAGCCGCTGAAATTATAGTAATATCCCTCAGGTGTCAGCATATAGTAAATCTGATTGTCAAATCCCTTAAAAGAAAAGAAGGGGCCGTGTTCGTTGCCTTCGGCCGTATGATTGAAAACTACATCTAAATAAACCTCGATTCCATTTTGGTTCAGGGCTTTAATCATCTCTTTTAGCTCCCGCCCCTCCCGGTTATATTCTTTTACGGAAGAATAGCTGGTATTTGGAGCGAAAAAGCAGACCGGATTGTATCCCCAGTAATCCAGCAGCACTTCTCCGTCAAAGGTTCTTTGATCCCTCATCTCATCGAATTCAAATATGGGCATCAGCTCCACCGCATTGATTCCCAAACTTTTTAAGTAAGGTATTTTTTCCATAATTCCGGCAAATGTGCCACGGGTGGATGGAGATAAGCCGGAAGATTCGTGTTTGGTGAAACCGCGGACATGGAGTTCATAGATGACTAAATCCTCCATGGGGATCTGCGGCTGTTTGCAGTCGCCCCATTCGAAGTTATCGGCAACAACCCGGGCTTTATACTGAAATCCGCTTTCTGGTTTGCTCCCCCAGGTGCCCTGGCCTGTCACCGCCCTTGCATAGGGATCCAAGAGGTATTTTGTTTTATCGAAAATGAGACCGTTTTTCGGGTCACTTGGCCCATCGATGCAGAAAGCATATTCCAGATCTTCAATGTCCAGGTCAAAGACTATGATGGAATAAACATTTCCGATCCGGTAGCATTCCGGTATGGGAATCCGTGCATATGGGCTCATGGCCTCATGATGGAATAAAAGGAGTTCGCAGGATGTGGCCTTATGGGAATGAACGGTAAAGCTGACCCCTCCGGGGATGAGGTTGGCCCCGTATTCTTCATAGAGACCGGGGCGGACTGAGAAGCCGCAGATGGTATCGAGGGGCATGAGCTTAGGTGAAGGGTTGGGCATATGTCTGATCCTTTCTTGATGTGGCTGTTTTCAATGGTTATATCCTCTATTATAGCGCATTTTATCGCATAAATTATAGCGCATAAACAATTTTTAGTTTAAATTTTTTATTCAGTATGGTAGAATAGTTTTTAAATTGCACTTTAGGAGGATCCAATATGAGTAGTAAATCAATTGTTTGGGTTTTGATTGCATTTGGGGTGTACCTGATCGGAATGATTATGATCGGGGCAGGATATGCAAAAAAGACTAAAAATACGGAAGATTATTTTTTGGGAGGAAGGGGATTAAACGGCTGGGTCGCCGCGTTATCCGCCCAGGCGTCGGATATGAGCGGATGGTTGTTAATGGGCCTTCCCGGAGCGATCTATCTGGCGGGTACGGGAGAATGCTGGATAGCAATAGGGTTATTTATTGGTACGGTTTTTAACTGGGTGATGATTTCTTCCAGATTGAGAAGATATACGATTGAAGCCAATAATTCGCTGACCCTTCCGGCTTATTTTGAAAACCGTTTCCGGGATAAATCAAAGATTCTTTTAGCTGTTTCTTCTATATTTATTGTAATATTTTTCCTGGTTTATACGGCATCTGCCCTGGCGGCAGGCGGAAAGCTGTTTAACGTGGTATTTGGCCTGGATTATCAGGTGGCGCTGACAATCGGTGCGATTGTAATTCTGGTCTATACATTTTTGGGCGGTTTTATGGCTGTTTGTGTGACAGACTTTATCCAGGGCATGCTGATGCTGAGCGGTCTTTTCCTGGTGCCGATCCTGGCCCTCGCGATTGTTTCTCCATCAAATCTGGCTGCACTGATTGGTGAAAGCGGCGTGGCAGGAGGAACGGCTTCTTACCTGAACCTGTTCCAGAGCGGCGGTAAAAACCTGAGCGCGGTCAGCATCATTTCAAGCCTTGGATGGGGGCTCGGATATTGCGGCATGCCTCATATCCTGACCAGATTTATGGCGATCAGCTCTGAGAAGGAATTGAGAAAATCCAGAGTGATCGGTATTGTATGGGTTGCGATTTCACTGGGATTTGCCTGTGCGGTAGGTGTGATCGGCCGGGCTTACCTGATGCCTGTAATTTTAGGGACAGATACAACCGGTTCTGCTGAAAATGTTTTCATCAGGATCATTATGAAATTGTTTACAGAGGATTTGGCGTTCCCATTTATCGGAGGAATTTTCCTGTGCGGTATCCTGGCGGCCATTATGTCGACTGCTGATTCCCAGCTGCTGGTTACGGCTGCTTCTGTTTCGGAAGATATCTATAAAGGGGTGGTGAATCCAAAAGCGGAAGACAGCAAAGTGCTGACATTGAGCCGTTTTACGGTTATCATCGTGGCTGTGCTGGCCTATTTCATCGCTCTGAACCCTAACAACAGCATTATGGGACTTGTTTCGAATGCCTGGGCCGGTTTTGGGGCTGCGTTTGGGCCTCTGGTGCTTTTATCCCTGTTTTGGAAACGCTGTAACCGGGCAGGTGCTATCGCCGGTATGGTCAGCGGCGGACTGACTGTAATTATATGGGATTACATACCGCTGGTAAACGGTTCAACTCTTGGAACTGTGACTGGGTTATATTCCCTGGTGGTCGGTTTTGCTCTGAGCTGTGCGGTGATCGCTGTTGTGAGCCTGGCAACGAAGGAGCCGTCGGAGGAGATTCAGAAGGAATTTGAGAGAGTGAAGAATTATAAAGAAGTCTGATGCAGAATGCTGTGCGTTTATCCGCACAGCATTTTTTTGAAGTTTTCCGCTGCGATGGACAGAGGGGTATCCGGTTTGCAGATCAGGCAGATTTCCCGTTTGGGAAGCTGCTCTTTTAAGTTTATCTGGAAAATGGAATTGTCGGCCAGGTGATTAGCTGCAAACGGTTCGGGCACGAAGCCGATTCCAAGCCCATTTAACACCATGGGCACGATCAGGTCGGAAGTGGCCAGCTCGATATCCGGTTCCAGCTCCAGGTGGTGATCGGAAAACAAAAGGTCTAAATATTCCCGGGTGACGGTGCCTCTTCCCATGCAGACCAAAGGATAGGAGAGCAGTTCTTTTAATGTGACCAGGCGTCCCTTCAGATCCCTGTAATCGTTATTTGCAATGAGAATGTCCGTAAAACCAGATAGATGGGTGACGCTCAGGTCAGAGTTTTGACAGTTTTTCTGCATGACTAAAACCGCCAGATCCAGGGTTCCGGATCTGATGGCATTCAACGTTTCCGGTGTGTTGGAATTGGAGATTCTCAGACGGATCTGGGGAAATGCTTTCCGATAGCGTACCAGATAGGGGATCAGGTAATGATGCAGTGTTGTTTCACTGGCGCCGATGGAGACAGTGCCTGTGGAAAGCTCTTTCAGTGAGTTCAATTGTTCTTCTGCCTCCATTAAATGTTCATAGGCGGCGGAAACATGGTCAAACAGCATCTGGGCTTCCGGAGTCAGGGCAACGCCCTTTTGGGAACGGACGAACAAGGTGCACCCCAGTTCCCGTTCTAAAAGCTGGATTGCGTGGGTGACGGTGGGCTGTGTTACGTAGAGGGCCTTGGCGGCGGAGGTCAGGTTTTTGTGTTTGGCTGCAAAATAGAAGGTGCGGTACAGTTCAAAGTTAACGGCCATGGGAACTCCTTTTTATTTGTCTTATTTATTGGAAAGAATTTATCATTTGGACTTTTGAGGCTGTGATAGGGGTATATGGTTAATTAACATCGATAACATCTATGGATTATATAGATATCATTGATTTTATTTATTGAGTTATCCATAGTATAATCCATTTCGGAATAAAAAGCAATTTGGGAATGAAATGCCGCCAAAAGCGGCGGAAAAGAGGAAGTATGATAAAGGATCTTACGGAGGGCAATCCTCAAAAAGTGCTGTGGCAGTTTACCATACCATTGTTTGTCAGCGTTATCTTTCAGCAGCTTTACAATATTGCAGACAGCGTCATTGCAGGAAAGTTTGCAGGCGAGGACGCATTGGCGGCAGTTGGAGCTTCTTACCCGATCACTATGATTTTTATGGCGGTGGCGGTGGGGAGTAATATCGGGTGTTCTGTTGTGATCTCACAGTTGTTTGGCGCCAAACAATATAAGCAGATGAAAACCGCAGTTTCCACCACCATGATTGCATCTCTGGTATTGTCGGCGGTGATCTCTGTGACCGGGCTTTTGGGCAGCCGGAGTTTGATGGGCATGATCAATACGCCTGAAAATATATTTGCAGACGGTGATCTCTATCTCAGGATTTACATAGGGGGATTTTTGTTCCTGTTTTTGTATAACGTGGCAACCGGTATATTTACATCCCTGGGAGATTCCAAAACTCCACTCTATTTCCTGATCGGTTCGTCTGTTGGAAATATCGTGCTGGATACCCTGTTTGTGGCGGTATTTCACT
>JAGZXV010000222.1 GCA_018378255.1 Clostridiaceae bacterium | reverse complement strand
TTATTTTAAAGAAAATAGTTCTTTTATAACTATTTATATTATAGATTATATTGTAATTTCAACCCGCAGACTTTAATGCGAAAAGTCAGACATAGATAGTGTAACATAATAATAAAATTTCTACAATATAATATATAAAGTAATATGGTGGACATGGAACTGTGAGCGTGCTATACTTATTTTAAGTAAATTTGCGGAAATATAAAGAAAAAGAGAGATAGATTATAAAATTGAATCAAGAGTATAGGAAGGGTATGCCGATTGCATTATGATACCTAAAAAGCCTGGAATTCCAGGAATTGTTTTGGAATTAAAATACAATGGCACTGTAGATCAAGCGATTAACCAAATTATAGAAAAAGATTATATCAAAGCTTTTGACGAACGTGTGAAAAAAATATATTTGGTCGCGATTAATTATGATAAGGGTACAAAAACACATCAGTGTCGTATAGAGAACGTTGATAAGGCAGGAAATATCATCAGAAAGAAATAAGATAATAGCGTGTTATGTAATAGCGAAGGAAAAAAAATTATGTATCTGGCTCATATCAATGAAAGCGGAGAACGGAAGCAAAGCATACCGGATCATGTAACCGGAACTGCCAGGCTGGCGGCCGGTTTTGCCGGCAAGTTCGGCTGCGCAGGCTGGGGGTATGGCTGCGGTATGATGCACGATATAGGAAAGTACTCGGACAAATTCCAAAAGCGGCTGCTTTACAATGGCCCTAAAACAGATCATGCATCCGCCGGAGCCCAGGAGTTGTACAAGAGAAAGAATTATATAGGCGCTTACTGCATATCCGGGCATCATTCCGGGCTTTTGGACGGCGGAACTGCTGCAGACGCCGGAGGCGATGCCACTTTGAATGGCAGGATGCAGAAAAAACTGGAAGATTACCGGGCTTATGAAGAGGAAATAAAGATTCCCGAGTTTCCGGTGATACCTTTGAAACCGCTGGGGAAAGGCGGTTTCAGTCTGTCTTTTTTTATCCGAATGCTGTTTTCCTGTCTGGTGGATGCTGATTATCTTGATACGGAAGTATTTATGACAGACAGCATGATTACAGGAGATACCTATGTAAGAGGAACAGTTACAAGAGGTACATTCGACACCGTGGATGTATTATTTGACCGTCTGTTTCACCATGTGGAATCCTGGCTTCAAAATAATGATATTACCACAGTAAACGGGAGAAGAACTGCAATTCTAAAAGCGTGTCTGGAACGGGGAAAAGGCGGACAGGGCCTTTATCAGCTCACGGTTCCGACTGGCGGAGGGAAAACTCTTTCATCGCTTGCATTTGCTCTCCAACATGCGAAAACGCATCATTTAGACCGTATCATTTATGTGATTCCCTATACGTCGATCATCGAACAGAATGCCCAGGTTTTTAAAGACATACTGGGAAGGGATAACGTATTGGAGGACCACTGCAATGTGGCCTATGAGGAATCGGAGGAATATAATAAGATCCAACTGGCAGCGGAGAATTGGGACTGCCCGGTTGTGGTAACTACCAATGTACAGTTTTTTGAATCGCTGTTTGCAAATAAAACCTCAAAATGCCGGAAACTGCACAATATAGCCAACAGCGTTATTATCTTTGATGAAGCCCAGATGCTGCCTGTTAATTATCTGAAACCATGCATTCAGGCGATCAGCGAACTGGTTTATAATTATCATAGCACAGCGGTTCTCTGCACGGCTACCCAGCCGTCATTACAACCATTTTTTCCACCGCAGATAAAAATATCGGAAATATGTCCCGATGTAGAAGATCAGTATGAATTTTTCAGGCGGACGGTATTAAAGAATGTGGGAGAATTGCCGGAGAATGCGCTTGCAGAACAGTTAAGAGAACGAAAACAGGTACTCTGCATTTTAAACAGCAGAAAAAGGGTCCAGCAGGTATATGAAATATTAAAAGAGGAGGAAGGAACCTTTCATCTCTCTACCTTACTGTATCCGGTTCATCGGAAACGGCTTCTAAAAACCATCAGAGAACGGTTAAAAGAGGGGAAAACCTGCAGGTTGATCGCCACAAGCCTGGTGGAGGCTGGGGTGGATTTTGACTTCCCGGCCGTATACCGGGAACTGGCAGGGCTGGATTCGGTTATACAGGCAGCGGGAAGATGCAACCGGGAAGGAAAACGGCCATATGAGGAATGTGAAACTGTGATATTTACATTGGAAAAGACAGAAGGGATTCACATGCCCCAGACGCTGAAACTTCCTGTCACAGTTGCCGGACAAGTATCGGAAATGTATGAGGATATCGCCTCTTTGAAAGCGATTCAATCTTATTTTGACAGGCTATACCACTTTAAAGGAGAGGGATTGGACGCGAAAGATATAGTGGGGCAGATGGAAAATGGAGGCCGCTCTTTTAGCTTTCCATTTGCTTCAGTGGCAAAAGAATTTAAGCTGATTGAACAGGATACGAAGGCAATTCTGATTGCTAAAGAGCCTGAAGCGGAGCAGATTGTGGAACGAATCAGAAGAGGTGAATATTCCCGTAAGCTGGTTAGGGAAGCGGGGCAGTATTGTGTCAATCTCTATAATAATGATTTTGAAAAATTAAACGGTGCAGGAAGACTGGAAGCGATTGGTCTGGATTTTTATATTTTACGCAATATGGAGCAATATTCGGAAGAAAAGGGATTGGATATTCAGGTTGAAAGAGGGGAGGCGGTTATATTTTAAATGGTAATTTGAAGGACAGAAGAGGAGGAGATATATGAGCCAGGGAGTGAAAGTCCGCGTCTGGGGAGATTTAGCCCTTTTCGCCCGGCCGGAGATGAAAGTGGAAAGATGCAGTTATGATATGATAACGCCGTCCGCCGCCAGAGGACTTTTGGAAGCGGTGTATTGGCATCCTGGTATGCGGTGGGTGATAGACAAGATTCATGTGAGAAAGCCGATTCAGTTTACCAGTATCCGGCGGAATGAAGTGAAGAGCAAGATTTTGGCGGGAAATGCATTAAATGTGATGAATGGGGGAAATAAACCTCTTTATATCAGCAGCAAAGAAGAGATTGTCCAGAGAGCCGCCATACTGTTAAGAGATGTGGAGTACGTGATAGAAGCCCATTTCGAGATGACAAAACAGGCTAGTGCAGGTGATAATCCCGGTAAATTTAAAGATATCATCATGCGGAGGTTAAAAAGAGGCGAATGCTATCATATGCCATATTTTGGATGCAGGGAATTTCCGGCTAACTTTGAATTGTTTGATGAACCGGATATCAGCACGGCTTATTCCCAGGAGGAGAAGGATTTAGGTTATATGCTGTATGATTTTGATTATTCTGTTCCGGATGATATACAGCCCATGTTTTTCCGGGCCGTATTGAAGAATGGGGTTTTAGACGTGAGGGACTGCGAGGTGATACGATGATACTGCAGTCATTGGTTAAATACTATGAGGCTTTGGTGCAAAAAGGTGAAATTACCAGGCCGGGATGGTGTAAGGCGAAGATATCATTTGCTTTGGAACTGTCTGAGGATGGACAGCTTAAACGGGTGATTCCGCTGAAAACTGAGAATCTCAGGGGCAAAAAAACAGTCTGGGAACCCAGAATAATGACGGTTCCCCAGATGGTCACAAGATCTTCGGGAGTGTCGTCAAATTTCCTCTGTGATAATTCCGGCTATATGCTGGGAATTGATAATAAAGGTAAACCGGAGCGGTCCTTAGAATGCTTTGAATGCGCGAAAGCAAAGCATCTGGAGATTTTAAAAGAGGTGGAATCTTTGGCAGCCAGGGCTGTGATCCGATACTTTGAGACATGGGAACCTGATAAGGCGAAAGAGAATCCGGCCCTTTCCGATGTATTTGAGGAAGTAATTTCCGGCGCGAATCTGGTTTTCTGGATAGATACCGATTACGCGCAGGAAGATCCGTTGATAAAAGAAGCGTGGGAAGAATACAGCAGCAATTCAGCAGACGGGCCTGTGGGGATCTGCCTGGTGACAGGAGAAAAGACAGAAATTGCCAGAATACACGGGACCATAAAAGGGGTTGCGGGTGCCCAGTCCAGCGGCGCGGCTTTGGTCTCTTTTAACGCTCCTGCATTTGAATCCTATGGAAAAGAACAGAGCTTTAATGCTCCGGTTGGAACTTATGCGGTCTATGCGTATACTACCGCCCTGAATCATTTGCTGGCGGACAGGAAGCATGTGACAGCCATTGGGGATACGACCGTTGTATATTGGTCCGAGGATGGGGATGAGGTCTGCCGGAATATATTTTTAAATGTATCCGAACCTTCGGTTGATAATTACGAGATTATAGATGGGGTATTTAAAAACCTGGAGACGGGGAAAGCTGTCAACATACCTGGGGTTGAAGGCGCAATTTCTATGGATCAGAAGTTTTATATTCTTGGCCTGGCACCGAATGCGGCCAGAATTGCCGTCAGATTTTTTTATCAGGACAGCTTTGGGAATATTTTAAGGCATTTAAAAGAGCATTATGACCGGATGGAGATTGTAAGGCCCTCATGGGATACCTCCGAATATCTTGGAATCTGGCGGATGATGATGGAGACGGTGAATAAAAAATCCAGGGATAAGAAACCGGCTCCCAATATGGCAGGCGCTGTTTACCGGTCCGTAATTTCCGGGGACAGATATCCCTATGCGTTGTATCAGGCTGTTATGGGGCGGATAAGGGCCGAACAGGATGACAGCGACAGCGGGATATACAAGATTACCCGGGGAAGGGCAGCGATTATAAAGGCATTTCTTTTAAGAAATGGAATATGCGGTGAGGAGGAGATAACGATGGCGTTGAATGAAGACAATAAAAATATAGCTTATGTATTGGGGCGGGAGTTTGCTGTGCTGGAGGCGATTCAGGAAGATGCGAATCCAGGCATTAATGCAACCATAAAGGATCGGTATTTTAACTCCGCCTGCGTCAATCCGGCCACGATCTTTCCAATCCTGTTTAAACTGAAGAACAGCCACATTAAAAAGATGAATAATAAGGGGAAAGAAGTATATTACGAAAAGATGCTGGGGGATTTGCAGGAACGGATGATATCTTCAGCCGTTTCAGGGGAAGAGATTCCCATGTATCCAAAGAGATTAACTTTAGAAGAGCAGGGATGCTTTATTTTAGGGTACTATCATCAGATGCAGAAGAGGTACGAAAAGAAAATGAAGGAGGACAATTGAGATGGGAGAGACAATTAAAAACAGGTATGAATTCGTTGTGTTATTTGATGTGGAGAATGGTAATCCCAATGGAGATCCCGATGCAGGAAATCTCCCAAGAATTGACCCGGAAAGCGGATATGGAATTGTTACGGATGTCTGCTTAAAAAGAAAGATACGTAACTATGTGGAAACAGTAAAAGAAGATGCCCACGGATATAAAATATATATAAAAGAAGATGTGCCTTTAAACCGCAGTGATAATACAGCCTATGAGTATTTAAAAACAAATGAAAAGGATATAAAGGAGTTAAAGAAAAAGGATCCGGATGTTGATAGGAAAATCCGGGATTTCATGTGTGAAAATTTCTTTGATATCCGGACTTTTGGTGCGGTCATGACCACTTTTGTCAAAGCAGCATTAAACTGCGGCCAGGTGCGGGGCCCGGTTCAGCTTGGGTTTGCCAGAAGTGTGGATCCGATTATAAGCCAGGAAGTAACCATTACAAGAATTGCCATCACGACGGAAAAAGATGCGGAAAACAAGAGCACGGAGATGGGAAGAAAGAATATTGTTCCATATGGCCTTTACCGGGTGGAAGGTTATATTTCGGCAAATCTGGCACGAAAAGTAACCGGATTTTCTGAAGACGATCTGGAACTTTTGTGGGAAGCCATTATTAACATGTTTGAAATCGACCATTCGGCGGCCAGAGGAAAGATGGCGGTCAGGGAATTAATTGTATTTAAACACAGCAAGGAACTGGGAGACTGCCCAGCCTATAAGCTGTTTGATGCTGTGGAAGTGATCAGAAATGAGGATGTGGTTTATCCGAGAAAATATTCAGATTACAAGGTAATGATCCATGAAGATCAGATTCCTGATACGGTTGAGATTTCAAGAAAAATATGATGGAGTACAGAGAAGAAGATTATTTGATGCTTTCCGGAATTCAGCATTTCGCATTTTGCAGAAGGCAGTGGGCTCTCATACATATCGAACAACAATGGTCTGATAATGAGTATACCATAGAGGGAGAATTACTCCATAAAAATGCCCATGATCCCTATTTCAATGAAAAAAGAAGGGATGTTATCATCAGCAGAGCCATGCCTGTACATTCCAGGGCAATGGGGGTCAGCGGAGAATGTGATATTGTAGAGTTTCAGAAATCTTCGGACGGAGTAACACTTCATGGGCACAGAGGTTGTTACAATGTTTATCCGATTGAATATAAGAAGGGAAAACCAAAAGATACACAGATTGATATCCTTCAATTGACTGCCCAGGCGATGTGTTTGGAGGAAATGCTTTCTGCTGAAATTAAGGAAGGCTGCATTTTCTATGGAGAAACAAAACGCAGGGAAACGGTTATTTTTACCGACGAATTGAGAACAACGGTAAAGTCGTATTTTGATGAGATGCACCAGCTTTACGATAAGAAGTATACGCCCAAAGTTAAGTGGTCCAAAAGCTGTAATGCCTGTTCGCTGAAAGATGTCTGTATGCCGAAGCTGGGAAAGACGATTTCTGTAAAAGAGTACATTCATAAAACCATATCGGAGGAATGATAATGAAGAAATTACTGAATACGTTGTATGTAACATCACAGGACAGTTATCTTTCGTTGGATGGTGAAAATGTGGTGATTCTGGAGCAGGAGCAGGAACTGGGCAGAATACCGCTTCACAACCTGGAAGCAATCGTTTCTTTTGGGTACAGGGGTGTCAGTCCGGCTCTGATGGGAGGTTGTGCCAAAAGGAATATCTCCCTGTGTTTCCTGACGCCCCAAGGGAAGTTTCTGGCAAGAGTAACAGGTGATATCCGGGGGAATGTGGTTTTGAGGAAGAAACAGTATGAAGCCTCAAATGATTCCGATATAGCTATGGGCGTCGCGCGAAACTGTATTATGGGTAAAGTTTTTAATACCCGCTGGATACTGGAAAGGGCGACGCGGGATCATGGACTTCAAGTGGATGTTGAAAAGGTAAAAAGGGCTTCCGGATTTTTGCAGAAATCATTGGCGAATATAGAAAAATGCAGCGATATGGAACAGCTTAGGGGATTTGAAGGAGAGGCAGCCAGCATATACTTTGGAGTGTTTGACCAGTTGATCCTGCAGCAGAAAAAGGATTTTGTGTTTTCCGGCAGAAATAAAAGGCCGCCTATGGACAATGTAAATGCAATGCTGTCTTTTGTTTATACACTTTTGACCAATATGATTGCTTCTTCATTAGAAACAGTTGGGCTGGATCCGTATGTAGGATTTATGCATACGGACAGGCCCGGAAGAGTATCGCTTGCTCTGGACTTGATAGAAGAATTGAGGCCGGTTCTTGCAGACCGCTTTGTGCTGACATTGATCAATAAAAAGATGATAACGGGAAAAGACTTTACCAGAAAAGAAGACGGGGCGGTATTAATCAGCGATAAGGCAAGAAAGAATGTTTTAGTTGAATGGCAGAATAAGAAAAAGGAAATTATTACACATCCTTATCTTGGGGAAAAAGTAGAGTGGGGAATGATTCCATTTGTCCAGTCCATGCTGCTGGCCAGATATTTAAGGGGTGATATTGACGAATATCCGCCGTTTTTCTGGAAATAGAGGAATTTCTATGGGAGGTTTCTATGCTGGTACTTATTACTTATGACGTGAATACCGAGACGGCAGCGGGAAAGGCCAGGCTGCGAAAGGTGGCAAAACAATGTGTAAATTATGGGACCAGAGTACAGAATTCTGTATTTGAGTGTATTCTCGATCCAGGCCAGTGTTTGATGTTAAAATCTATTTTGACGGATATTATTGATGAAAGCGTGGACAGCATCCGGTTTTATTATCTTGGAAATCAAAAGAAAGCTAAGGTTGAGCAGATAGGAATTGGGAAGGGGATTAACGTTGAAGAACCATTGATTTTTTAGTGCGAATCATAAGCGCACATGAAAATGCCGGAGGATTCGCACCTGGGATTGGAGAGATTTTTGTTTAAGTGGTGTGTGGTGAGTGAATTGATTAGAGAAAATTGAATGAGATAAGTTGCTTTTTTGGTGGTTTTGTACATAATGACGAAGGGATTTTGTGCAAAATTGCTGTCACCACCTTTGCGGTGGTGTGGATTGAAATCTACATTAAATCTCATTTATAAATCCTCCATCTGTCACCACCTTTGCGGTGGTGTGGATTGAAATTAATAAACGTACTATTGGTGATACAAGCGTTTATTGTCACCACCTTTGCGGTGGTGTGGATTGAAATGTTAAACAGTTCCGACTTTCGCGAATAGTTTGAGTCACCACCTTTGCGGTGGTGTGGATTGAAATGCGTCTCCCCCCCCCGATGTCAGAACACACAGTCACCACCTTTGCGGTG
>JAGZXV010000221.1 GCA_018378255.1 Clostridiaceae bacterium | reverse complement strand
GCTGTCCTATGCAACACCCCTCATTCTGTCCGGTCTGGCCTTTGCCGTGGCAAAACAGGCCAACATCATGAATCTGGGAGGGGAAGGGCAGATCTATGTGGGAGCCATGACGGCAGCCGTTGTGGGAACCCTGTTCCCGGGACTTCCAAAGATCATATATGTGCCGCTGGTACTTTTAGCCGCTTTCGCGGCGTCCGGGCTGTATGGAGGAATCGCCGGATTTTTAGATGTAAAGTTCGGTTCCAATATTGTAATCGTTACGATCATGCTCAACTACATCGCCCAGAATTTCTGCGGCTATCTGGTGGCGGCTCCTCTGCGGGCTGATGAAAGCACCCTGCAGACGGCCCTCATCAGTGACAATGCGGTGATTGGGCGGATTTTCCCTGACCATCAGCTATCAGCAGTATTTTTTATGGCGGTGGCCGCGGCAGTTATCATCGCTTTGGTGATAAAATATACGAAATTCGGTTTTCATATGAGAACGGTGGGCTTCAACCGCCTGGCAGCAGAGACAGCCGGAATCAATTATAAAACAGTCACTGTGATTTCCATGTTTCTCAGCGCCGGAATTGCAGGGCTGTGCGGAGCGGGCCAGATTATGGGCGTGCATTACCGTTTTATCGATAACTTTTCTTCTGGATACGGGTTTGAGGGAATTGCAGTGGCCGCGTTGGCTGCCAACCACCCGGTGGCCATCCTGGTTTCCGGTATTCTTTTTGGAGGGCTGAAGGCAGGGGCTATGTCCGTAAACCGGGTGGCAAATATCCCGATGGACTACATACTGATCATTCAGGCTCTGGTAATTGTGTTCATTGCAGCGCCTAAGCTGATCAGCCAGATAAATGGAGGAGTTTCGAAAATCTTTAAAAAGAAGAGGAGGGCGGTTTCATGAGCGACTGGAAGGTGACACTGTTAATTTTGATCGTTTCCACCATCCGCATGTCCACGCCGATTACATTGGCGGCAGTGGGCGGCGCGTTCTCGGCCAGGTCCGGGACCATGGCCCTTGGGCTGGAGGGATTTATGCTCATGGGCGCGTGGGGAGCCGCTCTGGGCTCTTATCTGTTCCAGAATGCGTTTTTAGGGCTTTTTATGGGAATTTTAGTTTCCCTTATATTTTCCCTGTTGTTCGGTGTATTTACGATCCGGTTCCATGTAAACCAGGTAATCTGCGGAATAGGGTTTAATCTGTTTGCCTCTGGTTTTACGGCTTCCATGACACAGATGATCTGGGGAACCAGGGCGAATTCCGATCAGGTTCCCACCCTTCCCAGGATTCACGTGCCAGGAGTTGGGGATTTATCAATCCTGATCCCTGTGATGCTGATTGTGGTGGCTGTTTCCTGGTTTTACCTGTTCAGGACGCCTTCGGGGCTGCGGATGAGGATTGTGGGAGAGAGCGCCCATACCGCCGATTCCATCGGTTTAAAGGTAAACCGCTATAAATATCTGGGTATCCTGATATCAGGCGCTGTCTGCGGAATGGCCGGAAGCTTTTTATCCATCGACCATGTGAACATGTTTGTCCGCGAAATGACGGCGGGCCGTGGCTTTATCGCTGTGGCGGTGAACATTCTGGGACGGTTTAATCCTTTGGGAGCGCTGGGCGGCGGCCTGCTCTTCGGATTTGCTGATTCCCTGCAGCTTGTGATTCCGTCGGCAATGGTCCCGGGACAGATTCTTCAGATGATTCCCTATGCGGTTACTTTATTTGTTATAATATTTGCGGTGCGTTACGTCTCTACCCCGGCAGGAATCGGGGAGGTGCTGGAACACTAGGATGCGTTTAAAAACGCCCTGGGGTGCACTGCAATAAGCTTTTTACGGCATATGCCGGGAAGGAGTTAGATAGATGAAAGCGATTATGGTAATGTTTGATTCATTAAACCGCCACATGCTCTCCAGCTATGGATGCGACTGGACGAAGACACCCAATTTTAAACGGCTGGCGGAACGGACTGTGGTGTTTGACCAGTGCTACGTGGGCAGTATGCCGTGTATGCCGGCCAGGCGGGAGCTCCACACCGGAAGATATAATTTTCTTCACCGGAGCTGGGGACCTATGGAACCTTTTGACGATTCCATGCCTGAACTTCTTAAAAATAACGGGGTATACACCCATTTAGCCAGCGACCACTGGCATTATTGGGAAGAAGGCGGGGCAAACTATCATACGAAATACAATTCCTATGAGTGGGCCAGAGGACAGGAAGGGGACGGCTGGAAAGGCTATCTCCCGGATTTCCCCATTCCGGAATGCATTGATGGGAAGCCAGGACTTTGGGGGAGACAGGACTGGGTGAACCGCCTTTATATGCAGAAGGAAGAGGACCAGCCCATTGCGGTCACATTTAAAAACGGATTGGAATTTATAGAAAATAACCATGGAGAGGACAACTGGTTTTTACAGTTGGAGGCATTTGATCCCCACGAGCCGTTTTACAGCCAGACAAATTATAAGGAACTTTATGAGGACGGATACGACGGCCCTGTTTTTGACTGGCCTTCTTATCATAAGATCCGGGAAACGCCAGAGCAGGTGAAACACTGTATCAACGAGTATGCGGCTGTGCTGTCCATGTGCGACCACTATCTGGGAAAAGTCATCGACAGGATGGACGAATATGGGATGTGGGATGATACCATGCTGATCGTCAACACGGATCACGGCTTTCTTTTAAGCGAACATGACTGGTGGGGCAAGGTTATGATGCCGTTTTACAATGAAATCGCCCATACCCCCTTATTTATCTGGGATCCCAGATGCAGAAAGAAAGGGGAGAGAAGGAATTCCCTGGTACAGACCATCGATTTGTGTCCTACACTTCTGGAATACTTCAATGTGGAGATTCCAAAAGACGTCATGGGCAAATCCCTGGCGGATGTGATCAGCCGGGATGAACCGGTGAGGGAATATGCGCTGTTCGGAATGCATGGATGTCATGTGAACATCACGGACGGCCGCTATGTGTATATGAGGGCCTGTGATACCGGAGTGGAGCATAACAATGAAAACCTCAGCAACTATACCCTGATGCCGGTTCATATGAAGGAAAGTTTTGACCGGGATGAACTGCTGAACATGGAATTAGTGGACGGATTTTCATTTACAAAGGGAATGAAGGTATTATCGGTGCCGGGAACTGAGAAGATTCCGACCATGGGCTTCCCGCCTTCTTCTCTCTATGACGGAGGCCATATGCTCTTTGATGTGTTAAATGATCCGGGACAGGAACACCCTCTCGATGATCAGGAGACTGAGGAGCGGATGATCCGCAGCATGATCCGCCTTATGGAGGAAAATGACGCGCCTAAGGAACAGTATATTCGATTGGGACTGGATCAGTACAGGTGAAGAAAGGCGGAATATAGATGAAAATAAGATTTTATAATGCCCGGATTATGACTATGGACGGCGGATGCGCTGTGACGGAAGGGGAAGTCTGGACGGATGGAACCAGAATCAGCTATGTGGGGCCGGCCAAAGAAACGGCGAAAGAGATGACCTGGGACCGGGAAATCGATGCGGACGGCAATCTGATCATGCCCGGCTTTAAGGATGCCCACACTCATTCCGGCATGACCTTTCTGCGTTCCAGCGCAGATGACCTGCCGCTGGAAGAATGGCTGAATAAGCAGGTATTTCCGCTGGAAGCTAAGCTTTGCGGGGAAGATGTGTACCATCTTTCCAAGCTGGCAATCCTTGAGTATCTGACCAGCGGGATTACGGCTAATTACGACATGTATTTCTTCCCGGACCAGATCGCCCGCGCTTCCATAGAGATGGGATTCAGGACGGCGCTGTGCTGCCCGATCACATCATTTTCAGGAGAAACGGCCAAAACGGTGGAAGAGAACTTCCTGAAATATAATGATTACCATGAGTTAATCAGCTACACCCTGGGCTTTCATGCGGAATATACGGTGGAAACGCCGCTGCTTCTTGAGATAGCGCAGCTTTCGCAGAAGTATCATGCCCCTGTGTTTAACCACAATTCCGAGACTGTGGATTCGGTGGAGCAGTGCATAAAACGAAGCGGCATGACGCCTACCGTGTTCTTAGACAGCCTGGGAATGTTCGAATTCGGAGGCGGCGGATATCACTGCGTCCATATGACGGAAGAGGATTTAGCTGTTTTTGCCCAAAAGAAGCTGACCGCGGTTACGAATCCGGGATCCAATGTGAAACTGGCCAGCGGGATCGCGCCCATCAAACGGATGCTGGAGCTCAACATCCCTGTAGCCATTGGAACCGACGGTCCGGCCAGCAATAACTGCCTGGATATGTTCCGTGAGATGTTTTTAGTGACAGGACTTGCCAAGATCCGTGAAAATGATGCCTCTGCCGTGGACGCCGGTTCGGTGCTCACCATGGCAACGGTGAACGGGGCAGGCGCTATGGGACTTACGGACTGCGATGTGCTGGCGGAGGGCAAGTTTGCGGACCTGATTATGATCGATCTGCACCAGCCGAATATGCAGCCGCTTAACAACATTGCGAAAAATGTGGTGTACAGCGGCAGCAAGTCCAATGTGAAGCTGACTATGGTTAACGGGAAGATTCTCTATGAGAACGGGGAGTTCTTTGTAGGGGAGGAGCCGGAAACTATTTATGGGAAGGCGAATGAGATTGTGAAAAAGCTGATGAATTAAAAACTTGAAGGAGCGCCCTAAATGGGGTATACTAAAACTGTCTTTGCTGTGAAAAACGGCAAAGGCAGTTTTATTGTTATATTATCAGGAACGGATATTCTGTGATTGAAGAAGCGTTCTATAAATGTTCATAACTAGTATGGACCAGTAAGGCATTTGATGTGGGTCATATTAAAGTGTGTTTGAATCAGGAACACGTTTTTAGAAAGGAACACGGGAAAAGTGGCAGGAATTGCATTTTTTGCACCGGATCAGCAGGTTTATGACAGGGCAAAGGAGATACTGGCTGAGAACCCGGGGCACATTACGGTTTTGAAGATGACGGAAGGCGGCGAGGATGCTGTTACAGAAGCAAGGAAAGCGGTATCGGACGGAATTAACATTATCATAGCCAGGGGCCGCCAGGCCAGCCTGATCCGCCAGTATACCAACATTTCCGTTGTGGACATCACCCTGACAGCCCAGGAGATCGGTATTTTGATCCGGGATATGAAGAAAAAAATAGGCAAGGATTATCCCAGGATCGGCCTGGTGGGAAATTCACAGATGTTTTGTGACACCACCCATTTAGGAGAGCTATTCGATGCGGATGTGAGAAAATACCCCCTGGATGAAGGGTATAACTTTCAGCAGATGGTGGAACTGGCCATTGATGAGAAGGTGGACGCGATCATAAGCGGGGCCAATGTCCTGGATTATGTGAAAGACCGCAATATTGTTACAGGATATTTTCATTCCACAGGAGAATCTGTGCGCAACTCCATTGACCAGGCGGAAGCTCTTTACCGGGTCAGCGAGGTGGAGCGGAATAACTATGTTCATTTTACATCGATTCTGGAAAGCGCTATCAATGGGCTGATCCAGGTCAATAAAAAAGGGGAAATCACAGTAATCAATCATGCCATGGAGCTGATGCTGAGAAAATCCGTAACGGATGTTATGGGTAAAAAGGTTACGTCGGTTCTGGAAGGGCTGGACAGCAATGCTGTGAAACGGGTGCTGAAGAGCCCCAAGGAAAGCTATGCCACCTTTGTTAAAATCGGAAATGAAAATATGGTGGTGCTGATGATCCCCGTAGTGATTGCGGAGGAAGTGGACGGGGCCATTATTTCCTGCAACAAGGTGAACCGTTCTTCCGGTTATAATGAAACAAAGCAGATGCAGGACCAGTATCTGCGCGGTTATGTGGCCAGAAACACCTTTGAGAGCCTGGAGCCGCTGACCAAAGGAATGCCGGAAACCATCGAGATGGCCAAGTGCTATGCCCTGTCCACCAGCCCCATTCTTATAAAAGGGGAATCCGGGGATGAAAGGGAAGAAATCGCCCAGGCCATACACAACCACAGCATGAGGAAATCAGGGCCTTATATCTCGGTGAATATCGCCGGGCTTTCGGATGAAGCCCAGATCGACCTGTTGTTTGGAAAACGGTTTTTAAACCCTGATTCCAAAGACCGTACCCAGGGCGCCCTGATGGCCGCCGCCAATGGGACTTTGGTCATTCATGCCCTGGATAAGATGGGTGTGAGAACCCAGTTTTTCGTAAATAATATCATTCAGAACAACACTCTCATCTATAATGATTTGGAACGGATTCAGGATGCCAACACGAGAATCATCGGCGCCTGCACCAAGGACCTGTATTCACTGGTGGAAAAAACGCTGTTTCGGGATGATTTGTACTATATCTTTCATTCCCTCACTCTCGTGATCCCTCCGCTGCGGAAGAGGAAGGCGGATATGGAGCGTCTGATCGATATTTATATACCCAAGTATATTGAAAAATATTCCAAGTTCCATGTATTTACCGCAGGAGCCAAGCGGGTTATGCTCCAATACAGCTGGGAGGGCAACCGGGTCCAGCTGGAACGTTTCTGTGAACGGCTGATTCTGACGGCGGGAAAACGGACGATCACGGATAGTTATGTAACCCTGCTTCTGGATCAGCTGTATGGGCATCATGAGAGCAAGGAAAAGGATGAGAAAGAACAGGCAGCACCGGCTTATGAAGATTCCTATGAGGAGCTTATCAGAAACACTTTGAGGAAATATAATGGCAACAAAGGCCTGACGGCAAAAGCACTCCATATCAGCACCACAACTTTGTGGAGAAAGATGAAAAAATATAATATAGATTAAAATGCCGCTTATGCGGCGGAATGTGAGGAAGCGTATGAAAAAGGTAGAAGATTATGTGAGAAGTATACCGGATTTTCCGGAACCGGGGATCATTTTCAGGGATGTTACAACGATTTTGCAGGATGCGGACGGGCTTCATTTAGCCATCGACGGCATTCTGGATAAACTGAAAGATACGGAGTATGATGTGGTGGTAGGGCCGGAATCCAGAGGATTTATCTTTGGCGTGCCGGTAGCTTATGCGGCACATAAAGCATTTGTTCCTGTGCGCAAACAGGGCAAACTGCCCTGCGAAACCATTTCCATGGAATATGAGCTGGAATATGGCAGCGCGGTAATTGAGATGCACAAGGATGCCATAAAAAAGGGGCAGAGAGTTGTAATCGTAGACGATCTGATCGCCACGGGAGGAACCATTGAAGCCATCATTAAGCTGATTGAAAAGCTGGGCGGCGTTGTGGTGAAAATCTGTTTTGTGATGGAACTTGCCGGGCTGAAGGGCAGAGAGAAACTGGCCGGATATCCGGTGGAATCCGTGATCACATACGAAGGAAAATAACAATAAGATGGGGGAGCTTATGGAGGATTTAGTATTTGGCAGTCCAAAAGAGGCCGGGGTTCCTTCCGGAGCGGTGCTGTCATGCCTGAAACGGCTAAAGGAACAGAATGTACCGCTGCACAGCCTGTTGTTGTACAGAAAAGGAAAGGTGATTGCAGAAGCCTATTCTTTTCCCTATGATAAACACAGTCTGCACCGGATGTATTCCATTACGAAAAGTTTCGCGTCGCTGGCGGTGGGGCTGTTGGCGGACAGGGGAATGATAGGGCTGGATGATCCTGTTATCAAGTATTTTGAGGAATATCTTCCCCAAAAGGTGCATCCGTGGCTGGCGTCCATGACCATTCGGGATATGCTGAAGATGGAAACCTGTTATGGGGGAACTACGTATAAAAGGGATTTAACTAAAAACTGGGTGGAGAGTTTCTTTACCACGGAGCCGGATCACAGGCCGGGAAAAATTTTCACCTATGATACGTCGTCGGCCCACACCCTCTGCGCTCTGGTGGAAAAGCTGACCGGTATGGAACTTCTGGAATTTTTAAAGGGTGAATTTCTGGATGAGATAGGTTTTTCAGCCGGATCCTATGTGATAAAAGATCCGTTTGGCGTTTCCATGGGAGGCAGCGGACTGATGGCGGAGCCTATGGATCTGTTGAAAACAGGCATTCTGCTCCTCCATCAGGGAGAATCCGGCGGGAGGCAGATCTATCCCAAATGGTATCTGGAGGAAGCGGTCAAATGCCAGACAGAAACCGCCGGTTCCAGAAACTGTGAGGATGAACGCCAGGGTTATGGATATCAGTTTTGGCGGTTCCGCCATGACTGCTATGGATGTTACGGTATGGGTGGGCAGTTTATTCTCTGCTGTCCAAAGCAGGATCTGGTCTGTGTTACAACGGCGGATACTCTGGCCATAACAGGAGGGCATCAGCAGATACTGGATGCCGTCTTTGACTGCATCTTTCCATATCTGGATATGGAGGAAGACGGAAAAGAGGCGGAACTGAATGCATATGTGGCCCGGCTTTCCATGACGCCGGTTGAAAATAAGCGGATCCCCCTGTCTGCCTGGGCAGAGGCGGAAGGCTGCTACGAATCCGTAAAAAAGGACAGTTATTTTAAAAGTATGGGCGTCGTTTTTGAAGAAGACAAAAACAGAGGCGGGCTGCATTACACCTGCGGGCAGGGGGACGGAGTTCTGGAGT
>JAGZXV010000220.1 GCA_018378255.1 Clostridiaceae bacterium | reverse complement strand
CCTGTTCAAAGTTTTTTCTATACAATTCATTGTTTTCCGGGAAGTAATGCTGGAACATACTCTCAGGAATAATCAAATAGAGCTGTTCATCCTGTATGCTTTTATAACGAAGCATGGAGTTTCTCTCTGTGGAAACGCCTAGTATAATATCCAGTTTTCCGGATAAAAGCTGCTGTTCCAAATCTCTGGTATCCCCCAGAACAACCTGAAAGTCTACCTGCGGAGCATTCTCCCTGATTGCCTCTACAAGCATTGGAACCAGAATTTCTCCCCTGGTTGTTCCGATTCCAAAGTTCAGAGTTCCCCGCACTCCTGCATTGATATCACACAGTTCCTTCTGCATGCCCTCCTCTAAAACCCTGATTTTTGTGAGATACCGAACCATTGCTTCCCCTTCCGGTGTCAATGCCAGTTTGGGTTTTCGCCAGAATAACCGCACATGGTAGCTCTCTTCCAGACGCCTGATGTGATCACTCAGGCATTGCTGTGTCACAAACGCCCGCTCAGCGGCTCTTGTCATATTCATCTCTTCCGCTGCCAGTAGGAACATCTCAAAACCTATCATCATAATGGTATCCTCCTCACTTCCTCCATATTCTCCTTTTATCCAAGTTCATCACATTTATGAATTCCACTCTGTAAATCCGCTTTTTGTTATTCATATTAACATACATTTTTTCATAGTCAACAAGTTTTTTCTTGTTTTAATCCCTCTGTTAAACTGTTTTTCACTTGTTCAGGAATCTTTTATAATAAAAGCAGTTACCATGCATCTGAATTTTTCTTTCCAGAAAGGAGCCAGGTTATGAAAGACGACTGGACAGGGAATCATAACCCTGAAAATCCCCAGGAAGCATATTTTGTCGGTTTGATGAATGCCTGTGGATACCGCACTAAAGATTTAAAGAAGCCGATTATTGGCATTGCCAATTCTTACACAGATGTAAACCCGGGACACCGGAATTTTGCAGAGTTAGTCAAATATGTAAAGGAGGGAATCTGGGCCGCTGGAGGAATTCCCGCTGAATTCAATGTTCCTGCACCGTGTGATGGTATGGCACATGGATTTGGCATGCACTATGTTCTTCCAGAACGGGAGCTGATCTCCGGAAGTATTGAGGCTATGGCCAATGCCCATGAGTTTGATGGCATGGTTTATCTGTGCGCCTGCGACAAGATTGTTCCCGGTATGCTGATTGCGGCTGCCGCACTGAACAAGCCTTCCCTCTTTCTGACAGCAGGAACCATGATTCCATATGAATCCCAGGACGGCAAGACCTATGTAACTCCTGATTTAAAGGAATCCATTGGAGCAAACAATGTAACAGCTATTACATCTGATACTTTTACAGAGTACAAAGAGAACATCTGCTTCTCCTGCGGAACCTGCAGCATGTACGGAACTGCCTGTACAATGAGTGTATTTTCCGAGGTAATCGGCATATGTCCGGTCGACAGTACCATCATGCTGTTCAGCTCTGCTGCAAAATACCGTCAGGCACGCACCGTTGGGGAACGTATCGTTGACCTCACCAAACAGGGAATCAAATTTTTAGACATTGTAACAGAAGCCAGCTTAAAGAACGGTCTCCGCCATGTTGCTGCTACTGGCGGATCTACCAATGCACAGATCCATATCTGTGCGATTGCCAAGGTTATGGGCATCAAGCTTGAGATGGGGGATTTTGATGAGATTCAGCGCCATGTTCCATGCGTAGCTAAGTTCAAGCCTTCTTCCAAGTACAATCTGACAGACTACTACAAAGCAGGCGGCGTGGGCGGCACACTTACGTCCATCCGTGATTATCTGGATCTGGATGTCAATATGGCTATGGGCGGTACTTTAAGAGAATTTCTTGATTCTTACGATAAAAAGATTAATCCGGAAGTCATCCACAGTGCTGAGAATCCTTTATATCCGGATGGATGCTACTCTGTTCTCTATGGAAATATCGCTCCCGGCGGATGTATCGTGAAGAAAAGCGGCGTTGTGCCTGAGATGTTCAAACACCGCGGTCCTGCTGTATGTTTTGATTCCGAGGAGGATCTCCGCGATTTCATGACTACAAAACCTATGAAACCCGGCTGTGTACTGGTAATCCGCTACGAGGGACCTAAGGGTGGTCCCGGTATGAGAGAACTGTCTATCCCCGCTGCGATGCTTGTTGGTATGGGGCTTCATACAAGCTGCGCCATGGTCACCGACGGACGCTTCTCCGGCGCAACCAGAGGGCCGTGCGTAGGCCATGTTGTTCCGGAAGCATGGGAGGGCGGTCCAATTGCTGCTGTCCAGGATGGCGACATGATTGAAATCGATCTGGATGGAAGAACAATCAATGTGGAATTAACCGACGAAGAAATTGCAGAACGAATGAAATATGTAAAACGTCCAAATCATCCTGCAAACGGGGTTCTTGGCGCATACCGAAACATGGTTGAGAGCGTTGACAAGGGCAGCACTTGGCTGTTTTACAACGATTAAAGAGAAAGCATTTGATGATAAAGTGTCTTCGACACTTCAACTCCCCTGGCCCCTCATTCATGAGGGGAATTAGGGGTTTCTTTTTATTCCGTTTTCCCTCATAATAGAATCATGAATATTCTACAGAGAATCTTTGCTGACCATTATGAAGAAATGTTATATATTTTACATCCACGTCAAGTCGTCATTGATAACGTTGACAAGGTGATTAACTGTGGCGACCCGGCCTTTGGTGGGGCCATGTACGTCTGTCCACACTGTGGGAACATGAAATTTGTCGCTTTCCATTGTAAAAGCCGCTTTTGTCCCTCCTGTGGGGTCAAATACTCTCAGGAACGGGCTGCCTCCATCTCCTTTAAGCTCATTCACTGCATCCACAGACATTGTGTGTTTACCATTGATGAAGAACTCCGACATTTCTTTCTCGAAGACCGCTCCCTCCTAAACTGTCTCTTCCTGGCTGTTCGCAGTGTCTTCTTACGCATGTTTCATAACATAAATCAATCCAAAAATTTTGTCCCCGGATTCGTCTGTGTCCTTCACACGTTCGGGAGGCCTCTGGAATGGAACCCTCACATTCACTGCCTGATTACCGAGGGCGGTTTTTCTGATGATGGCTTCTGGCGTGTTGTAAAACACTTCAACTATACCCTCCTCAGAAAATCATTCCAAACCGCTCTTTTGAACGAGTTGGAAAAACGGATCGGTCCTTCTTTCAAGAAAACAAAGGCTCTTATCTGTCGCAAAGATAAAAATGGCTTCTACGTTTACGCTAAGCCAAATCTTTGCGATACGAATACTGTAATCAAATAGATCAGCAGACCCTTCCCGCACTTGATTTTATTCGCTTATTGATCCAGCATATCCCTGATAAAAATTTCAAGATGACCCGTTATTACGGTCTTTATGCCCGCCATAGAGAAATCGATAAAACGCTGCATAAAGCGATCCCCAAATCGAAACAGCAAATCTTGCAAAGCTTTACAAAGTGGCGCAGCAACATCCTTCTTTCTTTTGGCTACGACCCTTTAAACTGCCCGAAATGCAGTCATGAAATTCTTTACGAACGGACAATGGCGAAAATCAAATGCCGTTCCGCTTGATTTTTTCACCTGCCTGTATCATACTTAACCTATTAACAGGCAGGAGGGTATAAATCAATGGATGCAAAATTTATAGAGGAACTCAGACAAAAATATATCAAAAATCCCCGAAAGGAATGACTGCAAAACTTGTCAAAAACATGACCGATTCCGATTTGCTGGATATGCATTACTTTATGACCGAGGATGATGACCTTGACGGCGATGAATTTGAAGAAGGGTTTTATATCGATCTGTTTTAATCACCGTCTGTTTTCTATACCCTGCTTCGGCAAAACCATCAGTTTACATAACTCAATTTCAGCGAAGACTTTTCTATTATAAAAAAACTCCCACAGACATACTTCTGTGGGAGTGATAGCTGGGCTACAAGGATTCGAACCTTGAAATGACGGAGTCAGAGTCCGTTGCCTTACCATTTGGCGATAGCCCATCGCAACAACAAGATATATTATAAAGGAAACAATTGCAAATGTCAACAGTTTTTTTAATTAAACTAATTGTTTATACAATTCATTATAACAGTTCAGACGATGAGAAAATTGATAAAGAAAACAGCGTCAGACTCGCTTATAAGCAGCTTTCTTTATCAAGCTTTACATCGGATGGACATCCGGCGCTTCTTGTCCGGCCGTTCCTTCTATATCCATCTCCAGTTCCACGCTTTCCTCTTCCGTTTCTTCCTCTGTCTCTTCTTCCTCGTCCGTCTCCTCTTCGACTTCTTCCTCAAACAATGCATCTGACGGTGAAGCTACGGGCGTTCCGTTGGAGGGGGATGCTAAAACCGGCGCATCTGACGGAGTGGCTTCCTCTTCTTCAGGTTCCTGGACTGCCGCTGCCGCAACTGCCGCTGCTGATTCTCTCTCATCCGGATCTTCCTCATCCCAAGAACCGTCGTCTGTGATTTCATCCTCTATATCGGACATGAGATCGTCCCCATCGGCAAGACGTCGTACCGGGTCAACGTTTTCCGTCTCGTCCGTCTCCACCTCACCGGCATCATCGTAGCTGCTTAATTCCTCTGATTCCTCTTCCCCACTCGCTTCTTCCGTTTCTTCCGCATCATCCCCAAAGATGAAGTCGTCCTCCGTCTCATCGCCGGACGCAAACTGCAGATCCTGGTTTTCTATCTCCTGAGAGAGCTGGGTGATATTGAGTGCTGATAATTCCTCCATATCATCCATATTCAATTCCTCGTTCTCTGAAATGATGTTCTGCACAAAATATGCCTTGCCACAGGAGATTCCATATTCCTGAGCCAGCTCCTTAAGTTCCGGGGTGACTTCTATCTCCTGGTCATAGACCACTGCTTTTACATCCTTATCCTGCAGCGTCTTTTCCACGTCCTGAACCGCCGTATCCCGGATCGTTCCCTTTTCTCTCTTCCTGTTTTTCACATCAGTAACTGTGATCAGCACGGCATTGTAATCCTCTTTTAAATATCCCTGGTTCAGCATCGTATCAACCAGGCTCTCCACGGCCTGATCAAACTTCTTCCCCTTTATATCCACATCCGAAAGAATATCGGCGCCGTCCGTATTGACCGCTTCTGCCTTTAATATCCTGCTTCTGCGGTTTAAGGACAGCTCAATCCCAGGATTGACATCAATTCCTACGACAGAGACCACTTTCATCTCCCCATAGGCATAAACTCCGCCTGTCACTGTAATTAAACAGATACAGGCCGCCACAGCAGCCATTCCTTTCCGCAATCTGTTGAATGAAACGACAGACGCCTGTTTCACAGCCTTTTCCTGCGGCACTGACAAATCGATTTTGTCCAACACATCGGGAGTAATCTGCGTTACGGCAGAAAACAAACGCTGTTCAATTTCATCTTTTGCAATCTTCTTCTTTGCTTCTGCTCTCAACGAATTCACTCCTCTCTTAAATACTTTTCCAATTTTTTCATAGCTCTGTTATACTTGGACAAAACCGTAGCCAAGGGCATCTTCAGCGAAGCTGCTATTTCCCGGTGTTTCAGTCCTGCAGATGCGTGGAGCAGAACAATCTGCCGTTCCTCCTCCTTCAGTATACTGAGGGCCGCCTGTAAAGCCATCTTATCTGCCGCCTGTTCAATCGGAAGACAAACCTCACCCGGCTCCCGATCTTCCAATTCATCAATTCCGATATCCGCCTGATGCTTTTTCTCCCGGAACTTCATATAACACAGATTCCGGGCAATGGTGAACATCCATGCCAGAGGTTTGCCCTGGGGGATATACCCCGCAGCCGATACCCATATCTTCAGATAAGCCTCCTGCATCGCTTCTTCCGCATCGTCCGGATTCTTCAAAACAGACAAAATATAGCTGTACATAGTACGGTCAGTATTCTGATACAACTGCCGAAATGCGAACTCATCTCCAGTGCCGACACGCCCCAGCAACTCTTCATCGCTTAACTTCTCATAGTCTGGCGGTATATCACGACTCATATGAATTCCTTTCTATAATGTTAATGCTACATTCTTCCATCTTATTGCATCAATCTGGAATTTTCTCAGCAAATTGCAACCATTCAGACAGATTATCTTCCTGGCCGAAACAGCCGGCCGTCTGAACTGCTGCAATAAATCAGCTTTCCGCACAAAAGCTGTTCTCCACCGTAATGACGCAAAAACATCTCTTATCTCTTTGATTAACCGTTTCCGCTACCTTTCTTCTCAAGCTTTTTCTCATATCCTCATTATATTCCCTTGGAACTACTAAATCAAAAATCAGATTAATCCTCTCCGTCCCATCCACAATCCTGAAGTCATGGAAAGACAGCCTGGAATCCATTTCTGATAAAACACCTGCCACCAGCGCTTTAAAATCCATAACTCTCACATCGCTGGTTTCCACCGGATCCATATGGATCACCATAAACAGATTGAAACGCTTTGCCGCTTCCCTTTCCACCCGGTCGATAATCTCGTGGGACACCTCAATATCCACATTATTAGGAACTTCGGCATGAATGGAAGCCATGCTTCTGGACGGGCCGTAATTATGCACGATTAAATCATGAGTTCCCACAATTCCGTCATAGTTTTCCACGAATCTGGAAATCTCTCTATAGAGTTCCGGATCAATCGCCTCCCCGATTAATGGGGCCAGGGTATCTTTTGCGATGTTGATACCTGCAATCATTACGACAACAGAGACCACTAAACCGATCACTCCATCAATATTATACCCTGTAGCGACAAAAACCAATATTGACACGATCGTGGCGGCCGTAGTCATCACGTCGCCAAAGGAATCCGCGGCCGTTGCGACCATAACCGTGGAATTAATCCGCTTCCCGAGCTTCCTGTTAAACATGGCCATCCAGAGCTTCACAACAATGGAAAGCGACAAAATCACCAGAGATATGGCTTTAAAAGTCAGCTGTTCCGGGTTTCTTATCTTCCCAAAGGAAGTCTTAAACAGGGAAAATCCCACTTGAATTACAATAAATGCAACGATAAACGCCGCAATATATTCAATCCGCCCATGCCCGAAGGGATGGTCCTCATCCGCAGGCTTTTCCGCCATCTTCGTTCCCACAAAACCGATGATCGAAGACGCAGCATCGGATAAGTTGTTAAATGCGTCTGCCATTACGGAAATACTGCCGATCAGCAGGCCGATAAACAGCTTTGCCGCAAACAGCACCACATTGCAGCAGATTCCCACAACGCCGGATAAAAGCCCATATCTGGTTCTCACCGACACATCCTCTACATTATTATAGTCCTTAATGAACTTTCTTACTAAAAAATCTGTCATTCGTACTCCACCTTTGTAAGAAAAAGCCCTTCAGGAGGCGCCGTGAAGCCTGCTGCCTGCCGGTCCTTTGCCTCCAGAACCTGATCCATCGATCCCGGTTCCCGTTTTCCCAGCCCCACTTCAATCAGGGTTCCTGTTAAAATCCTGACCATGTTGTAGAGAAACCCATCTCCGGTATACCTGATCTCCATCACATCCTCCCTCTGATGGAATGTGATGGAATACAGCGTCCTGACCGATGTCTTTTTCATCTTTTTATTGGAACAGAAACTTTTAAAATCATGGGTTCCGCAAAGCTTCACCGCCGCCTGTTCCATTGCGGACAGATTGAGCTTATGTCCCAGGCCATATACATATTTTCTCGTAAATACGTTCTTTTTAGGGCTCATATCCACATAATAAGTATAAGTTTTCCTTGCAGCATTCAGCCTGCTGTGAAACCTGGCGCTCACCTCTTTGGCGCAAAGCACCCTGATATCTTCCGGCAGATACCGGTTTAAATACTCTTTCAATTCCTCCGGATCCTGCCTCGTCTCCAGATGGAAGTTGGCCGCCTGCCCTGACGCATGGACGCCCGCATCGGTTCTTCCGGATCCATGGACTTCCGTCTCAGTTCCCGCCATTTTTGAAACCACTGCTTCCAGCTTTCCCTGAATCGTATGATCCGTATTCCCCTGTTTCTGCCACCCGTCATACCGGGTTCCGTCGTACTCTAAAATAATCTTATAATTAAAGCTCAATGGTTTTCTCCTCTTTCAATATGCCGCTCTCATCAATGGCCGCAACCGCCTCTTTAAGTTCCTTTTCATCCTGAACAAGAGCCATCCTCACATATCCCTCTCCCGACGGTCCAAAGGCGCTTCCAGGCGTCACAATCACACCGGCCCGTTCCACCAAATCCATGGCAAATTCTTCCGAAGTCTTATAGTGGCCCGGAATTCTGGCCCATACAAACATGGTTGCCTCCGGCTTATCCAGGTCCCAACCGATGGACTTTAAACCGTCGCACAGCACGTCCCTGCGCTTTTCATAAGCAGCCCTGGTATCGGCCACGCAGGACTGATCCCCCGTAACCGCAACAATCGCCGCCTGCTGGATTGGCAGAAACATCCCATAATCCATGTTGGATTTAAGGGTTCTTAACTTAGAAACCACCTGGCTGTTTCCCACGCAGAATCCGATTCTGGCTCCCGCCAGTCCATAAGTTTTAGACAGGGAGTTAAATTCCAC
>JAGZXV010000219.1 GCA_018378255.1 Clostridiaceae bacterium | reverse complement strand
CACCCCTGCTTCGCTGTCCACAGAGATTCTGCCTCTGTATAGTTCCACTATTTTTTTCACTATCGTGAGCCCGATCCCGTTGCCCTCCGTGGTGCGGGAGGAATCCCCCTGATAGAACCGGTCGAAGATATGCTGTTTTGTGTTGGGATCCATACCATAGCCATTGTCCCAGACTTGGAAGGTAACTTCGTCCCCATGTTCGAGCAGCTTGATTTTAATTTTCCCTTTGGCAGGAGAGAATTTAACCGCGTTGTCGATCAGGTTGATCCATAACTGGTCCAGCAAAGCCTTGTTGCCGAAAAATGAAATCTCATCTAAGTCGAGGATCAGTTCCAATTCCTTTTTCTGCCATTTGGATTCCAAAAGAAGGAGCGCCTGCCGGATTTCTTCCGTCAAGTCGAAGGAATCATTTTCTGTTACAATATTCATATTTTCGATCTTTGACAGATTGAGCACGTTGGTTGCCAGCTGGGAGAGACGGTTGGATTCGCTTATGATGATGTCCAGATATTCATTGCGTTCCTCCGCAGTCAGCGCGTCATTTTTTAGTATTTTGGCAAAACCGCAGAGTGAGACAATGGGTGTTTTAAATTCATGGGAAAAGTTATTGATGAAATCAGAGCGGAGCAGCTCTGTATTTTCCAGTTCTTCCGCCATGCGGTTAAAACTTTCCGACAGCTTTACCAGCTCCTGGGTGGTGTCCAGAGAGATTCTGACATGGAAGTCCCCTTCGGCCAGCCGGTTGATGGCTGCAATTAAATCGCGGACCGGCTTTAAAGGGATCCGGCTGCCGAGCAGGGAGAGGATGATTCCAAAAATGGCGCTGAGAACGAACAGAAGAGGGATGGGGCGCCAGAATTGGGGCATGCGGACGTCGGCCTGAACCCATATCTTCCAATATAAATACATAAACAGCCCCTGAAGTGTCATGACGGACAAAACGATCAGGAAAATGAAGATGGTAAGGGCAACCGTAATATTCCTGAAGGGTTTATGTTTATGGTTACGTTTCATGTATTTTTCACCGCCTTATATCCTAATCCTCTGATGGTTTCTATGGTAAATTCCGGGTAACTTTCAAACCTCTTTCTGAGCCGGTTGATATGAACATTAATTGTGTTGTCTTCGGTTTCCGATTCCACTCCCCAGATCTCGTCCATAAGCTGAAGCCGGGTGAAGATCTTATTGGGATAGGAGAGCAGTTTGTAAAGCAGGTAAAATTCTTTGCGGGGCAGGGTTTGGACTTCCTGGCCCCTGGTAACTGTCATGGCATCATAATCCAGAATTACTTCCCCAATGCTGATTTTATGCTCGTTCACGATCTGCGCACGCCGCAAAAGGGCCTTGATCCGCAGAATCATCTCTTCCTCATCCACCGGTTTTGTCATATAATCATCAGTTCCGACGATAAATCCCTTTCTCTTATCTTCAGGCATCTGCTTGGCCGTAACCATTAAAATAGGAAGATTGTAATCATTGCTTCTGAGCTGTCTGGTCAGTTCATAACCGTCCATATGGGGCATCATGATATCCATAATTACCAGGTCAATGTGCTGGGTGTCCATCAGCCGCAGTGCTTCCAGCCCATCGCCGGCTAAGACAGGGCAGTAACCGTGTCCTTTTAAGATGGCTCCCATCAGTTTTCTGGTATTTTTATCGTCCTCTACAACTAAGATCTGAAACATAACATCACCTCCAAAATAGAGTGTATTTAAAAAATATTATAACATGGTTTTATAAAGCCAATATAAATAAATCACAGAATCTTCACAATTAATTGAAAGCGAAGGCGGATTTGTTTATGTTGAATTAATATTGGCGCTTTAAGATATAAGAAAATTTATCCCGTTAAAGGAGAATATTAAAATGGATAAGAAGAAAAAGATTAAAATAGGGGCGGCCTGCGCAGGGATTATCATAGTTGCAGTGGCAGCGGCAGCCCTGTTTGGAGGAAAAAAACAAGCCCGGCCGTCCGGTATGATGGGACAGCAGCAGGCAGCGCTTCCAGTCGTAAAAGCGGCCAATCCAACCACCGGAAGTATCAGCCTCACCACGGGACTGACCGGTTCTGTGGAACCATCCGATGTGGTCTATGTATATGCCAAGGCATCGGGAGACGTTACGGCTGTCTTTGTAAAAGCCGGCGATACGGTTGCGGCCGGAGATGTGCTTTGTGAAATCGATACAAAACAGGTGGAGACAGCCAAAAATTCCATGGATGCGGCGGAAGTCACGTTGGCAGAGGCCCAGAATAATCTGAGCCGCATGCAGATTCTCTATGCCAGCGGCGACTTGTCGGATCAGGAATATGAGCAGTACAGCAATAAGGCGGCGTCAGCCAAACTGCAGTATGAGGCGGCTAAACTGGCTTACGACAGGCAGGTGGAATACAGCCGGGTAACGGCTCCCATTGCAGGAAAAATTGAAAGCTGCGATATAGAAGTCCATGACAGTGTATCCCAGTCAACACAGCTCTGCGTGATTGCAGGCGCCGGAGAAAAAAGGGTTTCATTTTATGTGACGGAACGCATGATGTCCAATTTGGAAGTGGGAGATGAACTGAATATCACAAAAAATGGTGAAAACTATCCGGCTTATATCAGTGAAATCAGCTCCATGGTAGACGAATCCACCGGTTTATTTAAGGTAAAGGCTGAATTAAAGGAAACCGATGGAATCGCAACAGGAAGCACAGTCAAATTAAATGTGGTTACGGAAAAGACGGAGAATGCAATGCTGATCCCGGTAGATGCCATTTATTACAGCGGAGGGGTAGGCTATGTATATCTTTATCAGGAGGGCAAAGCGGTTCAGGTTCCCATTGAAGTTGGTATCTATGATTCCGAGTACGCAGAAGTGCTGTCAGGGATTTCGGCCGATGATATGATCGTCAGCACGTGGAGTTCCAACCTCTATGAAGGCGCTTCCGTGAAATTAAAGGGAGAAGAAACAGAAAAGGGCGGTCAGAACGATGAAATGGCACAGGATTCGGCAGTTCCGGCTCCGGCGGCACAGTAGAGGAGGACTTACATATGGGAATTACAAAATTTGTGCTGAAAAGGCCGGTAACGACGGTCATGGCGCTGCTCTGCCTGCTGGTTTTCGGTATTTCGTCCGTTTTTTCCGCCACATTGGAGCAGATGCCGGATACAGACCAGCCGATGCTAATTGTGAGTGCCAGCTATTCAGGCGCGGGACCGGAGGATATCTGTGAACTGGTAACTGAACCCATCGAGGATGCAGTAAGCACTCTGGAAGGAATAAAAAGTATGAGCTCTTCATCCAGTGAAAACAGGGCCATGATCATGCTGGAATACGATTATGGTACTGATATGGATGAGGCCTATGATGAACTGAAAAAGAAGCTGGATAATTTAAGCAGGCAGCTTCCGGATGATGCGGAAACCTCTGTTATGGAGATGAATAACAATTCCAGCACCACAATGATGCTTTCCATCAGCCATAAAACAGAAACAGAATTATATGATTATGTGGATCAGACCGTGGTTCCGGAGTTTGAAAAGATCGCTTCCATAGCCGAAGTGGACGCCATGGGCGGTTCTTCCGAATACGTGAAGATCGAGCTGCAGTCGGAAAAAATGGCTCAGTACAAGGTGACCATGAACCAGGCTGCATCGGCAATCTCTACATCGAACCTGTCCTACCCGTCAGGAAGCACCATATCCGGAAACCTGGAACTTTCCGTAACCACTTCATTGGAAAATGAAACGGTAGACGATTTGAAAAATGTCCCCATCACCACATCCAGCGGAAAGATTATCTATCTGGAAGATATAGCCAAAATCTATTATGCGGAAGAAGAGCGGGGCGGAATTTCCCGCTATAACGGGCAGGAAACCATCTCCATTTCAATCAGGAAACAGCAGAGCAGTACTGCGATGGAAGTATCTTCCGCCGTCCAAAGCGCCATAAAAAGCCTGGAAGCGGCAGACGAAGATCTGAGCATCCGTATTGTAAATGACACGGCTGATTCCATTCTAAGTTCCTTAAAAGATGTGGCCGAAACCATGGTTCTGGCTGTAATTATTTCCATGGTGATTATTTTTATCTTCTTTGGCGATTATAAGGCGTCTCTGATCGTAGGAAGTTCCATACCGACTTCCATCTTGCTGTCATTGATTTTAATGACCTCGATGGGATTTTCCTTAAATGTTATTACCATGAGCGCGCTGGTTCTGGGCGTCGGTATGATGGTGGATAACTCAATTGTAGTGCTGGAGAGCTGTTTCAGGGCCACTCAGGCCTCGGAAGACAAAGGGATGCTGGGATATGCCAAATGTGCGCTGGAAGGAACCGGAATCGTTATTCAGTCCATCATCGGTTCCACCATCACCACCTGCGTTGTATTCATTCCGCTGATGTTTTTGCAGGGAATGACAGGACAGATGTTTAAACCGTTGGGATATACCATTGTATTCTGTATGACGGCGTCTCTGTTTTCAGCTATGACCGTTGTACCGCTCTGTTATCTGATCTACAAGCCAAAAGAAAAGGACCACGCGCCCATGTCCAGGCCGGTTGTGGGCATGCAGAACCTTTACCGTAAGATAATGGAACGTCTGCTGAACCATAAAGTGATTGTAATGGCCGTTTCAGTGGCCTTGTTAATCGGAATCTATGTGATGGCAAGCGGAATGGAAGCAGAACTTATGACGGCAGATGATACGGGAACCATCAGAGTGAGCATAGAAACGAGGCCGGGAATTCTGACGGAAAAAGCTGAGGATATGCTGGCACAGGCGGAAGAAATAGTGAAAAATGATGAAAATGTGGATTCCTACATGCTCCGTTACAATAATGACAGCGGTACGATCACCGCATACCTGAAAGACGAACGGACTATGGACACAGATGTGATTGCGGATCTGTGGGAGAATCAGATGTCGGATATCGATAACTGCACCATTACCGCGGAAGCTTCCAATTCCATGAGCTTTATGGGAAGAAGCAGGGGATATGAAGTGATCTTAAAGGGCACGCAGTATGATGAATTAAAGGAAATGAGCGATAAGATCGTAAAAGAGATGACCGACAGGGATGACGTGCTCAATGTCCATTCCAGTATCGAGAACACGGCTCCTATCGTTACCATAAAAGTGGATCCTGTTATGGCGTCGGCTGAAGGGCTCAGCGCATCGGGAATCGGTTCCGCCGTAAAGCAGATGCTGGACGGGGTGGAGGCCACCACACTGACAGTGGACGGTAAGGAAATCAGCGTCATGCTGGAATACCCGGAAGAGGAATACAGGACCATAGACCAGCTGAAAGGGATTATCCTGAATACGGCTTCCGGCGGATATGTGGCGCTGACGGATGTGGCAGAGATATATTTTAAAGACAGTCCTTCCTCCATTTCCAAAACCGATAAATCGTTCCAGATTACGATAACTGCCGATTATGCAGGAGGGAATGTGAAAAGCCTTATCGACAGCGAAGTGATCAGCCCTAATCTTACCGGAACCATAACGACAGGAGTGAACTCCAGGGACCGTATGATGCAGGAGGAATTTTCCGCTTTGTATATGGCGATTGCCATTGCCGTATTCATGATCTTTGTGGTCATGTCCGCTCAATTTGAATCACCTAAATTCTCGTTCATGGTTATGACAACCATTCCGTTCAGCCTTATCGGTTCTTTCGGACTTTTAAAGCTGACCGGAGTAACCATCAGTATGACCTCGCTTTTAGGATTCCTGATTTTAATCGGTACGGTTGTCAATAACGGTATTCTCTATGTGGATACGGTAAACCAGTACCGGATGACATGGATCTGAAAACAGCTTTAATAGAAGCAGGAGCCACCAGGCTCAGGCCCATTTTGATGACCAGTCTGACTACGATCCTGTCTATGATTCCTATGGCCCTTGCTATCGGAAGCAGCGGATCGACGACACAGGGCCTTGCAATCGTTAATATCGGCGGACTGACCGCCGGAATCTTGGTGGCCCTGTTCATGCTTCCGGTATATTATGCGATTATGAATGGAAAAAAGAAACGTACCGTACTGGATTTGTAGAAATGGAAAGAGGATCGTGTAAAAAAGAAACCTAACGGCTGATTTTTTACACCCAAATTTGTGTCGGAGCCACAAGTTTGAATCGCAGCCGGGAATTTGCAATTCTCAGCGCGAGCCTGTGCAGCGCAATAGTTGCGGATAAAACGCTCCGCCATGGAGGGAGATTATGCGGAATAAATACATAATAACAGCGTGGTGCCTTGCGTGCCTGACGGCGTGTCTGATTCCATTTCAGGCTCTGGCCGGCAGCCCGGAATTCGCTTATAGTGAAGAAAAATGGGCTGCGCTGCGTGACAATAAGCTGGAATATGATGAAATCAAAGATCTGATTCACGAATACAACAGCACAGTTCTCCAAAATCAGATCGATTACAAAGAATACAGGGAGAAGGACCAGGACGACATAGCCCAGTCTTATTACGATGCGGCCGAGGACATTTACAGCAATATAGAATATCCCGACTCCGATGATTCGGGTTATGCGGGCCGTCTGTCCGCTGCGCTCAGCAGCGAGCTTCAGGCCGATAAATTAATGGAGCAGGGGGACGATAATGTATCCGACAGCGAGGTCATCAAATTAGGCTATGACCAGACGGAGATGGGACTGGTAAAAAGCGCCCAGACCCTGATGATTAATTACTGGACACAATTCTATAATCTGGAAAAACTTAAAAGCAGCCAGGAACTGTCTAAACTCCAGTATCAGTCTGTAGAGACGAAACTGGCAGCCGGAATGTCAACCCAGGCAGCCCTGCTTTCCGCAAAAGAAGCGGTGACTTCTGCTGAGGCGTCCATTCTTTCGGCGGAAAGTTCTTTGAACCAGTCGAAACAGAATCTGTGTATTATGACAGGATGGAGCTATGGAGCGGAAGTTGAGATAGGAGAAGTTCCCGAACCGGATTTGGCCGGAATTGAAGCTATTGATGTGGAAGCAGATACGAAAGCAGCTCTGGAGAATAACTACAGCCTGAGGATCGTGAGGAAGCAAATCGCCAATGCCCAGAAAGCCAGCACCAGAGAATCATTGGAAGAATCGTTAAAAAGCCAGGAGCGGAACGCGGCAGCCAGCGTCAAAAGCGCGTATCAGAATATCCTTCTGGCCCGGTCGGATTATGACCAGGCTCTGCAGGCATATGAACTGGAAAAGAAAAGTATGGAAACCGCCGACCGTCAGCTCATAGCCGGAACCATAACAAAAAATGCATATCAGCAGCAGAAGGCATCATTTTCAACTGCAGAAATATCTGTGAAAACCAGTTCTCTGGCTCTGTCCCAGGCGGTTTTAAACTACGGATGGGCGGTAAACGGCCTCGCCTCCGTATCATAAAAACCATATCGCAAAAGGAAGGAGGTTCATACGTGAAACGGAATAGAATATGGTCGGCATTACTGGCAGTCTCATTGATGGCCGTTCTGACAGCGCCAATCCGCGCACAGGCACAAGAGGCCGAAGTGATCAGTTATGAAAACCTGAAGGAACTGCTGAAAGTGGGAAATGTTTCATTAAAGGCGTCCTATGACAGCTATTATGATAATGTAAAAGCTTATGAAGAGATGAGAGACACTCTGAAATGGCAGCAGCTCAATTTGGAAGGAAAGGCGGATGATCTGGAGGATTCGGATGCGGCGGTATCTTCTGTTTATGCATCCAATGCCGCTTCGCTGAAAATGTCTTCCAGTCAGCTGACGAAGCAGATCAAAACAATGAAGGAAGAAAAGAGTACCAAATCGCTGGAAAAGTCTGCGGATGCTATGACAATGACCGCCCAGACCCTGATGAATTCCTATAACCAGATGCTCTGTAATATTGAAGCCAGGGAAAAAAGCGTGGAGGCCCAAAGGGCATCCTGTTCAGCTGTCATCATAAAAAATGGGATAGGATCAGCTACGGAAGCAGAAGTTTTATCCGCCCGGAAAAGTTTGAGCAGTGCAGAAAATTCCTTGAATTCTCTGAAGGAAAATGCGGCCCAGCTGAGGGAGCAGCTTCTTTCGCTTTTGGGAATCAGCGATTCAGACGCAGTTGTAATCGGAGCGATTCCCGAACCGGATCTTACAGCCATTGATTCCATAGATTTTGCTGCAGACCAGCAGAAGGCGGTTAACAACAGCAGCAGTGTTCAGAACGAACGCCACGCAAAAGCCAAGGGAACCGCAGAGAAAAATCAGAAATCCAAAAAGGTGGAGACAGCGGAAAGCGAAGCTGCCGTCTCCATAGAAGCTGCCTACCAGACCCTCCTGCAAAAGCGGACAGAGTACCAGGCGGCGCTGGAGGCATTTGAAAGCGCTTCTATCAGCTATGAGTCCCTGCAGAAAAAACAGTCGGCGGGAATGCTGAGCAATACGGAATACCTGCAGGGGGAGGCGGCTTATCTGGAGAAAAAGGCGGCGAAAGAGATTGCGGGGATGGCGCTGTATCAGGCTTATGAGACATACCGGTGGGAAGTTTATGGAGTGTAGGAAATCTTTATTTGGTTGAGAAAGTAACGCCGTGAATCCAGGGATCGGGGGTGGTGCGGCTTCTCGCCGGACGGGGCTCCTGGTTTGCGGGAGGCCGCACCACC
>JAGZXV010000218.1 GCA_018378255.1 Clostridiaceae bacterium | reverse complement strand
ATTGCGTATCTGGGGTCCCCCTACCTGGTCAACCGCCTCTCCCAACATTGGGATATATGTTTGAATCAGCGGATCGTTGGTGATGTGGGAAAATGAGGTGCCCGCCCCGATCCACAGATCGCCGTTATCTAAAAGCTTTACCCCTTTCAGTTCTTCAATATTATGAATGGAAACCACTGACTTTCCAGCGTCCTTTCCTTCTCTCACACGGATCAGCACATCGGTGCCCCCGCTTATGATCTGGGCATCGGGATCTCTTTCCAGGTATTCTATGGCTTCCTTTACACTTTTTGCATCATAAAATGATTTTATATCAAACATAAACCTTCTCCTTATATCAGACCGTTTTCTTTGAATTTTGCTATCAGGCGCTGGGCCGTCATGGGCAATACGTTCATGTGGACTCCCGTTGCATTTAACAGCGCGTTGCGGATTGCAGGCGCTACCGGAATTGCAGGCGGTTCTCCCAGGGATTTATTGCCGTAAGGGCCGGTGGGATCATCCAGCTGGATAAATTCCACATGCAGATCCGGCGTATCCATGGCTGTTGGAATCTTGTAATCAAGCAGATTGTCATTCAGCGTTCTTCCTGTCTTTTCATCCACTAATATCTCTTCCGAAAGCCCGTATCCCAGCCCCATGCTCATGCCTCCATGTACCTGGGCGCGGGCCAGCTGCGGGTTGATCAGGATACCGGAATCATGGACATTGATGATGTCTTTTACAGTCACCAGGCCCAGCGGCATATCCACTTCTATTTCCACAAAACAGCAGCCCGAAGAAAAGCTGTTGTCCTTGCACTGGTTTGTCACCTCTGCGGTGATATGTACGGAACGGTCCAGAGAATAGAATGCGGTATCCGCCACAACTGCCACATCAAACAGCACCGGTTCGCCTCCGCTGACAACTACCTTACTGTCCACAATATCCAGCATATCCGCGGTAACTTCATCCCCTTCATTCAGTCCTAATGCTTCTGAAATCTTCTCAGCAGCCTCTTTTACCACATCGGCGTAAACCGTCTTTGAAAGGTCGCTCACATCATGATTCAGCATGTAGGCCGCATATTCCAGAATCTTTCCTCTAAGCTCTTCCCCGCACTTTTTGCAGGCCATGCCAGAAACATAAGTCTGGCGGGATGCATAAGCGCCGGTATCAAACGGAGTGGTATCCGTATCCTGAGTGGACACGATATAGACCTTATCCGCCAAAATGCCCGTGGTCTCAGCCGCCATCTGGGTGAATACGGTATCCGCACCCTGGCCGATCTCCGTTGCCCCCATGCAGACCTGCATGGAACCGTCCTGATTCAGCACCATTCTGGCGGAAGCCGTCTCCAATGAAATCGGATGGACGCCGGTCTTATAGCAGAAAATTGCCATGCCGATCCCCTTTCTCACAGGGCCGGTCTGGTTTTTATATGCGCGCCATTTTTCATCCCAATGAATATATTTTCTGCCTTCCTCTATACATTTTTTCAAACCGTAAGAATGGAAAGTGATGCCGTTGGCCGGATCTACAAATCCTTCTTCCATACAGTTTTTCAGACGGAATTCACAGGGATCCATGTCTATGGCAGCCGCCATGTCATCGGCCAGGCATTCAGTAAACCAGGCCGCCTGCGGAATACCGTAGCCTCTCATGGCCCCTGCGGTAGGGGAAGAGGTATAGACCGTCCAGCAGTCCACCTCCGCATCCAGTTCATCCCGGTACAAATCTTTAAATACATTGCCACAGTTGGCACAGATCGCATGGCCATGGGATGCATAGCCGCCGTTATTGGCATAGGCTTCCAGTTTTCTTGTCAGAATACGTCCGTCTTTTGTCATGAGCCCTCTGCATTTCCCCTTAATGGCATGGCGGGTTCTGGTTCCGGTAATCGTCTCTTCACGGCTGATTTCCAGTCTCACAGGCCGTCCGCCCACCGACATGGATAAGAATGCATTCAGCGGTTCATACAAAACATCCTGTTTATTGCCGAAACCGCCGCCTATATAGGGCTTGATCACCCGGACTTTTCCAACAGGAACGCCGAGGGCCTGAGCTGTGCACCGTCTCACGATATGGGGAATCTGGGTGGAAGAAGTGATGGTGATCTTACCATTGGTATCCACATAAGCCCAGGAAACCGGCAGTTCAATATGACAGTGTGAAATGCGGGCCGTATCGTATTCCTCCTCCAGGGCGATCACATCACCGCCATATGCTTTTTGGGCCTCTTCCATCCCCTGTTCATATGTAAATCCGCTGTCTTTCATGGTCATATGGGTATGGGCGATCACGTTGTCCCTGCGGATATCCGGATGCAGCGCTGAAGCATTCTCAGCCATCGCAGCTTCTATCGTGACAATCGGTTCATATTCCTCATACTCCACCTTGATTAAACGGGCCGCCCGGGCTGCTGCAACCTCATTTTCCGCAATAACGGCTGCAATATCATCTCCATACAGGCGGACCCTCTGGTTTAACAGTTTCCGGTCACAAATGTCCTGATGTTTCGTTTCCACACTCCATGGGTGTCCGGCCGTGGGGAACTGGCAGTCCGGCACATCAAAACAGGTGACAATTTTTACCACTCCCGGCACTTTCTCCGCTTCGCTCAAATCGAAACTTTTTACCAGCCCGTTGGCTATGGAAGAATGGACCACCTTGCCGTGGAGAATATCCCTGGGTTCCAGATCCGCAGTGTATTTGGCCTCTCCGGTAACCTTACCGTAAGCATCCACACGTTTCATTTTTTGACCTACAATCTTCATTTTGACTCCTCCTTGATTCGCTTAACCAATTATGTTTCACCGGTTCTGTTTTTGGCAGGCAAAAAGTCTGTCCGCCCGCATGCCTGATCATATTCACGCATGATATGTTAAATTACTCCGGGCCAAACAGACTCTCTTCCAAATGATCCGCCATCTCCTTTGTTTCGAATCCTACAGGTTTCGACGAAACAAAAAAAGAGCTGGCTACATAGAATATGTAGTCAACTCTTTCGGTAGTTGGTAGAGACTCTGGGCCAATCCCCAGGATATACATAATTGGTTCACGATTTGTTCAGTTGTAGATATTATAGCATTTAACCTTTTGTTAGTCTATTATTAAAACTGTGTAAAAACGCAGCTTATTTTTATGCACATTGCACTATAAAAGATCATTTTTTTACAAACTGATGATCTGACTCAATATATAGGGATCTTTTATTTTCTTATCTTCTGAAAACAGCACCACCTTGGAAATAATCTCTGCAGTCTTGGGATCTTCATCCAAAAACGGCAAAAACAGCTTCCCTCTTCCCTGGGAATGCACAGGCAGCACATTGATCTGGTGACCGCCCAGCTGGTGAATCACGCCGCTTCCCAGATGAATGCTGTAACGGCCCCGGCTTCCTTCCACAAAAGCATGGCTTCCTTCCAGACGCACATTTGTGAGTTTAAACAGCGGCAGGGAGAATTCCAGGACCGCTCTGCGCATCTCGATCGTGGAATGGCTTGTCTCCGGGTCCACGCCGCCTGCGTGAGCCACACTTACGGCCAGATCCACATCCCTCATGACCTCAGAATAGATAATATCCGGAATCTCTTCGATCTTCACATTCTTAAACGTTTTCCTGTCCGTAAACTCCACCCATTCAAGCGCAGGCGCTTCTATATCGCTGGGCGAAAACCAATCCGCCAGCGCATAGATATGGGCGATTAAATTCTCCTTATAATAGACCTTCTGAAGCCCCTCTTCATAGTCCGCAATCCATCTTCTGCTCTTTAAGCAGGCCACAGTTTTAGACGGCTGGATCTGGTTGCCGGCAAACATGGTGGATCTCTCTTTCTTTAATTCCTCCGGAAGCTTCACATAGAGTTCCCGGAATACCTGTTTAAACGGCTGCTTTTTGATTCGTCCATCTGAAGCTCCGGCAAAGATCATCTTCTGGTATTCGTGCCAGCATCCGGTTTGGTAGAGGTCGTATGGATGGGCGATTCTCAACATTGCCTCTTTTGCAAGGAGATGGATCTCCCCGAAACAGTCCACAAGCCCTTCCCCCTGCATCCATCCATGGGCCAGCATTTCTTCCTCCGTGATAAATACCAGAGAACTGATCACCGGCTCAATAACCGGGTTTTCACAGAGCAGCCTGAGTTCCTGGTATTGGTACAGTTCCCGTTCTTCCATGGATTGTTCAAACATCTTCACCGTCCTGGAATACTGGTCTTTCAGCTTCTTTTCAATCTCTTTCAGCTTCAGATAATATTCATGCTTTTTAAGCTTTGCCGGAACAGACTTCTGCTGTTTTCCGCCTTTTTGGCAGATGATCTGCGTCTTTCCATTTTCATCTGTATGAAGATTTAACATGACGCCGTCAATCTCCTGTTCCTCAAAATACGGTTCATATGATTTCACCAACTCTGACTCCATAGCCAGCGTCAGCCGGGTCACATCCGCATAACCGGCGGTATTTGCCATATTTTTGAGCGCCATGGAAACAGCCAGAGATTCGCTGGCCCTTCTCTGAGCGCCAAACTGTCTGCTTTCTTTTAAAAACTTCTGTAAAAATTCGTACCTGTCCAGAAGGTCCTGTTTTCCTTCAATGGGAATCAGGCCATAGCTCATCAAAAGGTCCTTATTCCGCTTATCCTCAATGACCTTCCTCAGCTCTTGTGTCGTAACCGTTCCAAGGGCCGCATCCGCATATTTTCTTGCCCTGGCATGCTTGCTGCCGTCGGAGATGTATTTTGCCGCATCATAGAGCCGTTTGAAACGCTCTTCTCCTAAAAGACCGTAAGCTTCTTTAAACCAGGCCACATCGAATGCCCCATTATTCAGTTCTTCCGGCGACAGCGGCGTATATCTGGCGATCATGGCCGCTTTTTTATCATCAAACCGTTCATTCATATGAGCCATAAAATAATAGCATCCGCTTTTTAATCCCGGCCAGCCAAGATGTTCTTCTATCATGGAAAGCCACTGAGGGGCATACATGGCCGTTTCTATAATTTTCTGCTCTTTGATCCTGGACCGGCTGAATAAGCGGCCCATTTTTTCAGAATCATCCTCTTTTCGGGGATAGCAGATTTGGAGAAGGTAGCTCAAACATTCTTTTCTTCCCGTCCTGCTTCCTGACCAGTAATAGTACGTTCCCCGGTCCAGCTTGTCATTGCCCAGAGCCTTCAATATCTGTACCAGCCGTTCCAGGCCGAAAATCCGCCTCATGGCTGATATGCTGTCGGAAAAAGCGGTTGCCATCTCTCCCCGTTTCAGCTCCACATCCAGAATCATGTCTGTTATTCGGAAATAAATCTCCCGTCCCATCTTCACAAAAGGACTGTCCCCATCCAGTTTCTCTTCTTCCAGCTCTTTGGCGGACAAATACCTGCTCAGGCAGTTTTTATCACTGGCATTCATGCTGTCCATCACCAGGCGTGAAAGGTCCTCCAGCGCATTCCTAAGGCCAATTCTCGTAAATACGGACTGATACACTAGTTCCATGGGGATCAGTCCCATGACACAGGCTTTTATATAATGATAAACCGTTAAAAACGAGGCCGCCCGGTTGTTATAATAACCCCCGTTTTTTTCACCGTGTTCATTGTACCTGAATTTATCATCCAGCAGATACATAGCAGTAAAATTCCGTCCAAACTCTTCCTCATCATCCCAATCCTTTAACGTATCTAAAACCTGGGCGATCACCGGAATATTGGACAGAGGATAATCCTGTACCGAATTATAATAATACCTTCCGTCATTTTCGATTTCATACCACAAATCCTCTTCCGGTACTTTGTCCACGATTTCATATGCCAGTTCCAATGCAGCCTCTCTTGTGCCCTTCTCAGGATAAATACTGTTAAGAATCATGAAAACAGTATTGACCGTGCTGTTATATCCCCCTTTGGTATACCGGTTATTGGGCATCCGGTAATCCGCCAGATCCTTGCCTGTGAGCATTTTCCCGTACCGTTCCAGCTTATCTCTTTCTTTAATTTTCCCGCCGTAAACGGTAATCATGTTGAAGCTGCTGAGAATAAGCATTTTTACCAGGTGGGGATCCCGGATTTCCTTTTCATAAAAATCAATCCACAGTTCCTTAAAAGGATAACAGTCCTCCAAAGGTGCATTGCCGTAAGAGACAGGAACCAGGCTGTTTCCTAAAAGCACTTCATTGCCCAGACTGTTTTTATATTCCGCTCCGGAATGTTCCTCTATCAATGCCGCCAGTTTTTTTACGATGCGGTCCAGTTCTTTTGGAGATATGGAAAAATAATCTCTGACCACGCGGGAATCAGGCTTTCTCACCGGACAATTGAAAGAAAATCCCGGTGCATACAGTCCATACCCCTCCTCCTCTTCCGGCTTTTCCTCTTCTGTAATTTCACTGATTAATATCTGCTCTTTATCCGAAGTCGTCTCTATCTTTCCCGCTTCGCAGATTAACTGAGCCTTCACATCTCTGTCTCTGTCCGACTTTTTCGCCTGGATGACCAGGGACAGGCCGCCGTCCCTGATCTCCTCTACAGGAGAACTAAGAAGGCGTTTTACGGAAGACAGCAAAAGCTCATCCGGCTGTTTTTCCAGAAGTTTTAACACGTTTCTGCGGATATTTCCATTCTTGTATTTTAAAAATCCTTCCAGAATTTCGTAATCATCTGCAGAAAATGTGATCGTATCCGCGATCTGGCAGGCTGCTTCTCTCGCACTGTTCTCTTTATCGGCAATATAACTGATCAGCAGCTTTTTCTGGCGTTCATTGGATGGATGATGAAGCAGAAGTTCCACCCAAAGGCCCCTGGAAGAATAGTCCTCACTGGTATCAATAAGATTCAGTTTTTCAGCCATCTCTTCTATGTACGATTCATCCTTCAGGGCATAGGCAATGACGCACATCCGTTTGATGGTCTGGGTCCTGGACAGGGAAATTCCATACCACGGGAAAATGCAGGGGAAAAACTCCCGCTTTTTCTTAGTCATGCCGTTTAAAATATTCTGCAGAATCCCATAGTGTTCCCGCGCCTCTTCTTCGCTGTCAAACAGCCAGGACAGAGGAATTTCTTTATACACTTTTTCTCTCTTATTCCTGTTTTCATTGTAATTCAGAGCCTGATATGCATAACTCTGGGTTTCTTCCAGGTATGTGGGGAAAAATGCAGCTATGATCTCATCATCGCCGGCAAATTTTTTAACCGCAGCTTTTGCAGTCACCGATGTGATCTTTGACCATTGCAGGGTCCGGTTAAAATAGGACATGGTGAGAATCTGGTTACGGGTTCCATTCACCAGATACTCCTGCATAACATCCACCGCATCCTGAAGCTCATAAAATCCAAGGGTCCACAGCCCGATGGCAATCTGTATGCTGTCATTGGTCTTTAAAAATTCTCTGGCCACAGACGGATCCTTGATGGATTTCTGCATCAAAGACACCATTTTATCGGTGATGCGGTCCACATTTTCCAGATCACAGATTCCCGTCCATGTCGCCACCGCCCGTTTCACGGCTGCAAAACGGGTCAGCCCATGTTCGCAGATCGTATCAAATATCCTGATAAACGCCTCGACAGTTCCGCAGTCCGCATTTTCGCAGACGGCCTGCCGCACCCCTTCCTGAAGCCTGGCGGCCAGCAAAAAATCCGCCAGAAGCTGGTGAAGGCTTTCGTCAGAACTCTTGATAATGCCCCGGATCACAGCCACAGTCAGTACGGCCGTATTATTTTCACTCAGAATCAGCTCCCGAACAGCCCCGATCACAGCCTCGTCCCCTAAGTCAATCCTGGCCGCTATGATCTCATCAAAATGCCTCATATTGAATCCAAAGATGGAATTGCGTTTATAATCCAGCTTTTCCGGGGCCATCTGATCCAGCAGATAATCCGCCACACTGCAGTCAAAAAACTGCAGAACCCGGTAATCCCTCAGCAGAATAAATACATGTTCCGCCTGGGCAAAATACCGTTTCGTCCGCACCGTTCTGCGGTACATATTCTCGGAATAGGGAAATTGGTTTAATTTATCTATGATGTAATAATAATCGTCTTTATATTGTTTCCCCGTATAATATTCTGTCAGCTTTTCATAATGCTTTTTCATCAGTTCGGAATAGATTCCGATCTTTTCGTTTTGGCAGAATTCCATGGCCTCTTGGGTGATAGTAACCGGTTCCGCCCGGTACGCCCCCATCCGTTCCACTTCTTTAACCTGATTTTTTAAACTATTTCCTGCTAAAAGCAGTTTTTTATCCCATTTCTTCTTAAAGCTATCCACCAGCTCCTGCCGGGTTTTGGCACTGTACTCCATATTACTCCCCTCACCACATTCTGCCGGCCAGCATGGTCAGTCGTATAAATATCAATTCACTCTCTTCATGCAGCCCCACCGGCGTTTCCAAGTTTTCCAGTCTCTCTCCATCCACAAATAAGGCGGTGATCCCATCTTCAAAACACTGCCATGCATTTTCCACCGCTGTTTCAAATTCCGCTTCTTTTGTATTATAATGAATTCCAAAAGCGATTTTTCCCGATTCCGCCTGGTCTTCGATCTCCTCTTTCGTAAGCACGCGGGCGATATCCGTATCCTGGCTTCCTTTTTTATAAGCCTCTAAATTAATCCGCACCGTCTCTTTCAACAGATCTTTTACCGTATGGATGGAAGCCGGATAATCGTAAGTTATGGGAACCGCTTTGGGGCGGTTTTTGCCCAGTTTTTTTACGTAGATTTTTACTTTCACAGGCGCCTCCATTAATGATTTCGTTATGGTTTTATTTTACATTGGGGAGG
>JAGZXV010000009.1 GCA_018378255.1 Clostridiaceae bacterium | reverse complement strand
GGTAAACGCAGTGCATTCACAGCAGTCTTCCCAGGAAAAAAAGAGGGATAAGGCGCTTATGACTGAACCGTTATCATCAAAAAGTAAAAAGTGGCAGGCACCATCCTCTATTGGGTAAGAAAGCCGTATGGAATCATGGCTGTTGCAGGCGGTTACGATAGAACCAATCTGAATTTTTTCTTTTTCACTGAGCGTCCAGGTCTGTTTGGTTTTCATAAGATCTCTCTTTTCCGGTTTTTATATAGTATAGTACAAGAAAGGCGTCTGTTTCAACCAAATATTTTCCATATTATACATTGTTTGAACAATATCATGATGGTAGAATATGAATTACAAAAAGAATAAGCGGAATATGGGGGAAAGCTATGAAATACTTAAAACAAATAAGCATTATTTTTGGAATAACCATGATCGGAGAACTGTTGAACCAGATTCTTCCGCTTCCCATCCCTTCGGGAGTGTATGGATTGTTTCTGCTTTTAGCGGGTCTGTGTTCGGGAATTATAAAGCTGGAGGATGTGGAGCGGACGGGAAACCTGCTTTTGGACCTGATGCCCCTCATGTTTGTGCCGGTTTCTGTAGGGCTTCTCGACAGTTTTGAAGCGCTGAAGGCGGTGATGATTCCGATCGTTGTGATATCATCGGTTTCCACCATGGTTGTCATGATTGTTACAGGAAAGACGGCGGAGTGGATTATACACAGAAACGAGAGGAGAAAATCATGAGCGATATTTTATCTGCATCTTTATTTTTTGGACTTGTTATCAGTACGGTCACTTATTTGTTTGGTATCTGGGTGAAGAATAAAACGAAGCTGGCCCTGTTTAATCCGCTTCTCATTTCCGTTGCTCTGATTATTTTGTTTTTAGTGGTATTTAAGATCGATTACGAAGAATATAATAAAGGGGCAAGTTATATATCCTACTTTTTGACGCCGGCGACGGTATGTCTGGCAATTCCGCTGTATAAGCAATTAAAGTTATTAAAACAGCATTTGATAGCTGTTATAGGCGGTATTGCATCGGGAGTTGTGGCCAGCGCATTGAGTATTTTTGCGTTGAGCCTGGTGTTCAGACTGGAACATGTACATTATGTTACGCTGCTTCCAAAGTCCATTACAACTGCAATCGGTATGGGAGTCAGTGAAGAAGCTGGAGGAATTGTGACTCTGACGGTAGTCAGTATCATAATTACCGGAATTTTAGGGAACATAATAGCAGAAACTTTATTTAAGGCTGCGAGAATCACCCATCCCATCGCAAAGGGACTGGCGCTGGGCACCTCTGCCCATGCGATTGGTACGGCAAAAGCGTTGGAAATCGGGGAAATTGAAGGGGCGATGAGCAGTTTAGCCATTGCTGTAGCCGGTTTGATGACAGTTCTTGTGGTGCCTGTGGTGAGCGGTTTGATTTGACGAATATATGCTTTGGAAGGGAGAAATGATGAAAAAAAGAGAAGAGATACCGGTAGAATTTACTTGGAACATGGAAGATATGTTTTCTGATGACAGGGAGTGGGAAACTTTATATAAAGAGACAGAGGCCCAGTTGGAGCGGTATGAGGAATATAAAGGCCATCTGGCTGATTCCGCTGAAATTCTGTATAAATGCCTGAAACTGGATGATGAACTGTCCCTGAAGCTGGAACGGATTTTCGTTTATGCAAAGCAGAAATCAGACCAGGATACAGCGAATTCCCTTTATCAGGATTATACATCCAGGGCGCAGAGCCTTTCTTATAAAGCGGCGGCCCTGTCCTCTTATATTGTTCCGGAAATCCTGTCTATGGACGAAGCGCTGTTAAAAGAATATATGGAATCCGGCAATGGCCTGGAACATTTTAAACGTGCCGTTGACCTGCTGATCCCAAAGAAGAAACATACGCTGTCTCCTGAGATGGAAGCACTTTTGGCCGATTCCTATGAAGCCACTCAAAGCCCGTCCCAGATATTCGGCATGTTTAACAATGCGGATCTGCGTTTCCCTGTAATCAAAGACAGCGACGGGAATGATGTGCAGATCACCCATGGAAATTATATTTCCCTGATGGAAAGCAGTGACAGACGGGTTAGAAAGGATGCGTTTCAGGCTCTCTACGGATGTTATAAACAGTTTAGCAACACATTGGCAGCCACCTACAGCGCCAATGTAAAACAAGCCATATTTTATGCTAAGGCGAAGCATTATTCATCCAGCCGGGCTCATGTTTTGGCGGAGAACGAGATTCCTGAGGAAGTGTACGATAATCTGATTAAGGCGGTTCACAGATTCCTTCCGGCCCTGCACCGCTATGTGGGAATCCGGAAAAAAGTGATGGGGCTGGATGAAATCCATATGTATGATATCTATGCGCCGATGGTTCCTGATGTGAGGAAATCCGTACCTTATGAAGAGGCCGGAAATATGGTTAAAGCCGGTCTAGCGCCATTGGGCAAAAAATATCAGGAACTCCTTCAGGAAGGCTTTGATAACCGGTGGATTGATGTGTATGAGAATGAAGGAAAGAGGAGCGGGGCCTATTCCTGGGGCGCTTATGGAAGCCACCCCTATGTGCTTCTCAACTATAATGATACCCTGGATTATGTGTTCACTCTGGCTCACGAGATGGGGCATGCTCTTCATTCCTGGCATTCTGATAATAATCAGCCTTACACATATGCCGGATATAAGATTTTCGTGGCAGAAGTGGCATCTACCTGCAATGAGGCGTTATTGATCCGTCATTTGCTGGGCTGCAGCAAAGACAAAAAAGAGAAAAAGTATCTGATTAATCATTTTTTAGAGAGTTTCCGCACCACCTTATTCCGTCAGGCCATGTTTGCAGAGTTTGAAGCGGTGACCCATAAGATGGCGGAAGAAGGAAAGAGCCTGACATCGCAGACGCTTTGCGGGCTGTATCATCAGTTAAATGTGGATTATTTTGGTCCGGATATGGTTGTAGATCCGGAAATTGATTATGAATGGTCCCGGATTCCCCACTTTTATACACCGTTTTATGTATATCAGTACGCAACCGGTTTTTCGGCCGCAATTGCGATCAGCACAAAGATCTTAAGTGGGGATCAGGATACGATAGATGGCTATTTTAAGTTTTTAAGTGGAGGAAACTCTATGTCTCCAATCGATTTATTGAGGTTATGTGGGGTGGATATGTCTTCTCCGGAACCGGTTGAGGAAGCTTTGAAGGTATTTGAAAGTTTGTTGGAAGAATTTGAACAGGAGAATGAGGATGAACCTATATGAGGCCATAAGCGGGAGAAAGTCGGTCCGTAAGTTTTCAGAGGCCCTGCTTCCGCAGAAGATGCTGGATCAGATACTGGCATTCTGCAGGAAAGCGGCGCTTTTGGACTATGAGATTGAGACTAAGGCGGAAATACTAGATAATACAAAGGGAACGGTCAGATTAAAAGGGCTGTGGAAAGTCAATTCGCCCTACTATCTGGTGCTCTCTTCACAGGATAAAAAGGGATGTGAACGAAACGGCGGATATCTGGCGGAACAGGTGGTTTTATACCTGACGGCCAAGGGACTTGGAAGCTGCTATCTGGGGGGATCGAAGGCTGATGTTCTGCTTCCTAAGGGATGGAAAGAGATCATTATCATTGCGTTCGGATATGCGCAGGGAGTTCTTTTGAGGGAGGCTTCAAGGGCAAAAAGGCTTTCGCTGAAGGATTTGTGCATTTTTAAAGAGGAACCCAGCGAAAATGTGAAAACCATTTTAAAGGCGGCCCGTCTGGCGCCGTCTTCCATGAATACGCAGCCATGGCGTTTCATCGTTTATAAGGACCGTTTCTGCCTGTTTTCATGCAGAGACCGCCTGCCGGTTCCCATGCTGTCGTCCATGAGAGAGTTTAATATAGGAATTGTGCTGGCCCATATCATGCTTGCGGCGGAGGAACTGTGGCTTAGGATGGGCTTTGAAGTGGAGGAATCCCTGAGCCGTAAGGTTTATAAAAATGGGGAGTATGTGGGGACGATAACATTGCAATAAGCAGGGACTTATGCTAAAATGGGAAAGAATAACAATTAAGAGAAAACCGAGGAGGATATGGTTGATGATTAGTCAATTGATCGAAAAAATACAGAAAACGAAAGCGCCGATCTGTGTGGGATTGGATCCGATGCTGGGGTATATCCCGGAGCATATCACGAAGAAGTCATTTAGCGAATTTGGAGAGACTTTGGAGGGAGCTGCTGATGCGATCTGGCAGTTTAATAAGGAAATCGTTGATCATACCTGTGACTTGATTCCGTCTGTTAAACCGCAGATTGCCATGTATGAGCAGTTTGGAATCGAAGGTTTAAAGATATATGAAAAGACTGTGAGCTACTGCCGGGAGAAAGGGCTTGTTGTAATCGGAGATGCCAAGAGGGGCGATATCGGCTCCACTTCTGCGGCATATGCCACCGCCCACATCGGACAGATTCAAGTTGGCTCCAAATCCTATTCCGGGTTCCATACGGATTTTGTAACCGTAAACCCATATTTTGGAACAGATGGGGTAAAACCATTTGTAGATATATGTAATAAGGAAGATAAAGGTTTATTTATCCTGGTTAAGACATCCAATCCGTCCAGCGGGGAGTTTCAGGATAAACTGATCGACGGAAGGCCTTTATATGAGCTTGTAGCTGATAAAGTTGTTGAATGGGGTGAAGATTCCATGGACGGTGCTTACAGCAATGTGGGAGCCGTAGTGGGGGCTACCTATCCTGAGATGAGCAGAATCCTTCGTAAATTGATGCCCAATACGTACTTCCTTGTACCTGGATATGGCGCTCAGGGCGGAACTGCTGAAGATTTAAAATATTGCTTTAATGAAGACGGTCTTGGAGCGATTGTCAATTCCTCCAGAGGAATTATCGCTGCTTATAAACAGGAAAAATACGCAAAATTCGGCGCGGAGCATTTCGCAGAAGCTTCCAGACAAGCAGTGATCGATATGGTTGCCGATATTAACAGCGTATTATAGGAGGAAGTCCATGGGTCAGGTGAAATTAACTGCAGTTGTGGACAGCCAGAAGAGGCTGGTTCCTGATGTGTACAGCATGTGGATCTGCTGCGGGGAGATTGCGGAGCAGGCGGTTCCCGGACAGTTTATCTCTGTATATTCAAAGGATGGTTCGAAACTTCTCCCCAGACCGATCAGCATCTGTGAAGTGGATAAGGATGCGGGAAAGCTGAGGATAGTTTACCGGGTTGTCGGAGCGGGAACTGAGGAATTTTCAAAATATGAGGCTGATGACGAGATTGTAATCATGGGACCGTTGGGAAATGGTTTTCCGGTGGCGGACAATAAAGGCAGAAAGTCATTTTTGATCGGCGGCGGAATCGGCATACCGCCTATGCTGGAACTGGCAAAGCATCTGGATGGAGAAAAACAGATGGTTTTAGGATACCGGGATGTGCTGTTTTTAAACCGGGAATTTGAAGCTTACGGCAGTGTAACAATTGCCACAGAAGATGGAAGCGCAGGCACCAGAGGGAATGTGCTGGATGCAATCCGGGAACAGGGGCTGGATGCGGAAGTGATTTATGCCTGCGGCCCAACACCGATGCTGCGCGCCATTAAGGCTTATGCGGCGGAACACGGGATCGAATGCTGGCTGTCTCTGGAAGAAAAGATGGCCTGCGGAATCGGCGCCTGCCTGGCCTGCGTCTGCCAGTCCAAAGAAGTGGACCATCATTCCCATGTGCATAATAAACGGATCTGCAAAGATGGACCGGTATTCCGTGCTGAGGAGGTGGAGGTGTGATGAATACAAAAGTGACTCTGGCGGGAATTACCCTTAACAATCCGGTTATGACTGCGTCAGGAACATTTGGTTCCGGCGCTGAGTACGGTGAGATGGTGGATTTGAATAAGCTGGGAGCCGTAGTGACAAAAGGTGTGGCCAATGTGCCGTGGCCCGGCAATCCAACTCCCAGAATAGCGGAAACGTATGGAGGAATGATCAATGCTATCGGCCTTCAGAATCCCGGAATCGATGTGTTTGTGGAAAGGGATATTCCGTTTTTGAAGAAATATGATACCAGGATCATTGTCAACGTATGCGGAAGAACCACTGAGGACTACGTGGAGGTGGTGGAACGGCTGGCGGATGAGCCGGTGGATATGCTGGAGATCAACATTTCCTGTCCCAACGTAAAGGAGGGAGGAATTGCCTTCGGACAAGACCCGAAAGCGGTGGAAGCGATCACCAGAGAGGTGAAGAAATATGCCAGACAGCCGGTTATCATGAAACTGAGCCCTAATGTTACCGATATCACGGTGATGGCAAAGGCTGCGGAAGCTGGAGGGGCGGATGTGCTGTCTTTAATCAACACGCTGACCGGCATGAAGATCGATATTAATAAGAGGTGTTTTGCGGTTGCCAATAAAACAGGCGGGCTTTCAGGCCCTGCGATCAAGCCGGTGGCGGTGCGCATGGTTTACCAGGTGTCCCACGCGGTATCGGTTCCTGTGATCGGTATGGGAGGCATCATGAATGCGGAGGATGCCATTGAGTTTATGATGGCAGGAGCTACGGCGGTATCCGTGGGCACGGCCAATTTCCATAATCCATATGCAACTGAGGAAATTGCGGCGGGCATTGAAGCATACATGAAAAAATATAATATAGAAGATGTTAATGAATTAATTGGGTGCGTGGACTGATTTGTGTTATGATTAACTCAGCTGTGAGCGCCGGTTACGGAGGAAGAGATAAGTGGAACAGTATAAGCAGGAATTTATTGAGTTTATGGTAGACAGCCAGGTGCTGAAATTTGGAGAGTTTACATTAAAAAGCGGAAGAAAGTCCCCGTTTTTTATGAATGCGGGAGCTTATGTGACAGGAACCCAGCTTCGTAAATTGGGAGAATACTATGCAAAAGCAATCCATGATAATTACGGAACGGATTTTGACGTATTGTTCGGGCCGGCATATAAGGGGATTCCGTTGAGTGTGGCAACCACAATCGCATTCAGTGAATTGTATGGCAAGGACATTAAGTATTGTTCAAACCGCAAGGAAGTAAAGGATCACGGTGATGTGGGCATACTCCTTGGAAGCCCGATTAAAGACGGCGATAAGGTAGTAATCATCGAGGATGTTACCACATCCGGCAAATCCATTGAAGAGACATTCCCGATCATTCAGGCCCAGGGTAAGGTTGAAATCGTCGGCCTGATGGTCTCCTTAAACCGGATGGAGAGGGGAAAAGGCGAAAAAAGCGCTTTGGAAGAGATCAAAGAAACCTATGGCTTTGATGCAAATGCCATCGTAACCATGAATGATGTGGTGGAACATTTGTATAATAAGGAATATCAGGGAAAGATTATTATTGATGATAAGATTAAAGCGGCCATCGATGCGTATTACGATCAGTATGGCGCAAAATAAGGAGTGAACCGAATGGAAAAGGTTTATAAAACAATGAGAAATGCCGGAGTATGCAGCATCGTTGTAGGCATTATCATTTTGGCGGCAGGAATTGCAGCCGGAACAATGTCCATTATCAGCGGCGCCGTTTTGCTGAAGCGCAAATCAAACATAACATTTTAATCAAAAGGGGCAGTATTCGCCAAGGGTGAGTGCTGCCCTTTTAAAACCATTGGAGAGTATTATGATTAAAGGGAGTACGAAACTTCAGAAATTCGGATGGATTTTTTTTATTCTCTATCTGATTTCTTTGACATATTTCATGTTCTTTGCGGAATCATTTGGAAGGTCTGCGCAGGAACAGACAAGATACGCATATAATCTGCAGCTGTTTAAGGAGATTAAGCGGTTTTATATATACAGGGAGCAGCTTGGTTTCAAGGCATTTTTTCTGAATATATTTGGAAATGTAATCGCCTTTATACCTTTTGGATTTTTCCTGCCGGTTGTGAGTAGAAGAGGACGCCGCTGGTATAATACGTTTCTTCTGGCTTTCAGTTTAAGTCTCTGTATAGAGACAACGCAGTTGATATTTAAAGTGGGAAGTTTTGATGTGGACGATCTTCTGCTCAATACCATCGGAGGAATTGTGGGATTTATCTGTTATAGGATCATTCAGAAAGCCCGGGTTAGGAGGAAACTTCGTGGAAAGAAGACATACTAGAGTATCATATGTGAAAAAACCGCTGGCAAAGCGCAGCTTTATGTCAATTGGTTTGGCGGCTGCCGGTTTGTGTTTATTTGCGGCCGGCATGTATTTGAGCATAAAGAACCAGGGACAGGCGCCCCTCAATGTGGCGGCTATGGTATTTTGCAGCCTGATTCTCAATTTGGTGGGGGTCTGGTATGGAGCCTTGTCATTTCTGGAGAAGGAAAAGAACTACATCCTGGCTAAAGTGGGAATTGTGGTTGGAGGGCTGGAAATTTTCGCCTGGATTTTAATTATGATTGTGGGCATAGGAGGGTGATATTATGGATTACCGTATATTATTGAAAGAAGAGAACGAAGCGGTCATGGAACGGTATGAGCTTTCCATGGAACGGATCAGGGAGATGGCGGAAGAAGATACGGTATCTCTGCCTTACAGGGAGTATTTTAAAGGGACGGCGGACTTTATCTTAATGATCGGTAAACTGGTGGATGAGTTAAACTGTGGGATGCAGAAAGATGCGTCGCTTGAGGAGTTAAAGGCATGGAACCGCAGGCTGTACCAGGATATATATGAAGACGCATATGAGAAGAGCTATGCAAACCCTGCCTATGCGGTGAAATTGCTGGGAGACGGTGTTGGACAGCTCCTCTCTTTTCTTTATGCGGAAATCAGAGGGGATATTGTATTCGCATATGAGAGCAGGCTTGCCGATATTACGATCCTGAATGAGCTGTTTATCGAGATTTATAACATGTTCGAGGAAGAGGTTCCCCAGGCGAAGAAGATCAAGGATGCCCTCTACTGGTTTATCAACGATTATGCTGATCAGATGATATCTTACCGGATGCGGGAAACGCTGGATCCCCGGTATTCTTTCGCCGTGGATATCATCATGAATGAGGATTTAGATGATCTCAGATACCTGTACCGTTTTGGCGAGCTGATTGGGGATAACGAATTAAAGACAGCCGGTTTTTTAAACAGTCTGCCCCAGGAGACGATTGATCTCATGGCTCATACCTATACGGAAGGATACCGTAAAGGGTTTGAAGTGATGGGCAGGGATTTGTCCGGGAAGAAAACTGTGGTGATCCGGTATGAAATAGGGTTTGAACGGATGGTAAAGCAGGCGGTTATTAATTTCAGAAATATGGGGCTGGAGCCGGTTATTTACCGGGCGGCTGTCCAGACACTGAATAAAAACCCTAACCGGAAAGTGGGGTATTACAGTGCTTCGGGAAATAAGCAGTATGATTATGACCATCGCTATGACGGTGCTGTTTATCTGACCGGAACATTTAAAAATAAGAGAAAGGATATTCTGCGTTCCTCCTACGAGGTGCTGAAAAAAGAAGCGTCCCTCTATGCCGGTCCGGCTGTGATTGAGACTTTTGGGGAAAAAGGTTTCGAACCGGTCAATAAACCGGAGGCATTCAGTCTTTCGAAAAAGCAGGAGCAGCTTACCATCGCCTATGCCAATGAATCCATGCAGATATCCAATGAATATATGCCGGGAGATGAGACCAGCTTCACGATCATCGCATTTCCGCTTCCGGCTATTGGGAAAGATTTTGAAGAGATTTTTAAGGAAACCATCAGGATCAACACCCTGGATTACGAAGTCTATAAAGGGCTCCAGCAGGTGATCATCGATGTGCTGGACCGGGCTGTGGGTGTGAGGATTAAGGGCAGCGGGAACAATGAAACACAGCTCTTTGTGGCTCTTCATGAGCTGGAATGTCCGGAAACACAGACGAACTTTGAAAATTGTGTGGCTGATGTCAATATTCCGCTGGGAGAAGTTTTTACATCGCCGGTTTTAAAGGGAACGAAAGGGATCCTGCATGTGGGAAACGTCTACATCGGTGATATTCAGTTTAAAAACCTGCGCCTTACATTTGAAAATGGAATGGTGACGGATTATGGGTGTACGAACTTTGAAAAAGAAGAAGAGGGAAAGAGGCTGGTGAAACAGGTGATCTTAAAGAATCATGATTCGGTTCCAATGGGTGAGTTCGCCATAGGGACCAACACCACCGCTTATGCCATGGCTAAGAGATTTGGAATTATCGATAAACTGCCAATCTTGATTGTGGAGAAGATGGGGCCTCATTTTGCAGTCGGGGATACCTGTTATAGCTGGTCTGAAGATTCTCCTGTATATAATCCGGACGGCAAGGAGATTATTGCCCGGGATAATGAAATTTCCCTGCTCAGGAAAGAGGATGTGTCAAAAGCCTACTTTAACTGCCACACGGACATTACAATTCCCTATGATGAACTGGATTATATCGAAGCGGTTGACCGGGAGGGCAATGCTGTGAGAATTATTGAAAACGGCCGGTTCGCGCTCCCTGGTTTGGAGGAATTAAACCGGGCATTTTGACCGATGCTGTTAAGCGGATGAATAATGTGTGAAAAAATCATTGACGCAGGGAATAAAACCTAGTATTATAATTAATAAGTAAGTATGCATTAATTAATATTACTTATAAGATGAACTTATTAATCCTGGAGCACAATGTTATGAATGGCTTTGGGACCAAAGGATTATAAAAGAGAAAAGGAGAATTTACTATGGCAAAAGTTGGTATTGTTATGGGAAGCGACTCTGATATGCCGGTAATGGCACAGGCAGCAGATATCTTAGAGAAATTAGGCGTGGATTGTGAGATGACCATCATTTCAGCTCACAGAGAACCGGATGTATTTTTTGAATATGCAAAGTCTGCGGAAGCAAAAGGCTTTAAGGTGATTATTGCCGGAGCCGGAAAAGCGGCCCACCTTCCCGGCATGTGCGCGGCTATTTTCCCAATGCCTGTAATCGGTATTCCGATGAAGACTTCAGACCTTGGCGGTGTGGATTCTCTTTACTCAATCGTTCAGATGCCTTCCGGAATCCCGGTTGCCACGGTGGCGATTAACGGCGGAATGAATGCCGGCATTCTGGCAGCCAAGATTCTGGCCACCTCTGATCCGGAACTTCTTCAGAGATTGAAAGAGTATTCGGAATCCCTTAAAAATGATGTGGTTAAAAAGGCTGAGAAATTAGATCAGATCGGATATAAAGAGTATCTTGCACAGAAAAAATAACAGATGAATGGATTGCCGCCAAGACCGCAAAAGCGGAGTTTAAACAGGCTGTGGGCGGAAAATGGAGATGGAGGAAGTTATGGATTACAAGAAGGCTGGAGTTGATATTGAAGCTGGTTATAAGTCGGTGGAACTGATGAAGAAACATGTAATGGAAACCATGAGACCGGAAGTTTTAGGCGGGATCGGCGGTTTTTCGGGAGCATTTTCTTTAGAGGCGATTAAAGGGATGGATCATCCGGTGCTGTTATCCGGTACGGATGGGGTCGGAACCAAGCTGAAGCTGGCATTTATTTTGGATAAGCACAATACGGTGGGAATCGACTGTGTTGCCATGTGTGTGAATGACGTGGCCTGCGCAGGCGGTGAGCCTTTATTTTTCCTGGATTATATCGCATGTGGGAAAAATGTGCCTGAAAAGATCGCTGCAATCGTCAGCGGAGTGGCAGACGGATGCAAGCAGTCAAATGCTGCTTTAGTAGGCGGTGAAACTGCTGAGATGCCTGGATTTTATCCGGAAGATGAGTATGATCTTGCCGGTTTTGCCGTAGGCGTGGTGGATCAGAAGGATTTAATCGACGGAAAAGACCTGGCAGAAGGGGATGTGCTGATCGGCATGGCTTCTTCAGGGGTACATAGCAACGGATTCTCTTTAGTTCGTAAGGTATTTGAAAACGAGATGAATAAAGAGGGGCTGAACACCTATTATGAGGAGCTTGGCACCACGTTGGGAGAGGCTTTAATCGCTCCTACCAAGATTTATGTAAAAGCTCTGCGTTCGGTAAAAGAGGCCGGCATTAAGGTAAAAGCCTGCAGCCATATCACAGGCGGCGGATTTTATGAGAACATCCCCCGCATGCTGAAAGAGGGAACCAGGGCAGTGATTAAAAAGGACAGCTATGAAGTGCCTGCTATTTTCAGACTGCTGGCTGCAAAGGGTGAGATCGCAGAAGAGATGATGTACAATACTTACAATATGGGTATCGGTATGATCGTGGCTGTGGATCCTGCGGATGTGGAGAAAACGGTTGCGGCTATAAAGGAAGCAGGTGAAACTCCTTATGTGATCGGTTCTGTGGAAGCGGGAGAAAAGGGAGTGACTTTATGCTGAGAGTGGGCGTGATGGTTTCCGGCGGAGGAACCAACCTTCAGGCCATTTTGGATGCGGTGGACAGCAAAAAGATTACGAACGCTGAGATCCAGGTGGTTATCAGCAATAATAAGAATGCATTTGCGCTGGAAAGAGCCAGAAATCATGGGATTCCGGCAATTGCCATTTCACCTAAGGATTTTGAGACCAGAGAGGCGTTTAACGAGGCATTTTTGGAAAAAGTGGATGAATATGAATTGGATTTGATCGTGCTGGCCGGATTTCTGGTTACGATTCCTGGGGCCATGATTCAGAAATACCGCAATAAGATCATCAACATCCATCCATCCCTGATCCCTTCGTTCTGCGGCGTGGGATACTATGGACTAAAAGTTCATGAAGCGGCTCTGAAAAGGGGCGTGAAGATAACGGGGGCCACGGTTCATTATGTGGATGAAGGGGTTGATTCCGGTCCTATCATTCTGCAGAAGGCGGTGGAAGTTATGGAAGGCGATACGCCGGAGATACTGCAGAGACGGGTGATGGAACAGGCCGAATGGGTGATCCTTCCACAGGCCATTCAGATGATAGCGAACAGATAATTTCCCCATTGGGGTGCAGGGGAACCTGCATCCCGGATGGGGTATTTTGGATTGAAAGGAGCCGTTTTGAGCGGCGGAACGGAGGATTATATGAAAGTACTGATCGTTGGCGGAGGCGGACGGGAACATGCTATCGCATGGAAAACGGCCCAAAGCCCCAAGGTGGAAAAGATCTACTGCGCGCCGGGAAATGCCGGGATTGCAGAGGTGGCTGAGTGTGTGGACATCGGTGTGATGGAATTTGATAGACTGGTGGAATTTGCAAAGGAACAGGAGATTGATTTGTCCATTATAGGGCCGGATGATCCGTTGGCAGCAGGAGCTGTGGATGCGTTTGAGGCGGCGGGGTTGCGGGTGTTCGGACCTCGTAAGAATGCAGCTATACTGGAGGGCTCCAAAGCATTTTCCAAGGATTTGATGAAAAAATACAATATTCCTACGGCGGCGTATGAGAATTTTGATTCAGCGGAAGCGGCTCTTGAATATCTGGAGACAGCTCCTATGCCCATCGTGCTGAAAGCGGACGGCCTGGCTCTGGGAAAAGGGGTTTTGATCTGCAATACGCTGGAAGACGCGAAGGAAGGCGTTAAAACTCTGATGCTGGACAAACAGTTTGGTTCTGCGGGAAACAGGATTGTGGTGGAGGAATTTATGACTGGAAGAGAGGTTTCGGTGCTCTCTTTTGTGGATGGAAACACCATCAAGATCATGACTTCGGCTCAGGATCACAAACGGGCCAAAGATGGTGATCAGGGGCTTAATACAGGCGGTATGGGAACATTTTCGCCCAGTCCCTTCTATACGGAGGAAGTGGATACCTTCTGTAAAAAACATATCTATCAGGCAACCGTGGACGCTATGAAAGCGGAGGGAAGGGAATTTAAAGGAATTATATTCTTTGGCCTCATGCTGACGGAAAACGGCCCGAAAGTGCTGGAATATAACGCCAGATTCGGTGATCCGGAGACTCAGGTTGTGCTTCCGAGAATGAAAAATGATATTGTGGATGTGTTTGAAGCCTGCATCGACGGAAAACTGGATCAGGTGGAACTGGAGTTTGAGGACAACGCGGCGGTCTGCGTGGTGCTGGCGTCGGACGGATATCCGGAACATTATGAGAAGGGATTTAAGATCAGCGGTCTGGATGCATTTGCCGGAAAAGACGGTTACTATGTGTTCCACGCAGGAAGTAAGTTCGATGAGGACGGTGATGTGGTAACCAGCGGCGGACGGGTGCTGGGAGTTACGGCGACCGGGGATGATCTGAAGCAGGCCAGGGCGAATGCTTATGAGGCGGTGGAATGGGTTGAGTTTGGGAATAAGTATATGAGGAGGGATATTGGGAAGGCGATTGATGAGGTATAGATGTCGAATGGTGTCGATTGAGATCGTTTAAGGAAATAGTACTGTATAGTAAAATGTACTTCAGACACATTCATAGAACAGGCGATGTTGAAAAATAGATAGCTTTTTCTAATATGATTGCGTATAATAAATATAGGAGAGCGAGTCTCAACTTGCTGGTGTGGCTGACACCTAAAATCCGAAAGAAGTGAAGGGCGAATGGACCTTAAGTTGGCGGGCAACAATAAAATCCGAAAGCAGTGCAGGACGAATGGACCTGAGGTTGACGGACAACGATAAAATCAGTCAATAAGGGAGACGGGCGGCATCATGGTGTCGTAGTCTCCCTTTAAAATTTATTGGGAGAAGAAAAGTGCGGGATGAATAAATCTCTTGAAAGGTCAAAAGAATAATTTTAGAGAGAATTCCGATTATTAATAGATTGGGTTGTGCAAAAGACTTTATTTTGTTACAATCAAAATAGGAAAGGGGTGTTGATATGCCGGAGGAAATTGGTTAATAGACGAGGCAAATAGATGAAAAACATTTTAAAGGAATATATTGAATTGACAGATGATCAAAAAGAGTATCTATGGAATAATTGTGACTTTGTATTCGACACAAATGTACTTTTGAACTTATATAGGTATTCTACAAAGATGAGTAAGTTAATTATCGCGTCTTTGCATGATTTGAAGGATAGAATATGGTTACCATATAATATTGCAGAGGAATTTTTGAAAAATAGACAAAAGGTTATTTTTAATAAAAATAGTGATATCAATAGTTTAGATAGATTGTCTGATAATTTTATAAAGGATTGTTGTAATATATTGAGGCTACAGCCTGAAGAAAAAGAAATTAAACTAATACAGACGAATTTATCTAATTGGATAGAAGATATAAAATATGCATTTATATTGGATAGTTCAAAAGACAAAATTTTAGAACGACTATTAAAATTATTTGAGGGCAAAGTAGGTTTGCCTTATTCTAAGGAACAACTAATGGATATTAAAAAAAGTGCTGAACAAAGATATAAGAATGAAATTCCACCAGGTTACAAAGATGCCAATAAGCAAAATGCCAGTGGTGATAATAATATGTATGGAGATTACATAATATGGAAGCAAATTCTGGATTATTCTAAATCTGGTAATCGTAATATAATTTTTATAACACAGGATAAAAAAGAGGATTGGTGGTATAGAATATCTGGTAAAACAGTGGGACCAAGGGCGGAGTTACGCAAGGAGTTTAATGATAATACAAAAATGGAATTTTATATGTATACTTTGGATCAGTTCCTACAAATTCATAGAAAAATTAGTAGAAATATAACCTTGGAAATTAGAAGTTTGGAATGGGAAGATAAATATAATGTGCAAGTTGGCCATTTATTTGATTTAAATGATGATTTCATTGCCTGGCAAGTTGAAGATGAGGTAAAGGAGTTGATTGAAATGAAAGAACGGTTACAACAATATGATATAACACAATTAAATGAAAATAGTTATAATGAAGTTAAAGAATTACAAATTAAAATAAAGGATCTGCAAAATTATTTAGAAATGTGGGGTATTTGGCTTAGAGATACAAAATGAAGGATAAAAGAGATTAAATAAGACGAAGAATTATAAGAATCTTTTGTCCTAACCTTGACATGAGCTGATGGAAATGGAAGAACCTCACGCCTAATTATAAATTATCAGTTGATGGCAAACGAATTTCCACCTGTGTCTATCGCAAAAGAAAACTGCCAGGAGTATTAGCATGGCCTTATGCGGAGTTTGTGAAAATACATCTGTTTCCGGATGGCAATGGGAGGACCTCCAGTTTGATTATGAATTATCAGCTTATGGTATATGGGTTTCCTCCAGTGTCTATTGCAAAAGAAAATCGCCTAGAGTATTTTAATACCTTGGAGTCCTATGCAGTGGAAGGTAAACTTGCTCCATTTGCTGAGATGGTTGCGGAACTGGTAGAACAGCAGTTAGATCGCTATCTTAGCATGATGGAAGTACCAAAATAAAAATATCTATTTCATCCAATCAGGAGAGTTGATTGTCGAATAATGTCAAGTTGTGTCAGTTGGACAAATAATATGATATAGTAAAAGCCTTAAAAGACGCTCCGAAAGTGGGCATCTTTTGCGTTGCAAGCGTTTGTTTCGGTATGATAAAATAGTTTAGTATTTACAGAGTAGAGAAGCAGAAGGTGGGAGAGTTATGGATAAATCATATTATTTTAATGACAGAAATGTACTTGCAGAAAACATGCAATATATGTTAAGAAAACAACTTTCGGAGGACAAAGAGGTTTACTATAATCTATTTTCCGAAATATCTATAGTAAAGGGTCGGATGGAAGAGACCTTTTTCCGAAAATATTTTGAAAAGATATGGGTGGAAGAGCAAAGTGAAGACGCTATTCGTGTTTCGGTTATATTGAAGAAAGACGGCGCCTATGTAGGAAATATTACATTGCGTGAACTCAATTCCAAGACTCCGGAACTAGGGATTGACGTTGTTCAAAGATATCAGAGGCAGGGGGTAGCATATAATGCTCTGCGATTATTTATGTGGCAAGTATCCAGTATAAGCAAGATAGATTATTTTCTGGCACGAATTTATTCAAATAATGAACCAAGTTTGGGATTGTTTCAAAAATTAGGTGCAACATTTATTGGAAAAGAGCCAAGTGAGTATCAGGCTTTTTTGAATCAATTAAAAGAAAAAGAGGGTGAGAATTATGAACGGTTAATTAATTTGCACCCTGAGATGGAAAATATTGCCGGAGAAAGATTCATTGCTCACTATAAAGTGATATGTTAAGATATCGAGTAGGTCTGTAATACAGAAAAAACGGAGGGGCGAAGCGGAAAAATGTAAATAAAATATCTAAAACATCCAATCGCCAGAGGCGGCTGTCGAGTGATAAATTTCCGTTAAAAAAATCAAAATCCATAAGCGATGCAGGATGAACGGGCTTGAGGTTGACAGACAACGATAAAATTAATCAAAAAGGGAGACGAACAGCATTAAGGTGCCATAGTCTCCCTTTAAAGTTTATTTAGGAAATTAGCATAGGCTGTATAGAAGATAGATGTAATTCAGAGGCAGCAAGTTCTATATTTTTACGACAAAACGTGTATACGAAACAACAAGCATGTAGTATACTGTATATATCTTTACAACAATGAATTTATATATTGCAAATAAGAGGTGCAGATTGAATAAACTAATTGATATCGGTGCTTATCCTGTGCAAAAGACCATGAAAATTCTCTTGCAGGATAAGACGACCAAGAAAAATATCATATGGGCAACGGATGCTTATTCTGATTATGGCAGCGGATATCGGGACAAAGACGTTATAGAGCGCATGACACTTTGTGGACTGAACTCCATTGAGCTACAATCCCGGACGGAAAAGGCTTTGGATGAGCAACTTATGCGTACAAGGAAGAAAGCGGAAGTTTTTACTCCAGTTTGGCTTTGCAATAAAATGAACAACTATGCGGATGAGCAATGGTTTGGACATAAAAATGTTTTTAACACGGAGAACGATGAAGACCATACTTGGACTGTGAATATGGATAAAATTCAGTTTAGCAATGAAAAATCATGGACAGCATATGTGGATTCCAGGAGATTAGAAATCACATGCGGAGAAGCGCCTTATCTGGTTTCACGATATGATGCCGCAACAGGTGAACTGATTCTGCCACCAATGCGTAGGATTGGAGTTCTTGATCGGAAACTCAGAGTTGTCAATGAAAATGTTGACAATGATGATGAATGGTTAAAATGGGTAATGCGGGCATTCCAGAGTTGCTATGGATATGAATATCAGGGAGACAATCTTTTAATTGCACGTATCAATTTGATGATGACCTTTTGTGACTACTATCAGGAGTGGATGAAGAATGAACCGAATGAAAAAATATTAAAGCAGTTCGCCAATGTGATCTCCTGGAATATCTGGCAGATGGATGGGTTGAAAGATACAGTTCCTCTTGGTAAACCACACGATAATTTTTATCAGATGTCACTATTCGATATGGCTGATAATTTATCTTCCGAGGATGAAGAGGCACTGCCATGTTATATTTATAACTGGCGGGCTAAAGAGTTGTTGATATATAAAACATTAAAGAAGGGAATGAAAAAAATGAAAAAGAAACTCTTTGATTTTTGTATCGGGAACCCACCATATCAAGAGGAACAGGATTCAGATAATTTAGAAGGCTCTCAGAAGAATTTTGCCCCGTCTGTTTATAATTACTTCATGGATGAAGCAATTAAAGTATCTGAAAAGGTGGAATTAATTCATCCTGCCAGATTTTTATTCAATGCTGGAAATACACCAAAAGCTTGGAATGAAAAGATGTTAAATGATCCTCATTTTAAAGTTTTACAATATGAGCCAGATAGTAGTAAAATTTTTCCGGCATTATCAGTTCCTCTTAAAGGCGGAATAGCAATAACATATAGGGATGATGCAAAGGATTTTGGAGCAATACAGGCTTTTACTCAATTTCCGGTATTAAATACCATATTGCATAAAATAATACTAAGTAAAGGATTTGAAAGTTTATCAAAAATTGTGTATTCGAGGACGGCATATAGGCTAACGGATATTATGCATAAAGAAAATCCAAACGCTATTACTAAATTAAGTAAGGGGCATGCTTACGATATGGCATCAAATATTTTTGAAAGATTACCTGAAATATTTTTTGATAATAAACCAAACGATAAAAATGAATATATAAAAATTCTTGGCCGTGAAGATAATAAAAGGATTTATAAATATATAAGACGCGACTATGTAAACAATGTTGATAATTTTGAATATTATAAGGTTTTAGTTCCACAAGCTAATGGTAGTGGTGTTTTCGGGGAAGCTATTAGCCAACCTTTGATTGAGGAGCCAAATGTAGGAAATACTGAAACTTTTATTAGCATTGGAAAATTTTCGTCTCGATTAGATGCAGAGGCTGTAGGAAAATTCATATCAACAAAGTTTTCTCGTACGCTATTAGGTGTTTTGAAAGTAACGCAAAATGGAAATAAGCCAGTATGGAAATATATTCCTCTTCAAGATTTTACTTCCTCCTCCGACATTGATTGGTCAAAATCCATTCATGAGATTGATCAGCAACTTTACAAAAAGTACGAACTCTCCGACGAAGAAATTGAATTCATCGAAACAAAGGTAAAGGAGATGGTATAGTATGGCAAAAATTAAAATCAACACAGTAGAAAAAGTCGTTCCGATGATTTATGCCTATACAACTCCTGAAATTGCAAGACATGATGGCTGGACAAAGATTGGTTACACAGAGCAGGGTGTTGATAAACGATTGAGCCAGCAGACTCATACCGCAGATGTTCAGTACCATGAGGAATGGCGCGGAACAGCTATCTACGACGACGGTTCTGGAGACATATTCAGTGACAGGGATTTGCATGCATTTCTTCGGAAACATGGTGTGGAGCAGTCTTTGGGGACAGAGTGGTTTCATATTAACGGTCCAGATTCCAGAGCTATGTACTATGATTTCAAAGCAAATCGCGGACAGGTACAGAGTAGAGAGGTTCATCCATTTAGACTTCGGGCAGAGCAGGAGGATGCGGTTAATAAAGCATTGGATTATTTTAATCTGCATGAGAATGGACAATTTCTTTGGAATGCAAAGCCGCGATTCGGGAAAACTCTGGCGACTTATGAACTTTGTAGACGGCTTCAGGCAATTAATGTCCTGATTGTTACCAATCGCCCTGCTATCGCTAACTCTTGGTATGAAGATTATGAGAAGTTTGTCGGTAGGCAGTCTGGATATCATTTTGTCAGCAGTGTGGATGGGATTCAGGGCAAACCCTATGTAATATCCAGAACTGAGTATAGAACATATGCCGCACATACAAAAGATGATGAATTCTGCGGGTGTATTGAATTTGTCAGCCTGCAGGACTTGAAGGGGTCGATTCATTTCGGCGGTCAGTATAACAAACTTGAAGAAGTTGCAAAAATGAAATGGGATATCCTGGTTATAGATGAGGCTCATGAAGGTATTGATACGTTTAAAACCGATGTAGCTTTTGAGCGAATCTATCGGAAATACACCCTGCACCTTTCCGGAACGCCGTTTAAAGCCTTAGCTAATGACAAGTTCCAAGATAATGCTATTTATAACTGGACATACTCGGATGAGCAAAAAGCGAAGCAGGCATATATTGCAAAACTAGGAGAAGAAAATCCCTACGGAAAGCTCCCGCAGCTTAACATGCTGACTTATCAGATGTCCGAAATTGTAAAGGGCAAGCTTGCACGGGGAATTGAAATCGACGGAGAAACGGAAGAATTCGCTTTTGATCTAAATGAGTTTTTTTCTACAAACTCCTCTGGTTGTTTCATTCATGAAGCTGCAGTCGACGATTTCTTGGATGTAATGATAGAGAATGAAAAGTTCCCGTTCTCTACATCGGAGCTTCGGAAGGAACTAAAACATACATTGTGGCTCTTAAACCGAGTAGATAGTGCAAAAGCTCTTGCCAAGAAATTACATACCCATCCAGTATTTGAAAATTATGAAATCATCTTGGCTGCAGGGGATGGAAAAATGGCAGAAGATGAAGCAGTATCAAAAGCATATGATAAAGTAACGGAAGCAATTAAAAAGCATGATAAAACCATTACTTTGTCTGTAGGCCAGCTTACTACTGGAGTAACAATACCTGAGTGGACAGCCGTACTGATGCTTTCGTCCATGAAGAGTCCGGCTCTATATATGCAAGCTGCCTTCCGGGCACAGAACCCATGCCTCTTCTCAACTGGAAAAGAACATTATCGAAAAGAAAATGCCTATATTTTTGATTTTGATCCGGCTCGTACTCTTATCATCTATGAGGAGATAGCAAACGACCTGGCGGAGGATACTGCCGGAGGTAAGGGCGATTCTGACACAAGAAAAGAACATGTACGTGAGTTGTTGAATTTCTTCCCTGTTATTGGTGAAGATGAAAATGGGGAAATGGTAGAATTGGATGCAGAAAAAGTTCTCTCAATTCCGCGTAAACTGAAATCCCAAGAAGTTGTCAGACGTGGATTTATGTCGGATTTTCTGTTCCAGAATATCAGCAATATCTTCCATGCACCGCAGAGCGTTCTCGATATCTTGCAGAATATGGAGGCTGTAAAGGAGCCGCAAAGACCGCTTGGGGTGAACCCGAACGTGGCAGATGACTTGTCTATAAACGATGACGGAGAAATAGAACTCGATAGAGAGTACGTGATTGGGAAGGCAAACAGCCTTTTCGGAGATAAGATTTTCGATACGGAAAAGGTAACGAAACAAGTTGATGATATTTTTGAGACTGTAGCCTTAAGCAATACAGCAATACAGAAAAATGAAGATAGAATACTGGATAAACTGAGCGATACATTTCACCAAACCATCGCGGCTGCCGTTCTTAAAGAAGCAGAGTCTCAGTACGGGCGGGATATATCAAAGTCTTCCAAGAAACAAATGGAGCGGAAAATCAATGCAGAAACGGACGCTGTTGTAAATAGAGTTTATGGAGATTTTAGAATCCAACAGAACTTATTGGAGGCGGAGCGGGTGGCAAGGGCTGCTACAGCTAAAACTCAAGAAGAGCGCCAGCAACTTGATCAGGAAATCGAAGCAAAGAAACAGCAGGCTGTGGAGACGTTAAAACAGACAATCAGCAATTCTGTGGAGGATTTTATAAAAACTGCCGGGGAAACTGTAGTACAGACGGTTGAGACAGAAAAGCGTGAGGAAAAGAAACGTACTATAGAAGACGGAATTCGTGACCATCTTCGTGGGTTTTCCAGAACTATACCATCTTTTTTGATGGCATATGGCGATGAAAATACAACGCTGGCAACATTTGATCAAATCATTCCAGATGAGGTGTTCTGGGAAGTGACCAGCATTTCATTGAAGGATTTTCGTTTCCTGCGAGACGGCGGATCATACATGAACGACGAAACAGAGCAGGAAGAATTCTTCAAAGGACATCTTTTCGACCCGGTGGTATTTGATGATTCAGTAAAGGAATTCCTCAATAAAAAACGACTACTTGCGAATTATTTCGATGAGAAAAATACTGAAGATATTTTCGATTATATTCCGCCTCAGAAGACAAATCAGATTTTTACTCCTAAATGGGTGGTCAAAGATATGGTAAATCGTATGGAGGAGGAAAATCCAGGATGCTTTGATGATCCAGATAAGACATTCGCAGACCTATATATGAAATCGGGAATGTATATTACGGAAATCGTAACACGATTATATCAAAGCGAACGCATGAAACAACTTTATTCAGATGAAACAGAGAGGCTGAATCATATTTTTAAAAAACAGGTATATGGCTGTGCGCCTACAGAAATTATTTATCGCATATGTTTGAGTTATATACTGGGGTTCAATGATGAAATTGCGATTAAAAAACATAATATAGAACTATGCGATACATTAAAATATGCCAAGGATGGGACATTAGAACAAAGATTGGGAGAATTGTTCCCTGAACTGAAGGGAGAATGTCGAGATGGCAAGAGCGAAAAAAGAAGCTAAAATCCTTAATATTAAACTTTCAGAGCCAATATCCGTTCAGCTTGAAAAATTCTGTGGAGAAACTGGCATTACAAAAACTATGGCAACAGAAAAAATCCTGTCTCAGTTTCTAGATGAGTATTTTGAGAGGGACGAAACGGAACGTAAAATTTTCAAATGAATTTCTATGCAGACAGCCCTATATGTGACTGTCTGCATATGAAATGATAGGTTCTTCGCTTTGATGAGGTACTTTCTGTACCTCCTGTGAATGGAAAAATTACTGTTAAGGTGTCGGTATGCTTATAATAGTTTTGCGTTGTAGGAGAGATTTTATTTTAGTACAATCAAAAAAGGAAGGGAGTGTTGATATGTCGGAATCAGTAAGAAAGCAAATTAATTATATGGTAGTTTGTGTGAATGAATTTGCAAGAGCAAAAGCGCTTCATCCGCGAATTGCATTCCAGTATTTATATGGACATAAAGGAATTGATATTCTAAAAGAACATTATGAAATGGAGCATACATTGTCTATTGAAGATGCAGTAGAGGATTTGGACATTATTTGCAAGAATAATGGAGGAAACTTATAGTGAGATTGTATCATGGTTCTAACATTGAAATAAGCAATATCGATTTAAATAAGTGTCGTCCATATAAAGATTTTGGAAAAGGCTTTTATTGAACCGAGATAAGAGACCAGGCAGAGAAAATGGCATCAAGAGTTGCACGAATCTATGGGGGTGTGCCTTGTGTCACAATATATGAATTTGATGAATCCGCTCTTACTGACGAGGATATCAGGGTAAGAAAATTTGAATTACCGACAAAAGAGTGGGCGCTGTTTGTTATCCGTAATCGAAGCAGGGAATTTAAAGATATAGCGAGTGAAGAGTGCAATCTGGATAACAAGTATGATTTGGTAATTGGTCCCATTGCCAATGATGACTTGGCTCTTTTGTTTCGCCAGTTTTCCAATGGGCTGATTGATGTGGATACTTTGGTCGGGAGATGAAATTTAAAAAATTGACGAATCAGTATTCATTTCACACGAAGAAAGCCATTGCCTACTTGAGAAAGGAGGGAATCCTGCGTGAATAAATGTGATCAATTGATAGAGTATATTACACAGGATATCATTGCTTTTCTTGCAGAGGATCGTCAAATTGATATTGCAGAAGCAATGAAAGTATTTTATAATTCAGAGACATACGAAAAATTATTAGATGAGGATACGGGATTGTATATAGAAGGAGCCCCTTATGTATATGAGATATTGAAAGATGAGTTGGAACAGGGGCGCTTGATACAAAACGAGTATTAAACTGGCGTAAGTAATAAGTTATAATGTGCGGAGTTTATGCCTTATATGTGGTAGATGAAAAATATCTATTTCGTCCAATCAGGAGAGATGATTGGATGAAATATAGATATCGCAGGGGTACAATTAAGATATACTGTTATATAGTAAAAGGCGCTCAGAAAATGGGCGCTTTTATATTGCAAACATTTGTTCGATATGCTAAAATAGCCTAACAGGGAAAGAAAAGAGAGATGGTTGTATGGCCGATAAGAAATTTCAGATTAGAAACAGCACTGTGGACTTTTAGTATTTACAAAGCAAATTTCAGAAGATTCTATAGAAGTTCGTGTTCAGGATGAGGATGTCTGGCTTACTCAGGATGCAATTGCAAAGCTTTTTGATAAAGGAAGAAGCACGATTACGGAGCACCTGAAACATATTTTTGATGAAGCAAAACCTATCATGGTGGAAAGTGGATTATATTTTATCCAAAGGACAGCACTATGTTTGAGGATTTTATGAAAATCCTGAAAATTAAGAGAGGTCCAAACCGAAAATGAAAATCGGAAATGAGCAGGTTAATTACCTTAAAGGAAAGCAACAGGAGTTGATTGAGAATGAAGATGCCAGAAAGAATAGAGCCGGTCATGTTTGCCCCTTGTGGGATGAATTGCCTGGTATGCTTTAAACACTGCTATCATAAAAAGCCATGCGCAGGTTGTTTGAAAAGTGATCAGGGAAAACCAGAACACTGTAGAAAATGCAGGATAAAGGATTGTGTGACGGAGCGGCAGATTACATATTGTTTTGAGTGTTCCGAATATCCGTGTAAACAGATAAAGAGGCTGGAAAAAAGTTATAATATCCGTTACCATGCCAGTTTGATGGAAAACAGCCAAACGGTAAAGGAACAGGGAATGGATGGATTTCTGGTACAACAAAAAGAAAAATATACCTGTCCGGAATGTGGTGGAATCATTTCTATCCATGATGCAGAATGCAGTGAGTGCCAGTGGAAATATTTAGAGGAAGAAGGATTATGATATACATAACAGGGGATACCCATGTACGGTTTGAACGGGTGGAGCAGTTTTGTGAGAGATTTGGGACAAGCCGTGAGGATGTATTGATTATACTCGGGGATGCGGGGATTAATTTCAGTGGTGACTGACATGACCGGATGAAGAAGGGTTTCCTGGAATCGCTGCCGGTTACGACTTTTGCAATCCACGGGAACCATGAGCAGAGGCCGCAGACGATTGAAACATATAAGGAAAAGATGTGGCACGGCGGAATGGTGTATTATGAGGAAGAGTACAGATCACATTATGGTTCAAGTCACAAATGGAAAGAAAGGCTTATTTTGAAGTATTACAAATACTTTGTTTTATTTTAAAAAAGTAAAAGTTTTGTTGTCGATGGTAAAGTATATTACGAAAATACATTAGCTCCAGTGGGGGATAATGTAAGCAAAACCGATAGGTTTATTGTTTTTTCAAGAAATATGATTCTGTAAAAATTGTAATTACAGAAGAGGCGGATGAGAAGATTACACATAATATATTCTATACCGCAATAATATGTACGAAAAATTTGATGAGGAATATTTTGAACATTTACAGGATAAGATCAGGAAAATCTGTGCCAGTGGGCAAAAATTCTATCAAAAAATAACCGATATCTACGCTACCGCAGCCGATCATTCAAAAGAGATAATCAAACCATCTAAAATATCTAAAATATCAAAACATCCAATCACCAGAGAGCTAATTGCCGAACAGTATTGTTTTTGGTAAATTAAGATAACAATACTGTATAATAGAACTCCTTTCAGACAGATTCAGAAAATGAGCGACATTTCCTAAATATTATCTTGTCTATGTGCCCTTCATCTATTATAATTATTCTGTATAGGTACCAACTATGGCGATACAGAGATTCCAACGACTAAAACGGTCATTCCCTATATATCGCCTGGCATATGATAGAAACTTATTATAAAACCACGGGCAGAAGCGAACCGTGAATAGGCGGTAACATGAAAAATGATATTATTCTCTATAAAAGAATCTATAAGCTATTAAAAAAACGAATTGAATGCGGCATACTCCCGGCGGGCAGCAAACTTCCGTCTCGGGCTGAGCTGCGCAGTGAATTCCAGGTATCGGAAAAGACTGTGCGCCGGGTTTTGGAAGAACTGCTGGAAAACGGGCTGATTGAGACGCATAAGGGAATGCGTCCAATCGTAAAAACTGTTACGCCGTCCGATTGCAGCTGTGAAGAAGAGGGGGGGCAGGGAAAAGCGGATGCGTCAACTGCTGTGCCGGATGACGTGCTAAAGGAACTGTTTGACACGGGGCGTCTGCTCTGTTATCCGGTGATTGAACATGGGGTTTCTTTGTGCACCGCAGAGGATTGGGAGATACCGGCATTTATTGTGTCAAGGATGGATCCTTCTCGTGCAACGGAGTTTTGGCGGCTTTCCCATTGTTTATGGCGGTTTTTTGCTGCGCGAAATGGCAACGATCTGATTCTGCGCGCGATTGACAGCCTTGGCTTTTATGATATAGAACTGCTGCCTGGACCTTTGAAGCTGCGGGAGAATTATTTAACGGGCCTGCAGAACTTTATTCAGAAGGCAAGAGCGGATGGGGATTCAAAGAAAGCGCTTCTTGAGAGCTTGTCCGGTCTGTATGTATCTCAAAGCAAACACCACTATAAAATGATGCCGGGTTCACCGGCGCGTCCGGATCTGTGTGGGCTGGAACAAAGTCTGCGCAGCGTGGAGGAACGGTATTCGCATGTCTATATGGACCTGATCGGGCTGATTGCCATTGGCCGTTACCGACCGGGTGATAAGCTGCCCACCCACAAAGAGCTGCAGTCCATATATAGGGTCAGCAGCGATACTTCTGCCAGGGCAATCCGCGTCCTGAGGGAATGGGGAATAGTTACAGCCAGGCGGGGGAGCGGGATATATGTTTCTATGGATCTGACAGGACTTAAGAATGTGAAGATTTCTCCTGATCTCATTGGCTGCCACCTGAGGCGGTTCCTGGACAGCCTGGAGCTTTTGGATTTAACCATTGATAAAGTTACGGAGCATGCCGCCCTGTTTATTCCGACCGATAAGGCCGAAGAATTATTACGGAAGATGGAGCGGCTTTGGAATGAGGAATACCTGTACCAGCTTACGCCCATGGTGCTTTTGGAATTCATTACAGAATATATTCAATTTGCTCCGCTGAAGGAGATTTACCGGGTTGTTTCCCAAAATTACCATATTGGCCGCTGTATTCCCAAGCTGGTGACACATGAAAAGTCTTCAGAAAATATTGCGATCCAACGGCAGGCGGTGGAGACGGTCCAGTGCCTGATTCAGGGGGACGGCAGGCAGTTTTCTGAAAAGGCCTCGGCGGTGTTTGGGGATGTACATAAACTGATCCTTCGGGAGTGTAAAAAGCTGGGTTACCTGGAGGTTGCCGCTCAAGTATACGATGGGACCGCGTTATGGAAGAAAATCTATAGTGAAAACGTATAATCATAAAAACATAGATAGGACACTGATCGTATGAAAAAGTATTTTACAAAGTTGTGGAAAAAAATTTTAATTACAGGTTTCGGAATCCTTGTAATTATCACGCTTATTTTTAACGCTATGCTGATCCGCAAGACTGCGTATGAGGAAGGTTCCCAGCATTTGGACGAGTTGTCCGCTCAGATAGCATCTTCCATTGAAAAGCAGTCCCGGGGCCAGTGGAATATGCTGGATGTGTTTTACCGGTATTTTGTAGATTTGTCAAATGATGACTGGACGGTATTGAGCAGTTATATTCAGGATAAGAAAGAAGATTTTGGATTTGATTCCTTATGTCTTGTGGATGAGGATGCAATGTATTACGACCGGGAGAAGTCCTTTTCTCTGCTCTCAAATAGGGAGGTGACAACGACGCTGCTTACGAACCGGCAGCCGATTATTCTCGATGATATGTTCTCCACAGAGGGCAGGCTGATCTTTTTGATCCCCATTGAGAAGCAGGTTATCGGCGGAAAGACGGTCTGTGCATTAGGCGTGGTCTATAACAGCCAGAATCTGTTTGATATGCTGAATATCCAGGCGTATGACGGGGAACTAAGGATGTATATCCTGCACCAGGACGGCGTTGCGCTTTTCCGCTCTGGTCAGGAGAATATTATAACGGGATATAATATGATTAACAGCCTGGGGGAGGCGGAGTTTAAACAAGGTTCTCTTGACACGCTCCGGAATAATATCCGGAGCGGCCGTCAGGAACTGATGACGGTACATCTGGAGAATCAGGAATATTACCTGAACCATACGCCGGTGGATGTAGACGACTGGCAGCTGGTTACGATGGTTCCGGTAAATGTGGTCAGCGGGCGTCTGATGCGCTCATCCGTGATTACATTTCTGTGCATGTTTGTGGTAGGAACCCTGATCGTGCTCGCTTTTATCCTGCTCTATTCAGATTCGACAAGGAAAGTGCTTAAGGCAGAAGCGGCAGCGCGTAAAGCAGCAGAGGCTGCCCGCAAAGCGGCGGAGAGCGCCAATGAATCGAAAAGCCGGTTTCTTTCTAATATGTCCCATGATATACGGACTCCCATGAACGCTATCATCGGAATGACAAAGATTGCCCAGGATCATTTAGAGGAGCCTGTGAAGGTGAAGGACTGCCTAAAAAAGATTGATTTGTCCGGCCGCCTGCTGGTGGGGCTGATTAATGATATTCTGGACATGTCTAAGATCGAAAGCGGTAAAATGGTTTTGAATAATGATACGGCATCGCTGGTAGAGCTGATGCAGAACCTGGTGAGTATTACCCAGCCTACAGTTTTTCGGAAAAAGCAGGTGTTTAATATCCGGCTTCATGATATCCGGCATGAGAGCCTGATTTTTGATTTCCTACGCCTGAATCAAGTCTTGATTAATTTATTAGGGAATGCGGTAAAATTTACGCCTGAGGGAGGCATCATCAGTCTGGATGTGACGGAAAAACCGGCAGATGATGAGAGACTTGTCCATCTTGTATTTAAGGTTGCGGATACAGGCATTGGAATATCACGGGAATTCCAGAAGAATCTGTTTACCTCATTTACCAGAGAACGGGACAGTAAGATCGATAAAATCGAGGGAAGTGGTCTGGGACTGGCCATTACAAAAATGATTGTGACCATGATGGGCGGTTCCATAACCGTTGAGAGTGAACCGGGCAGGGGAAGCGTATTTACGGTGGAATTGGATTTTCCTGTTGCCGGCGCGCCGGAGGAGATGAAACTTCCTGTGATGCATGTACTGGTGGCGGATGATGATCCTGACACCTGCCGTTCTGCAGCCGGTTATCTGAGCGAATTGGGAGTCAGGGCAGATGTTGCGTATGGGGGAAGGGAGGCAGTCAATATGGCAAAGGAGGCCGCTGCCAATGGAGACGATTACCACATGATCTTTCTGGACTGGCGTATGCCGGATCTGGAAGGAACCGATACGGCAAGAGAGATACGGGAGGTGATCGGCGAAGACGTTCCGATTCTGATAATCAGCGCCTATGACTGGACCAGCATAGAAGTGGAGGCAGGTGAAGCAGGTATTAATGGCTTTATCCAAAAGCCGTTCTTTAAGTCAACGCTCTACCACAATATTCAGAAATATTACCTCCGCTGCGATCCGGAGCAGCCAAAAGAAGAGCTGGAACAAAACGCCCTGTCAGGCAGACGGCTTCTGCTGGTAGATGACAATGACATAAACCTGGAGATAGCCCAGGAGATGTTGTCCTATACTGGTGCGACGGCGGACGTGGCGCATGACGGGCAGGAAGCGGTGGAGTATTTCCGGAATTCACCGGTGGGTTATTATGACATGATTTTCATGGATATACAGATGCCTGTCATGAATGGATATGAGGCAACCAGGGCTATCCGGCAGATGGAACGCGAGGATGCAGGCCATGTACTGATTTTTGCCATGACTGCGGATGCGTTTGCCGATGATATTGAGCTGGCGAAGCGTGTGGGAATGAACGCACATTTTCCCAAACCGCTTGATATGACTGCTGTGTTGAAGGAAATCAAAAAATGCGTGGATAGAAGAGCAGAAATGGGGGCAAGATGAAATTTGATAAAAAGAGTTTTAGCGCTGTTTTATGTATGCTGGCTATACTGGGAACGCTTGTGGGATGTTCAGCGCCCAGGGAATCCGGTGTGGATGAGGATCTGCTGGGAATGACACCGTCCGGTCCGGAGCAGATGACCATAATTATCACATGTAATTCCAGACTGGATCATTTTGCCGCATCTGTCCAGGAGCGATTTCCTGATATCAGGCTGGTACAGGACTGCTATACAGGGAAATACCGTATCAGTGAACATACTGCCCGTATAGAGAATCACGATTTCGGGGATATCCTGATGGTAAAAGCAGGCCACATTCCCAAAATTGATCTGTCAGATCATCTGATGGATCTGTCCACACAGAGGTTTCCCGCCCATTTTAACCCGAATATACTTCAGGCAGATGAAGACGGACAGATACGCTTAATTCCGGGGCCTTTGAGCTTTAACTGCAACATCTATAATAAAACCTTGTTTGAGGAAAAGGGCTGGCCGGTTCCGGGAAACTATGAGGAACTTTTGGTTTTGAGCCAGAAAATTGACAGCAGCGGAATCCGTGGATTTCGGAACAGCTATTTGGACTCTGCCTCACAGAGCTACCAAATTTATCAGTACTGTGTCTTTTCCGCTCTGGACACATTGACGCAGGTAGACGGACAGAACTGGCATAATAAACTTATGGCAGGAGAGAAGATATCTCTGGAACCAATGGAAACTGCCTTTCAGGATATGCAGCGCATGATGGATATTGGGGCAGTCAGAGTGGAAGATATGGACGTTGCGTTTAGCGCCAATCTGGAGGCAATGAAGAACCGGGAGGTTGCCATCGGCAGCGGAGAGATCGACCATATTCGGACGCTTAACTCTGACAGTAAGGATGAGTTTTGCTTCATGCCCCATTTCAGCATGACAGATGGGCAGGGATGGCTTTTGAATCTGGGATTCTTTTTCGGAGCCAACAATGAGCTGAAGAAGCCTGAAAATGAAAAGAAGCGGAAGGCAGTAATGGAGCTTATGGACTTTATCGCCTCGGAGGAGGGGCAAAATCTTCTGGTGGAGGACGGACTTGGAATGATGCCTGCAACCATTGGAGCCGCGATTCCCGATGATCCGGTATTGGATCAGATCCGCACGCAGATTGAAAGCGGACGTTATATCATGCGGCCGACCTATGATATGTTTTCTTCTGTATTGCTCACAGATATTGGGGCGTTTATACGGAGGGAGACGGACAGCAGGGAGATTTTGGAGAAATGCCGCCTGATTTTAGAGCAAGGACCGCCGCCGGTGCAGGTCTTGGCAGAAGCTGCGGATGATTTTACCATCCCTCAGGCCGGCTGTTTAAAAGCGGATGCCCTGCGTGCGGCGGCGGGTGCGGACATTGCCCTGATTGGTATATCGGAAGTAAATGGTTATGACCCCGCAGGGGGAACCAGGACAAAGCTGTACAAAGGATTTGTCACAGAAGATGATATCACCCGCTTGACTCAGATCCGGATGGATACGCCGCTCATGATTATGAGCGTTTCTGTGACGGGCAATGAACTCTTGTCTCTTCTGGAATACGGAGCTACGTCAGAACAGGAACAGCAGGATTGCAAGGTGGAACGGTATCATCCCTTTGCCGTTTCGGGCATAAGACTTATGTATCATCTGGACGAAGAGGAAGGAAAACGCGTTTCTGATGTGACCATGGAGGACGGCGGAAAGCTGCAGCCGGACGCCCTATATACCATCTCATATATTAAAGGGGCGTTCCCAGAGGGAACATTGGATGGGACAGAAACCGGTATCACCGTGACAGATGCATTCCGGGATTATGTGATGGCAGAGAAGAGCATTGCCCCGGATAAAGACCGTATCCGGTTTAATGCTTCAAAATAACCTTGATGTATATGGGAATTCGTGAGAGCATGAGACGGAGTAAATCGATGATAGCCGGAGCCGTTCCGTAATATTAAACCATTATAATGAGGGCGTCCTTTAAGTTAACCTATAACTTTTGGGACGCCCTCATTTTAATGGTTCGTTTAAAAAGACTGTTTTTCTAAAAAATACTTCTCCAGTCTCTCCAGCGAGCTGTTGATCACCAATTCTTCCGGAAATTCCAGTTCCTCCAGCATGTTGAGCGCCTCAACATGGTTTCCCACAGAATAGCAGGAATGGGCGTCGGAACTGACCAGCACATGAACGTGATACCGGCGGCAGAGACTGGCTACGGTCCGGCAGTTTGTTGTGCTGCCGGGGCGGACGGAAAAAGAGTTGGAGTTGATTTCGATCAGTTTATGGCGTTTGGCACATTCCTTCACCACGGTCTCGTAGTCGCACTGGAACACAGGATTGCCGATGTGTCCGAGACAGTCGATTAGGGGATTTTCAAGTTTATCAGAATTTGTACAGACTGCGGTATTTTAGCTTATCCCTTAGATTGAGACAGATAAAGAGATAAAATTGAAGAGGACGCTCAGAAATGGGCGTCTTTTTGTTATGCGCATATTGATGCTCAGATACTGGCAATCAAAAAAAGGTTACCTCCGAAGAGATAACCCAGTGATACTTTCGAGATTTTTAATCACGCCGATGGATAAGTCCCTGCCTTTATGATTGGGAATCACGATAGGCAGGCAGCCTTCCTTTTTGTAAAGGTAATGCGAACCGTTAACACGATCCAGAGCCCAGCCGCCAGCAACAATTGTTTTCTCGATTTTTCTGAAATTAGTATTCATTTTAATCTCCTTTATGAAGCGAAGTCAACAGTAACATAATGTTTGAACGCTTCGAAGATATGAAACTAATTTCTTTAAGTATAAAAAGGGGATTGATATTAGTCAATAGAAAAAATAAAAAAGACATTGACACGTGTTGAAACACGTGGTATTATTTAAAACATAGAACACGTGCTGAGATACGTGCTAAAGTGATAACTGTCATTAACTCATTTTGGTTTTAAAGAAATATAGCAGTTTTAACGTCGGATGGACCTCCGATATTTCTTGACCGTTTTTTTTCGGTCAGGAAGATGAATCGCCAGAACTGTTGCCAATACTATAAAGAGAGGACAATATGAAAGAAAATTATGTATACCCAATAAAGATTCACAAAGATGAAGACGGTGCTTTACTAATAACTTTTCCAAACTTTCCAGGGAATATGACACAGGCAGATACAGAAGAAGAGGCCATCAGGGCTGCCCAGGAAGTGCTTGCGCTGTGCATTACCAGCAATGAAGATGCAGGGATCGAGAATCCGCCCCCCTTAGAAGAAAGCCGGATACCGTTGAATGAAGGCGAAAAACTGATATACGTCCATTTATGGATGCCCTATTTCAGATATACGCAAAAAGTGGTTTATGTGAAAAAAACGCTGACAATACCCAAATGGCTGGATGATCTGGCCAAAAAGCAAAACTTGAATTTCTCAGGCGTGCTGGTGAAAGGCCTGAAAGAGGCATTGGGAATAATAGATCCCCGATAACGGCCAATATGATACGGTTTTCGTATCAGGTATCTATTATCTACAGTCGAAAGAGTTTAAAATGGAGGTAACGTTTATGTCAGATTTTAAGAACAAGTGTGGAGATGTTTTAACAGGCGGAGCGACAGGAGCCGCCGCAGGCGGAAGTATCGGCGCAGCCATCGGAGCATTGGGAGGCCCGGTGACTTCCGGATTGGGTGCGACTATAGGAGGGGCCATCGGATCGATCGCAGGACTGTTTTGGGATTAGATCTTAAGTCCGAATTACAGGGGATTGATGAGAGGAAGTTGTGGCCGTCTCTGCGAATAATAAGCGCCTGCTTTGCCCTTGAGGCAGAGCAGGCATCTTGTTTCAATGGATCAGGGATAGGAAACGATTGTTGGCACGAAAGGTGGTAAGGGATGAATAAGATCGAAGTTTTTAATATCAACCGTTTTTTTGATTGTGATATCAATGGAACTATATTAAGGTTTTCCGGCAGGGAAACGTAGTGTTTGAAAATTTATTTAAAGTTATTTGTGGTATCCGTATGTCCGGTTTTGCAGCGGATTTGATCCTGGTTCAGTCAGCGCAGCTCACTGAGTTTTCTTTATCCGGGCTAAATCTTCTATAAAACAGGAGATACATCTGAAGAAAAGTAATTATCAAATATATTCAAACACCAGAAGGAGGAGATAGAGATGGATCAGGTTATAGAACTGCTGTATAATATAAGTAATGAATTGCATTTACTGGTTAATGGCGCGGGAAAATGGGGTGACATTTCTTTTAGCTTTGGAAGAATATATGGCAATTGGGAAGAGATTCCGAAAAATGCAGAGGGATCTCCTGAATTACAGAATGGAGAAAAGGGCGACTATATGAGAGATTTCCGAATGCCGGAAGTGGATGGATATCTTGCAGAATGCGCTAAGGCCCGCGTGGTTACTCTGCTGAATGATTTTTGTAAGGGAAACGAAAACAAGGATGAAGTGGCAATGGCCGTGGGCTGTGCCCTTAATTTGTATTACAATTGTGGCCTGTTTGACCGATTGGGGATTTTTGACGTCAATCAAATACAGCTCAACTGGGAGGATGAAACGTTGGGCAGGTATGTACAAGTGGAAGAAAAGATGATACTGGCCTGCCTTTTGTCATATTTCAGCAGTTTAAAAATCGTTCTGAATGATGAAATACTAAATAAATATTCAGAGACCGGCAAAAAGGAATATCTTGATACTCTGGTGTCAGAGATCGATGAAAAATGGGATGTTGTAAAACCATTTGCAAAACAAATTATCGTATACTTAAAGAATGCGGCAGATAAGGATTTGAATACAGCTGCGTCTTTTCTGGATGAATTATTGCAGATTGAACCCCAATATCAATTTGCCAATATGTATAAGTGTATTATTGCAGTCCGCAGCTACCTGGATACAGACAGTAAAGACACATCAATGGATGCTTATGAAGCAGTTCTGGATAAAGAATTAATAAATATTGCCTATGGGATAAAGCGTCCAAGTGCTTTTAAAGGAGAAGTGAAGGATGGAGAATTCCGTACAATACATCCGGAGTCATTCTCTGAATTTGGTTTAGGTATTCCATATATAAAGTTTGTAAGCAAGCAGAGCTTTTTGTCTGAGTTAATGACAGAAAAGCATTTCTCAAATTTTACAGAATTGAGGAAAGATATTTCGAGAGCGTTGTATTTACCTCATTATATACCTGCCGATGAAATGGACCGGGCCATGAAAATCATGATGTTAGCAAATAGCCGACTAAAGAGGAGTGAGGCTGAACGGAAAAAGGCCATCGCCGAGAAAAAAAAGGTGGTGAACCAATTCTCCCACACCTACATGGGAATGCGGGCCACATCCCTCTATAACGTTGCCACATCTCTGTTAAAAAAAGATGACATAGAGCTGAAGAACTACGGCAGAAAAATACTCTATGAATACAGCGTAAAAAAGAATCTGACAAAGGACATCGAGATGTTGAAACTGCGCTTTGAAGATAAAAAATCAGAATTACAGGATAAGATCAGAGCGTCAATCTGTCCTGATGGGCTGGATGGAGTCGGCGTGGATAAATTGCTGAATGATGCCATGACCAGATGCATGGTTACTCTGGTACATGACGGCGGTCCCAGCGCGAAACGAATCAGGGAGAGATTTCCCGATTATGATCTGATCGGTATTCGCAACAGTTTTGAAGAAAACATTTTGTTCTCAGAAAATGGTACTATCATTTCCTGGTTTAATAAAAATCTGTTTTCATTGACGGTCCGGGTGTCGGAGAGATGGAACTCATTGGCATTTGAAGATGAATCCTACGCCGCTCTGCTGATTACCGGTGTTTTAACGGAACTGATCATTAACATTTTTAAATATGCCGATAAAGAAAAGGGGGCTTCCATCGAATTTACGGAAGACGACGGTTGTTTTTTAATAACGGCTCAAAACCATATCGATAAAAATAATGCAAAAAGCAAAGAAGGGGGATTTGGTTTAGAGGCGGAGGCGGACGCCATAGAGATCATCAATGAGGCCGGAGGTCTGAAAGGAGATGCGATCGTGACGGAAGCGGAGGGGGATCTATTTACGACAAAAATCCGGTTGGGAAACGCCCTGTTTGAGTAAAACAGGGGGGTTCAACGAAGGATGGAAGGAGAAATCGGGAATGACGTATAAAAATATACTGTGGATCGATGACTGTGATGATAATGACAGCGGATTTGAAGATGATTTTTTGGAAAACGAAGCCAGCCCAAGCGTTGAATCCCAGGCAGATAAGGAACGGAAAGAAGAGATATTTTTTGAACATGGGGATAATGTGGTACTGGAAAAGAATTATCTCAGGGCATTAAAGCGGATAGAAGAGGAACGGAACCAGTTTGATTTAATTGTTTTTGATATCAATATGCGCCAGGGAATGGAGTATGAGGAATTTGACGAAATAAATGAAAAATTGAGATCCAGAAAGGTCTTTGTCCGGGAATATGACAATCAAAAGATCTGTTTAAACAGCAGGGAACAATGGAAGGAGTTTGAAGTAAAGGCCGGGATGTATCTATATTTATTCCTGCTGAACTGCGGTTATCCCAATGACAGAATGATTATTCTGACCGGAAACAGTACGGCTGAGCCGTCCGAATTTTTAAAGAGCGCACATATAGACCCGGATCAGGGGATTATATTTGAAAAAAGAAATATTAGAATAGAGCGGAGAGCATGGATTGATAAATTCTATGAGGATTCCTACTATCAAATCAGAAGGCTGGTTTTTCAGTCCTGTGAATATTGGAAAGACGAACTGAGCCTGAGGAAGGATAGGATACTTTTCAATTCCCTTTATTATGGTAAAGAAGAGGCAAAGATCAGCCCTGAGAGCATCTGCAATATGCTGGACCGGATTCAAATGCTCTTTCCGGTATCAAAGCCGTCCAATACATACAGGATTTACTACCAGGCGCTGCAGGTGGCGGCGATGTTCCATGAAGAAAGCGCCAAAATTCAGAATCTGGATAAATACCCAAATATCAGGTGCTACCATCAGGCGGTCCGCAATTTCAGAAACTGGTCCTCCCATAATAAATTTGAAACGGATGAGCTTATGCCGGAATACTTTGCCATTCTTTATTGCAGTACCATCCGGTCCTATTTCGGTGATTGTGAGAAGCCCGGTTGTCAGTTTGAGGGGCTGACAGACTATGAAAAACAGTATTTTTACTGCCTGAAGCCTGGAATGATGGGATTTTCTGAATTTAAGAAGCAGTATTTAAATGAATGGAGAAAGTTATTCAATAAACTGCCTATGGAATCAGTGAAAAAAAGCAAAACATCAATTAAAGCGGGGTATGAGTGCCAAAATATAACGGAATTACTGATAAACTGCGGACAATGTGACTGCAATGCCGAAACTGGTTATATGGATGTTAAAGATGTGATTGTGAGCATTTTAGGAGACTGGATTTTGCGGGATTCTTTCCGGAAATCTCCGGAATGGCAGGAAATAAATGACGATAATGGGAGTATCATTCAAGCGCAGCGTATTTACAACGTCAGTTATAGTTGGGTAAAGGGAATGGGGGAAGAGGGGTATGCCGGATATTTGGGAGAGAAGAAGGAAAAAGAACCTCTCAAGTATTATGCTTTTCTTTTGTTTACTGAGGATGAGAAACGTTAGAACGGTATAAGGACATCCTGCGGCCAACCTCATTTCCACATATCTTTATATTCTGCCAGCTCATTATAAGGAGGGTGAAATATATATGAGAACAATCATAATCGGTGATGTACATGGCTGCTTCGATGAGCTTACAGCGCTGTTAAATAAAGTGGAATTTTGCATCCTGTCCGACAGGCTGATACTGCTGGGAGATCTTTTGGACCGGGGGCCGGATTCCTATCGAGTGCTGAAAAAAGCCTTGGAACTGAATTCGGCTATGGGAGATCGTTTTATATACCTGATGGGCAACCATGAGGATATGGTGGTTGATGCGGCTGACAGCGGGGACCGGAGTTTATGGTACTGCAACGGCGGAGCAAAAACGAGAAAGAGTTTTTATAAGGCGGGCAGCAGAATAGAGAAGTATACCGGTTATCTTAAGAAGCTACGTTTATATTGGGAAACGGATGACTGGATTTGTGTACATGCCGGAATCTCCTTGAGCGGCCCGGAAAATACGGAAAGAGATGTGTTTTTATGGGACAGAAGGATTGCAGGCGGGGAACCATACGGTGGAAAACTGCTGGTATATGGGCATACCCCTATGAAAGAGGTCCTCTATCAAAATGAAGGGGGAAACTCCGCCGTTGTTTTGCAGGGGATAAGGTACAGCCTTCCTGAACGCGGGAGCATATGCCTTGATACGGGATGTGTGTTTGGCGGAAAACTTTCGGCGATGGTGATTGAGAACGGTTGGTATAGGGTTGAGGCTGTTTTAAAAGGAGATATGGAGTTTCTAAAGGGTTAAATAAAGGGGTAACAATGAAAGGGGGAAGGGACAAAGGTGAATCTTAAGTTTCAATTGACGAAAAAAGGACAGAGAAAAAGCTGTTCTTTTGCTGCGTATTGTACTGCCGGTCTGGCGGCACAGCTTTTGCTGGCGGTTTTCATCGTCATCTATATCATTTGGAATGTGATTGCAGACGCTCCGCCGGTTACGCTGAGGAATTTAATGATTTTATTTATTATATATGCCGCTGTTTTTGTGTTGCTGTTGATTTTCTATTATCGGCGTATTTTACAAAAGGATAACCGGCTGGCAAAAGGGATTCCAACCTACCATTGTTCCCTGACGCCCGGATATATCTGGTTTTACAGTGATGAGCAGCCGGAATTTAATTGCTCTGTTCACTATGGGGATTTCAGAAAGATTTTAACGGTGGGAGAAAACATATTCTTTTCATCCGATATTGGCAGAAATATGTTGTTTTTTATGATTCCATCTGAGGCATTTCAGTCCTCGCAGCAGTTTAAAGAGGTAAAGAGTTACATAAAGAATGCGGTAAAAGAACAGCAGAGGCCGGAGTTAAAAACTTCGGTTTTAGGGCATTTCTTTCATGGCTTGTTTGGCGCCTGGTTTCGCCATATGCTGTTTGGGCTGAAAATGCTTGTGGTTTTTCTGGCTGTGTGGTTTATCTTCTTATTGGTTATGGCTATAGCTGTGGAATTAAAAAAGTAAATTGGATGGAAAAATGAGGTAGATGATGAAAAACGGAATCAGTGTAGATTTGCTGCTGATTCCGTTTTTTTTCATATAAATACGCAATTGGTTACAAAGAGCTTTGTTTGTTGATAATTAAAATTCGATTTGATATACTGGATTGTAAGAAAATATTAAGAACTTTGTGTAATTAACCGGTTTTCCGGCATATAATCCAGACAGCTAAATAAGACAGAAAAAGGAGACAGCCGTGGCATATAAGAGATTGGGAGATCTGCTGCAGTCGGTAGGGCTGATCAGTGACAGCCAGCTTGAGGAGGCGCTTGCCCTTCAGAAAGAAACAAAAGAGAGGCTTGGTACTCTGCTGATCAATCATGGTTTTATTACGGAGAATCAGTTGATAGAGGCTCTCCAGATGCAGCTTGGCATAGAGTTTATTGATTTATCCAAGACAGATATTGACCCTCAGATGTCCTCATTTGTACCAAAGAATATTGCCCGCAAACATGGGGTGGTTCCGGTGCGGGTGGAAAAGGACCGATTGTACCTGGCAATGAAAGATCCAATGAATTTCATGGCCCAGGAAGAGGTCAAAACAGCTTCAAGGAAACGGGTTATACCGATGATTTCCACCTCAAACGGTGTGGACAGGGCGATTCTTAACCTGTATGGCAACGAGGGTGTGGCAAAGGCCATCGAAGAGATGAAGCAGCAGGCAAACGCCCAGCCGGATCAGCAGGATGGAAACACAGGTCCGGTGGTCATCGGGGAAGAGGATACCATCAGCGCTCCAACGGTCCGGCTTGTTAATTCCATAATAGAGAGAGCTGTCACCGAACGGGTCAGCGATATACATATAGAACCAAGGGAAGAGGATCTGACAGTCAGGATGAGGATTGACGGAATGCTCCATCGGATTTTGAATGTGCCTAAGGATTTGCAGGCGTCGGTCATTTCCCGCATTAAGGTTATGGGCAGAATGAATATAGCAGAGCACAGGATTCCACAGGATGGTCGCGCTAATGTGCGCATTAAGAGTGAAGACATCGATCTGCGTATCTCTACGCTGCCCACCATTTATGGGGAAAAAGTGGTGATCCGTCTCCTGAATAAGTCTGCGTCTCTGCTCAGCAAGAGTGGAATCGGGCTTACAGGGCCTGATCTGGAAAAATATATGAGGCTGATTTCCAATCACAGCGGAGTGGTTCTGATTGTTGGACCGACAGGCAGCGGTAAGTCTTCCACCATGTATACCATGATCGGTGAGCTGAACCGGGAGGAAGTCAACTTGGTTACGCTGGAGGATCCGGTGGAATACAATATTTCTGGAATCAACCAGGTTCAGATCAATGAAAAGGTGGGCATGACCTTTGCCAATGGACTGCGTTCCATACTCAGACAGGATCCGGATATTATAGCGGTGGGAGAGATCCGTGACGGCGAGACGGCAGAGATTGCCATGAGAGCGGCGATTACCGGCCATTTGGTGCTGTCCACCATACATACGAATGACGCCTTGTCCACCATAGACCGTCTGAAGGATATCGGCGTGGAGCCCTATCTGATTGCCAGCGCGGTAAACGGCATTATATCCCAGCGTCTGGTGCGCCGTATCTGTCCAAACTGCAGGACGGCTTATACGCCGACAGAGGAAGAACTGGAGATTTTGAATATGAAGTCTGCTGACGGCATAACTTTCTATAAAGGAAAGGGCTGCCCTCATTGCTTTGATACCGGATACAGGGGCAGAACAGGTGTCTTTGAGATCTTGCTCATGAACCGGGAAACCAGACGGTGTATTGCTGAAAATGACAGTAAGTCAAATCTTTTAAAAGCCGCTGAGGGACCTGATTTCGTATCCATCCGCGATAACTGCCGCCGCCTGGTTCTGGAAGGTGTGACGACCGTTGAAGAGGCGAAGCGCACTATCAATTCTATGGAGTAAGGAGACCGGCTTGTGACAATAAGTGAAATGATACAAAAAGCAGATGAAGAGGGCTGTTCCGACATTCATCTTGTAGTGGGGCTGCCGCCCAAATGCCGTAAAAACGGCCGTCTGATGAATCTGGACGATACGGCGCTCACAGATGATGACTGTGAAGCATATGCAAAGGAACTTGCAGGAGATCATTATGAAACGGTACGGAATATAGGGGAACTGGATCTGGCGTCTACCTTTGAGGGAATCAGAATCCGCATAAACCTGTTCCGGCAGCAGGGCCACATATCGGCGGCGCTGCGGCTTTTAAAGAGCTGTATTCCAAGACTGGACAGTCTGGGGCTCCCCCCTGCAGTAATGTCTTTTCCTGAATTACAGCATGGAATCGTTTTGGTGACAGGGGAGACGGGTTAGGGAAAATCCACAACCCTGGCCGCCATTTTGGATGCAATCAACCGTACCAGGGAGGCACACATCATAACCCTGGAAGATCCGGTGGAATATATATATACACCTGAACAATGTATCATTAACCAGAGGGAGATTGGAAGAGATACCAGAAGCTATTCGGATGGCCTTCGCGCCGTATTGAGGGAGGATCCGGATGTGATTCTCATTGGAGAGATGCGGGACAGGGAAACGATAGAAACGGCGCTGACAGCGGCGGAGACGGGACACCTGGTATTTTCCACCCTGCATACCAATTCGGCGGTGGATTCCATTGACAGAATGGTCAATGTATTTCCGGCTGGTTTTCAGAATCAGGTCAGGATGCAGTTATCCACTTGTCTGCAGGCGGTGTTGTCACAGCAGCTTTTGGTTAGAAAAATCGGAAAGGGACGGGTGGCTGCCTGTGAACTGCTGATGGTCACTCCAGCCATCCGCAATCTGATCCGGGAAGGCAGAACGCCCCAGCTTTTTAATTCCATGGCAACGGCAGCTTCCGATGGAAGCATAACCATGGATAACGCCCTGATCCGTCTTTGGAAAGAGCAGGCCATTTCAGCTAAAACGGCCAGAATGGCGGCCAGGGATCAGGAATATATTAAGAAATTTATCGTCGGGTTATAACCCAAAGAAAAGGTTGGTGATGCCCATTGGTTACATATAAGTATAAGGCAATATCCAAGGACGGAGCGCCTGTCAGCGGAATTATCGAGGCATACGATGAATACGCGGCCGTCGCCCGGATAAAGGAAACCTGCCGCCTTGTGACAAAGATCACGCCGGTGCAGGAAAAAAGCGGCATCCTCACAAAGGAGATCGGTTCCAGAAAGGTGAATTTAAAGGCGCTGTCGGTTATGTGCTCCCAGTTTGCTATCATTTTAACTGCCGGTATGCCGGCTGCCAAGTGTGTGGAGCTGATAGCGGACCAGACGTCGGATAAGAAACTGCGTAAGTTTTTAACAGAGGTGGCAAAGGATGTGGCCGCCGGGCACAGCATGGCGGACAGTTTTGAAAATGCGGATAAGGAAGCATTTCCGTCCACATTTATTGAGACGGTCCGGTCGGGAGAGCAATCCGGAACTGTGGAACAGGTTTTTAAAAATTTGAGCATTTATTATGAAAAGCAGTATAAAACAAACCAGAAGATATCAGCGGCGCTGAGTTATCCTTTGTTTGTGGTGTGCGTGGCTATTGTGGTGATGATGGTTATTATGGTTAAGGTCATCCCTACTATGACCAGTATTTTCAAGGATCTGGGCGGAGAAATGCCTGCGCCGACCCAACTGCTTATCAATGTGTCAAATTTTTTTAAAGAGAATATATTAATTATATTGATGGTTATGGCTGTGTCCGTAATTTTGTTTCTCGTTGCCATACGGACGGATGAGGGGCGCATCCGATGGAACCGCCTAAAGCTGAAAATTCCGGTTTTTGGAACAATCGGCCTTTTAAATGCCTCCGGACAATATGCCAACACGATGTCCACCCTGTTGGCCGCAGGTCTTTCCGTTCCGCAGGCATTGGAAGTGACGGCCAAGACACTGGATAATTATATGCTGGCCATGGAGACAGCCAAGATGGTGACCGGGCTGGAAGAAGGGCGGCGTTTGGGAAACTGTATGCGTGAGAGAAACTGCTATCCCCGGACGCTCAATGAGATGTGTGCAATCGGCGAAGAGACAGGGGAACTGGAGGAGACGCTCAAAACCATCGGCAGTTATTTTGATAATGAAGCGGAACATGCGACACAGAAAGCTATCTCAAAGCTGGAGCCTACGATTTTGGTGTTGATGGCGATTGTGGCTGGATTTATCGTAATATCCGTTTATCTGCCCATTTTTACCATGTATGATCTCATGTAAAGAGTATGAGAAAACAGTGGTTTGGTTAGAGATGAATGTACATATGAGAAATATGGTTCTATAGGCTATAACAACCCATAGCCTTTGAATAAATGCCTTAGGAGGATTTGAAATAAGATGAGAAGTATAAAAGAAAGATTAAATAAAAAAGGGTTTACATTGGCGGAGCTGTTGATTGTTGTGGCGATTATTGCGGTGTTGGTGGCAGTGTCTGTGCCGGTGTTTAATAGTAAATTAGAACGATCTAGAGAAGCAGCAGATGTAGCTAATATGAGAGCTGCTAAAGCGGCAGCTGTTGCAGCTTATTTAAATGGTGAATTAGATATCACGAAAACGCTCTACTATGATGCTGAAAATGGTATTATTACAGATAAAAAACCTAAAACATATGGCCAAGGTACGAAAACTGATGGTAAAACTACGTACTTAGATTATACTGGCAAAACTGAGGCAAAAGGCAAGGCGATTATAATTACTATAACTCCGGAAAGCGATACTGCGGATATTGGAGTAAAATTAGAGTGGAATTAAATATATTAGGCTAAGTCTGGCCAATTAAAAATGCGAAGCTGATGGGTTGCGGCTTCGCAGAGCTATTTTGTTTTTGGTTATATGCAGAATTTTGTTTAATAACGAAGTTCTGCATATGATCAAAAATAGGTTATAATCTGAAATTGGAGTATTCAATGGAAGAAATACAAAGAAAATTTATGTCAAAACGAGCTGTATCAACATTAGAAATCTTATGTTTGATAGTTTTTTTATTTCTTGCTGTGTTGGCCTTAAGCCTTTCCCTCCTTCACTACAGAAATACCATGCGCACCGGCAACGACAACCATCTGGTTCTCACCGCGGAGCGGGCGGCGATGCTGAATATGGCAGGTAGTGACTGTATCGTGAAAGATTGTAATGGAAAAGAAGGTTGTAACCATATAAAAGGAGGAGTGAGTACCGGATATCTGGACCACGTATCCAATTCCATTGTTGGTGAACTGCCTGAGGGATATAATGAAGCCAATGTTATGACCATACGGGGAAAACAATATGAAGGCAAAAAAGGCACCATGGTAATAAAAGTCGAGTACGACGGCAGTCAGATCACGCTGTCGTGGGTGAAGGGAAAATAGTGCGAAAAATAATCCTGATGGCTTATTTTTTACACCCAAATTTGTGCCGGAGCCACAAATTTGAATCGCAGCTGAGAATCTGAAATTCTCAGCGCGCGCCTTCGCAAAAAAAATGCTTCAGCATGGAGGAATAGAATGCTTTATATAGATGGATGGTTAACCGCTTATCTGGCGGTAATGGCCGCAGTGATAGGCGCAGTGGGCGGCAGTTTTGTTAACTGCCTGGCCTGGAGGACGGTTCACAAAGAAAAGATAACAAGCGGGCTGAGCCACTGCACTCTGTGCGGCCATAAGCTCAGAGCCAGGGATCTGGTTCCTGTGTTAAGCTGGCTGATGCTTGGAGGAAAATGCAGGTATTGTAAGGGAAAGATTTCGGTACGCTATCTGGCCGTCGAACTTTTTATGGCTTGTGTATCCCTGGCTGTTTTGTTCCGGTTCGATGTTACAGTTCAATACATATATTATATGGGATTTTCCTTTTTGCTTCTGGCAGAGGGGCTGGTGGATCTGGAGAGCTATGAGATACCCAACCGTTTTCAGGCGGCATCATTCCTGTGGTGGTGCCTTTTCCTTCCATTTCATACGGAGAACATGATCTGGTATCTGGCAGACAGTCTTGCAGGCGGTTTTTTGATTGCAGGAGGTCTTCTTTGTATCTCCCTGGTATTTGACCGGATACTGGGACGGGAATCCCTGGGCGGAGCGGATATAAAACTCTTTTTCATTACAGGGCTTTATCTTGGGTTTGCCGTGAATCTGCTTAACCTGATTCTGAGTTGTGCGCTGGGGCTGCTTTTGGCGGCGGTTTTAAAGGCAGCGTTTAAAAAACAGGGGGAGAATGGAACGGCGGCAAGCCGTATCGCGGACGGACTGATCCCTTTTGGCCCGGCCATCGGCCTTTCCTCCATTCTATGCGTGCTGGTGGGAAGCCGGATAACCGGCTGGTATATAAGCCTTTTTTAAGAAAAGCAGTGAAGGAAGATTGATATATGATAAAGAGTATTTCCAAAAAATATACAGGAATTGAGATCGGTTCCAAACAGGTGAAAATGACCCAGTGCTGCAATAACTGCCTTTACAGGGCGGCGATTGAACCGCTGCCGGATAACTATGTCAACAATGGAAAAATTGTTTCCATGGAGGCCATGAGTGGTTTTTTAAAAGATATGGCGAAAAAATATAAATTTTCAGATAAAAGCTGTGCAATCGTGCTGCCGGACAACATCGCATTTGCCCGCCGGCTGACGATGCCGGCTATGAATGTGGATCATTTGAAATTAAACCTTCCTTATGAATTTCATGACTTTATCAATGAGAGAAAGGAACGGTATGTATTCGATTACTGCGTGCTGGAAATGCAGTATGATGAACAACAGAAACCTGTTGCCATGGATCTGATGGCTGCGGCAGCGCCCAAGGACGTGATTGCAGATTATGAAACCATGATACGGCAGGCAGGCTTTAAGCTGGAGATTGCGGCTCCGGAGGTATTTGCATATTCAAATTTGATACGGGAACATGAGGCGGTGGAAGAGATAAAGGAGCCCAAAGAATATGGCTTCGTGGATTTTGGATATCATTCCACCAAACTTCATATATTCACAGGCCACCGGTTTGAGGTGACCCGTGAGATCGATTATGGTTGTGCTCATTTGATTCAGACGGTTGCGGCCGTGCAGAATGTGGATCAGCACATTGCCCAGTCCTATGTGATGGAAAACTATAAAGATATCTGGAATCTGGAGGACTGCCGGGATATCTATGAGGCAATCGGGGTTGAGATCATGCGCGCAGTTAACTTTTACAGTTTTAATAATCCTGACAGCCGGCTGGACAGGGTATATTACTGCGGCGGCGGGTCCTTGATCACCCCGCTGACAGAAGCGGTTTCCGCCCACCTTTCGTTGGAAGTAAGGCCCATATCGGAGCTTTTTACGGTGCTGGGAGATATTCCCGGGGAAGCATACATCAGCCCTGCGGCGGCGGGCATTACGTACCAATAAACTGAAAAATTTGGGAGGAACAAAAAGGATATGATAGGAATCAGGAAGAATGAATATCCTTCAAAAAAGACGGTAAACCTGATCATCCATGAAAAGACCATAAGCAGTCCTACCAGGGCAATTCCTGTATTCTGCGTCTTCCTGGCATTTCTGGCGTTTTTTGTGAAGTTTGGCGTGATGATGCCTTTGGAGAGGATGTATACCGCCCAGGCGTCATTGGAGCAGGTTCAGTCGGAATTGGGCGGCTATGTGCAGTATAACAAGGATTATAATGAGGTGAGAGAACGGTACAGCCGCTTTTTCAGTGATTATCTGGACGAGGACGAAGCGGTGCTTCAGGACAGGATGGAAGTGATGGATTTGTTCGAACAGTGTGTGATGAGCCAGGCCGATATCGAAAGCATCAGTATCCGTGGAAATGTATGCCGTATGGTGATCACAGAACTTCCTCTCTATCAGGTTTCCTCCATTGTAGCGGACCTGGAGGCCAGCCCTCTGGTGCAGTATATCTCCGTTTCCACGGCCAGCACGGAGAAAAGAGACGAGGATGAAGAATTCCAGCCGCAGCAGAGTGTATCTGCGGATCTGACCATAACATTGACAGGAGGGACCAGGTAGATGCTGAACCGTAAATTCACACTGCGCGAAACGATCCTGCTCCTGTTTATGAGCATTTTGTTTCTCGGGATTTTTTATTATCTGTTAGTGGCAGCCCCTGTAAAAGAAGAGATCGCCAGTTGTGTCAGCCAGCAGGTCCCTGTGGAGGATGAACTGAGCGCCCAGCTCATGAGGGCATCCAGGAAGAAAAAAATGCTGGATGAGATGGAGAATGCCGGTCCGATGTCCCAGGGAGAGATTAAACCTTATAATAACCTGAAAGATGAAATGCGGGAACTGTACCAGGCGCTGGAAGGAGCCGTTTCCTATGACATCAGCTTTTCTGAGGCCAGGGTTTCCGGTACCATTGTAAGGCGGGATATTTCCATCGCTTTTCAGGCCGGGTCCTATGAAACGGTGAGGGAGATACTTGATAAGATGGCTGAAAGCCAGTTTCGTTGTATTATAAAAGATTTGGATCTCTCTGCCAGTTCAGGCAGGGGGAAATCAGGCGGGATGTCCAAATCAGAGACGATCAGTGCCAATGTGCTGATCACCTATTATGAGACCACGGCCGGAGCTGCCGATACCAATGGCCTTGTATATGAGAAGGAAACTGCGGCTGAAGGAGCAAACGAAGCGGCGGAGTGACGGGTGTAGACCATGAATGGATGTTTTTGGCATAAAATGAGAAGAAAACAGGGCTTTACGCTGACGGAACTGCTGATGGTTGTCGGAATTCTGGCAATTTTATCAGCGGTTTCTTTTCCTGCGGTCATTAATATGAGAAATTCCCTCAGGCAGTCGGAACTGGATGAAAAAGCCCGGCAGATCTTTATTACGGCCCAGAACTGCCTGTCCGGTTTAAAGCTCAGCGGTATTGTGCTGGATGTTCCTCCCGATGGAAATGACGGATCTGAGATGGCAGAAGATTGGGTTCCCTCAGATTACAGCCCTTCTTATGGGCTGAAACCAGATACCTATGCGCTCTGTGACGGAGATGCGGGCAGTTTTACCTGGATGAATGATACGGCATTTTCCCCCGCCCTCGCAAGAGAGGACAACGGCAGCTATGTTATTGAATTCAACCGCCATACCAATGTGGTATATGGGGTTTATTACTGGGAGAGGGAAGGGGCGGCCTTTCAGAAAGAAAGCCGGTTTTATTATCATGAGAATTTCAACGAGTATGACGGGAAGCTTTTGAGGGGGCCTGAGAACAGGAAAAACCGGATGGTTCCGTCCGTCGGGTACTACGGCGGCGAAGCGGCAGCGTCAATAGGAGAACATAAAGAGGTGGAATTCCAGGTATCCGTATCTAATGAGGAGAGACTGGAGGCATCCATTACCATGCCGTCTTCCATATACCAGGCGGCAGTCTTTGATGTGGTCATTTCATCAAAGACCGACAGCGGCAGTGGAATACGGTACAGTTACCGTTTGCAGAATGGCGGAATTACTGCTGTGGAGCCGGAGGATACATTTCATAACTCAGATATGATATGGAAGGCTGTTCCTGCTTCGGGAGGCGATATGAGCGCATCCTATGTCCTCACTCTCGACAGTCTGGAGAAAGGGCTGCATTTTGCTGATCATTTTGCGGAGATAGCCGCAGGGGATGATCTTCGTATCTCCGTAACCGGTTACTGTTTAGGCAGTGATGCGGTTTATATTCCAAAGTCAAAGGCTGTGGAGATCAACAGCTTGTTTGCCGGGCTGAGAGGGAGCGATGGAAGGGGAGACGAGGTCTGGGTGGAAAATGGCCGTCATCTTCAGAACCTTTCTTATGAAGTATCTGGATTTGGATATGGAACAGACGGCGCCAATGAATGGAAATCAGCGTTTCCTGTGACCTGTGCGAAAGTGATGGAAGATATCGATTGGCTGGAACCGGTATATAACGGAAGATCCTATGATGAAGTCTGCACGGCAAGGCAGGATTTTTCCACATCGGAACAGATCCATTTTTATCCTATCAGCAACCATAAAACAGATTTGCAGACGTTTATGGGGAATAACCATCGGATCAAAGGGATCCATGTGTCCCGGGGAGCATTGGTTTCTTATTATACAGGATTTCCGGACGGTTATGCCGGTATGTTCGGTTTTATGGAAGGCCGTCCCTTTGGTGAGGGTAAAGATGACCGGGAATCCAATATCATTCGGGATGTGATGCTGGTGAATCCCCATGTGGAAGCAGCAGTTCCGTCGGGAAGTATCTGGGGAAATTCTTATGCCGGCAGCCTGGCCGGATATATTGATAAAATGGAGATTATAAACTGCGGCGCTTATGTAGACGGGGAAAAGAATGAGGATTTGTCAGCACTCTATGAAAGGACCGGAGTTGTCACTGATTTTGATTATGCCGGAGGCCTGATCGGCAAGTCTCAGGATCTGACAGCCGCAAATTCTTTCGCATCTGTGAAGACAGCGGCGGGACAGACAGCAGGAGGATTTATCGGAGCCCTGTCAGGCAGGACTGATATTTTAGAATGTTATTCCGGCGGGCATACGGTGTCAGGCGCTTATATGGCGGACCGGCCTAATGCAGAGGCATCTAAAACGGCCGGAGGGTTTGTTGGAGAACTGGAAGGAAGCGGAACGATTGAAAAAACATTTTCATCCTGTTCCGTCAGCTCTGCGCAATGCGGACCGTTTGTGGGAAAGATGGCTTCAGGAAGAGATGTGTTTCAACTGTCTGCAACCTATGGGGTTGGCAGCGCATTTTCTCGCGGCGGCAATGAGCCGGATACCACCGGCTGCGGCAGCATGGAGGAGGCTCTGGCTCAGGGCGCCCGTAAGGCTGAGAGAGTCAATACTTCTCCCTATGATGAGATTTACCGGAAGGATGAAAACGCCGTCTTTCTTTATCCAATCTGGCTGGACACATACCGTGGCGACTGGGCCGGCAGTTCGTTTACCGGCCTGGTATATTATGAAAAATATCAGACGCAGGAGGCGGGCGGTGAGGAATTCGGCTTCTGGTACCCGGAAGCGGAGGGAAACGGAAGCTTGAGGGATGATCTGCCGGTAATCAGTGACGGTTACGGATATTTAAGCGATACGGTCAGAACTGTAAAGGTATATCAAAACGGTAAAATCCAGGGTGACGGCAGCGGAGGCGATGTTGAAACTCCTGACTGGAACAGCAATGAAATCCGGCTAATTGGGGAGAGCGTGCAGGTGGAAGGTAAGAACCAATACCTTTATGCCCTGCCATGGATTCATATAACACACAGAAGCTTTCAGGACTTCAATTCTCCTGGCGGCAGGAAGGATTCTTTCTATGATACATTGGCGGTCACTGTGGATGGGGCGGCGTTTACCGCATATTATAACCCTCATTTTGCCAAAACCATGGTATTAACAGAGGAACAGACAAAAGAAAACCCAAGAGCAGCCATTGTCCGCACAGCCCGCCACCTCTATGAGATGGGATATGAGGCTGCCCGCGGGGATAAGAATAATACCGGCTACTGGAACCAGGGATGGGACTACGTACAGGAACGTGATCTGGACTATGAAGTGTATGATGCCAAAGAGACATACCCGGATACGGAGAATGCGCCCAAAAAGCTGAGTCAGGGTATGATTGGAAGGAGTAAAACTTCTGCCTTTTTCCAGTCTTATGACGGCGGCGGCCACAGAATCAGCAATCTGGTACTTACAGACGATTCCGTGGGGGCTGTAAACGGCATGGCCTTGTTTGGATTTACCGGGGATAAAACAAGTCTGAACGACATGGTTTTGGACCGGATGCAGGTTATTACCCGAAGCATGTATACTGCGTCAGGACTTGTGTATACAAACTGCGGCAGCGTTTCAGATGTAATTCTGATAAGCCCTAATATAGATGCTTCCGGTTCTTATCTGAGCAGGGCGGCTGGCCTGGTTTATGAAAATATCAGAAGCGCCCGGATTGAAAACTGCTATGTGATTCCGAAGCAGCCGGACGGAGCAGGGGAATATGAGGACGGAGATCCCATGCAGTTTAAGCACATCTATGGGGATGACGGCAAGGCTGTCGTGAATAACTATACCAATGCCCTGATCCTCGCATCCGGCAATGCCGCCGGCTTTGTGGGCGAGAACTATGGAATGATAAAGAACTGTGCGGCCGTGGCATCCGTAACCGCATCGGACCTTGAATATGGGGTGGCGGCAGGTTTTGTCTGCACCAATGGGAGCGGTTCTTCCGGCCTGATTGAGAACTCTTATTCCAACTGCTATACTGCGGCAGCCAAAGCTGCCGGCTTTGTGTACGAGACACGTGAATTGTCAAGGGTTAACGCCTGCTATGCTCTGCGCCGCGTTACGGCAGTCAGTGCAAACGGCATTGCCGCCGGTTTCTCTGTCAATGATACGGCCGGAACCATAAGCAATAGTTATGCCGCTGTGAGCAGCGGTTATTGCGGCAGCTACCAGGTACAGCCAAAGGGGAATATCCTTTATCCAGACTGCCAGTATGCCGGCACCCAAGGGCACAGCGCGGATTTCTATCCTTTTTCGGGAAAGAAGCAGACGGATTGCTTTTATATGGACTGGACGGAGAATTATTCAGAAGAGGATTCCGATAAAAGAGGAAATGCAAAGGCCCTTTCTTATGGGGATCTGAAGAAGCAGACCGTACCTGGTCTGGTGTCAGCAGATCAGAACGGCGCCGATGCGGTGACATTCAGCCGGATGCTGCCGGGCGTATATCCGTTCCCCAAGGCGGAAGGGCTGATCCAGTACGGAGACTGGCCAAACTATGAATACGTGGGGGCGGAGCTGACTTATTTTGAGATCTATCATGAGGAGGGCAGTTATGCCGTAGGATTCTATAATGAAGAGCTGGATCTCAATTCGCTTCAGGATGATAAAGATATTTTTATGGACGGATACGGCCTGCTTTTCAATACAGAATATCTGGAAATGGATGGGGTCAATGTTAAGAACCTGATCCAGGGAAATTCGGCGTCTAACGATAAAGCATATCTGTCGTGGGAAGACTGGAATGGGAATGACAACACCACGGAGTATACTACAAATTATTTGAAGAGCGTATATAATTTAAGGGATAATAACGGCAAAAAGATTGAAAGAGGAGTTTCCTATTACCAGGAATGCGAAGGAACAAAGACGGTCATCCCAGTGGGGAGCGGCGGCGGATATCCTGACCAGCCTGTATCGTTAAGCATCAACAACCGGCCCGGCACTTACTATTTCCGCATACTGCCGCCGGCGGCAGTGATAACCAATGCATATGTTCCGTCCGACAGCGTGTACCAGCGCATAGCCATCCATGTGGAATCCAATTATTATGATGAGATGGGAGGCGTCAGTTCCGGCATCATCAAAAAGGACAGGGAATTTTATTACTGCCCCCATTTTGCAAAATCCAGAATCAGTACGGATGAGAGGCCGGAAGACCCGGAACACCTGTATATCCGCACGACCAGACAATTGTGTACGCTCAGCAGCGATAATCAGGTATTGAACGACAGCGGCGAGGGACTGCAGAATTATTATGAAAAGTCATTTATACAGGAACTGGACATCGATCTGGGAAGCGGAAATGAATATGCCTTTTACTATTCGGATACAGCGCCCTTAAATGAAGAGAGGGGGAGGAGCGGATACCGTTGGTTTAACAGCTCCATCGGATCTTATAAGACGCAGTTTGGAGGCATTTATGATGGAAACGGCCATGTTATAACAGGTTTGGGAGCCTGGGAATCCAGGGACAAAGTTTCAAATAGCAGCACCTTTGACAAAGTGACCACCAATGGAGATGTTCCTCTTTTTGGCTTCCTGAGCGGGGCACAAGTGAAAGATCTGACGGTCCAGGGCGCGTCCATGGTCAGGAAAAATGAGGATTACAGAGGAATATTATGCCGTGAAGCGTCAGGAAAAACGGAAATCAGCAATGTGACGATTGACAATGCCAGGCTGGAAATTCATGATTTGACATCAGGAGCAGAATCCTTCGGTCTCCTGGCTGGAATGCTGTCAGGCTCATCCATCAAGGACTGCATTGTCAATAACTCCGTTATAGAATGCGGAAATACTCCGGTCAAATACATAGGCGGAGCGGTGGGCCGGCTGACCGCAGGAGGGATGATAGACGGACTGCATATGGACGATGTATCGGTCAAAGGCAGCAAGGCCACCCATCTGGGCGGTACCATCGGATATATGGACAGCGGGAATGTTCAGAACGTGATTGTAACAGGAAAAGGCGGGGAAAGTGCAGTTATGGAAGGAGACCGGGCGGTAGGCGGCCTCATCGGCCAGATCAACTCAGGAACCGGAGCGGTGGCCATCGCCAATATCAGCATGACGGGTACTATTACGGTGAGACAGACTGCAGCCAGCCATAACACGAAACTGTATAACGGAGTGGGTCTGACGGCCGGTTTATGTGAGATCAGCACTCATTCTGTTTCCATCTCAGATCTATGGGTACAAGGGACGGACGGCTCCATACTGGTGGCAAATGCCGGAGCCAGCCAATACCATATCGGCGGATTGGTCCTCGGTTCCTTATATAAATCTTCAGGAGACGGGGGTTTGAGTTCCCTGAGCATTGGAAACATCGGAATTCATGGGGCTTTGCTGGAAACGGCGGATCCCGGCCGGAGCAATACCTATTGCGCTTACGGCGGGCTGATGGGACAAAACAGCAAGGCAGAGGTTGTGGCTCAGGGCACATTATGGGATTTTGGCGGCAGCAGTATCACAGCAGCCTCTGAAAATGGAACGAACCGTTATCACAGCGATTCAGGAGTTGGCGGCCTGGCCGGAAAGTTTCTGGAAACCGGAACCATGTCGCTGCCCAAAGAGGTCATTCTGCCGGATATTGCGGTGCGCGTCCAGCCGGGGGGAAGCATTTTTGTCGGAGGTGTGGCCAATGCCGCATCCAACCGCGTTATGACCATCCGGGCTGCGGATCATGTGTACAGCACCGTAAAGCTCAGTTCGATTATAACGGAAAACTGTCAGAATACCGGAGGACTGACGCCGGTCCTTACCGACTATACCGTATTCAACGGAATAAGAGTGGAAAGCGCGCCTGCCGGAGGCCTGGTTAAGAAGCCGGGCTATATTCAGGCGGCAGGAAATGCCGGAGGCATTGCAGGCACAGTTTCGACAGGCCCTTCTAATGTGATCAAACAACTGTCGGTCAACGGCCTGCAGATCACAGGCGCAGGAAATATCGGCGGTTTTGCCGGCGTAGTCAAAAGCGGAGCCATAGAACAATGTTTTTCGTATGCGGATGTAACGGCGGTGTGGCCTTCGGATTCAACAGCCGGAGGATTTGTGGGAAAGATGGAAAACGGCAGCATTGACCGATGTTATGCATCAGGAGATGTGACGGCTTATGGAGAAGACGGAGCTTTGACGGTATTGAAGGCGGGAGGCTTTTTCGGGGATATTACCTCATCCGGCAGGATAGAAAACTGCTATGCATCCGGCAGTGTATCCTTACACAGGACCAATGCCGCATCAGGGTCCGCCCAGGGCGGCTTCGGAGGAAGCGTATCTTCACAAAAAGGCAGCCAGGTATCCATTGCCCGGTGCTACTCCGCCGGCGCCGTGATTACGAAAGGAGATGCCGCAGTTCTGGCGGAACAACAGGAGGCGGAAGCGGGAGGCTTTATCGGGCATCTTCCGATGAGCCAGGACTCCTTTGCTGTTACCGACGATATGATACGGAATCTGATCCGCATTATGAAGGATGCTAATGTGCATAACCGGAGAACGGACCAGAACGGTAAAGCGGTATGGAATATGGATATCGGAATGGATTCGGAAACGAGGGGAATTTTCGACAACAGCAATATTTCAGCTCTGGTTTATAATATACTGGGATATCCGGAATATCCCAGACTGCTGGAAAGCGGCCGTGAGAATACAAATGAAAAGGCTGCGGATGAGGAGATAAGAAATGCCTATGGAATTGTATTCGACAGCAGCGACAGGCTGATTCCTCCTTCCTCCGATGTATCCGATATCAGTTACTACCACACCATTTACGAGAAATCCCAGGAAAATACGGTGATGACCATGTGGGCGGTCAACAAGTCCGCCGGAGGAAAATACCTCTATTGGATCAACGAAAAATCACCGGAAGAAGGAATGGTTTATACCGGATACCGGGTCAATCTGGACAATTATGACCGGGCGCTCACACAGGAGCCGGAAAATACGGCCAGACGGAGGGAGCTGTTTGAGACAAAACAGGTCAGGGCAGGCCGGTGGGCCAGCGGTTCTTATGATGGAAAGCCATATTTATATCTGACTGATCTTGGGGGAACCTGGCAGCCTCTGGAGCGGGCGGCCGTATCCGACTGTTTCTTCCTGAGAGAAGACGGTCTGGCGCTTCCGTCACACAATGCGGATTACGGCGCTGTGGAAGCTGCCGCAGTGCCCTGGACCACTGCGCAGTTCAGTCAGGAGATGACGAGAGAGATGAATGATAAACAGAATGCCGTTTTGACCGCTATGCAGCCTGACGCAGCAAATGTGGGTCCGGGTTATGAGAATTATCCGTTCCCGATGCTTGAAGCGGTGGGAGCAGGTATCGACGGGTGGTCCCATACTGGTATCTGGCCATTCGGTTATCAGCCATATTATGAAAAATTACCATAAATCAGGGAAAGGAGGCGTCCGGCCAATGCAGGAATACATCAGATCAGGAACAGACAAAGTAAAAAGCCGTCAGGGCGCCTCTATGGCAATCGCCTTATTGTATTTTCTGATCTGCGCCATGGTGGGATCGGTGGTGCTGGCAGCGGCTTCTGCCAATGTCAGCCATGTGAAGATGGAGAAACGCAATGAGGGCTGTTATCTGGCAGTCATGTCTGCGGCCGAACTCCTGAAAGCCCAGTTAAAGGACTGTGCCGGAGAATGGGAAGCAGATCATGGTGGCCGGGATGAGGCGGCGGACAGTGACGAAAGAATGGAATTGAAAGAAAGCATGCTACACTCAATGCTCACTGAAAATGAGGGGAAAGCGGTTAAGCAGGCGCTTCTTCAACGTTTCTATCAGACCTATCTGAACTGTTTAAAGGATAATGAATTGCGGATTCCAGGGGATCAGGGCGGCAGTGAGAGCATCAGTTTGACATTTGAAGGAATGGATGGCCGGGAATTGGACGGTGAGCCAAGAGACAAAGAAGAGAGCCTAAAATCCGGCAATTGGTCCGGGCCTGGGATTTTGCCGGTTACCGTCACGTTGACTGTGACACCGGACCACGCCGTATTAAACGGCCGTAATTCCCAGCAGCTTTTTGTTACAGCCGTGGCGGAATTTTCCATAGCGGATGAATCATATGGCCAGTACCGGATGAGCATGACCATGGGAGCCCTGATTCATTATACTTTGGAAGAAGAGACGGAGACTGAAACAGATCCGGATACCGGGATTCAAACAACAACCTATAACTATTACTCCCAGGTGATCTTTTCACCGGATGAACCGCGGATGTCCGTTGGAGGGAAGACAGGAGGCGGCAGTAAATGAACCGTGAAGACATGCAGAAAAACAGGCTGAAGGAACAGCTGAAAAAGAAGTGCAGAAGCCGGTGCGGCGAAACCCTGGTGGAAGTACTGGTGGGAATCCTGTTTGTGGCTGTGGCCAGTTCTCTTTTTTTGAACATGGTGACGGTATCCCAGAAGATTAATACAAACACTCAAAAGGCCGATGATATATTTTATAAGGCCATGTCACAACTGGAATGTTTTGAAACAGATGGTGAGCTTGTACAAAAGAAGGCAGGGAGCATAACCGTATCTGTGGGAACAGGCGGGAATCCCTCCCAGGATTATGCAGTGGATTTCTATTACGGAGACGATATGGTATCGTATTGGGCGAAAACTCTGACGGAGGGTGGAAAATGACGGGAACTGAATGTCCGGATAAAAAAAGAAAGCGCCGTCTGACGGATAGGGATGGAGTGACTCTGGGCGAAATGATGGTATCAGTGCTCATCATGTCGCTGCTCACTCTGGCTGTCAGCGCAGGGGTGGGAACTGCCGCCAAGGTGTACCGGGCGGAGAAGGAATATGCGGAATCCAGAGTTCTGGCCAACAGCCTTCTGCTTTCCATGACGGAGGAGCTGCGCTATGCATCCGAACCGGAAATCCTCGAAGGCGGCAGTGAAGTGCGTTATGACAGCGCGCTCTACGGTTCCGGTACGGTTATGAAAATCCGGCCCCAGGAAGAAGATTGGGGAAAACTGGCGTTTGAGTATGATCATGAGAAGGTGGCTTATCCCTATGAGGATAAAACTTACATGGGTTATTGGATCAGGAAAAAGGAAGACAAACCGCTGTTCCGGTTAGGGGACGACGGTTCTTATATAGAGCTGTCTTATGATATCTGCGATTCCAGGGGCAATAGAAAGGCTTCTTTGGAAAATGTCAGAATCAGGCTGCTGAACCGCTGAATACATTAGATAAAGGAAGTAATTATGAAGACGGTTAAAATGAGAGAATGGAAAAAGAAGAAAAATACATGGGGATTTACCCTGGCGGAGCTGCTGATTGTGGTGGCCATAATCGCGGTGCTTGTGGCGGTATCGGTTCCTGTGTTCATGAGCAAGAAAAAGAAGACCGAGGACACGGTATGTGAGTACAACCGGAAAACCCTGGTCAGGCAGATGATGCTGGACCGGATGGAAGATGACGCTTTTTCCTCCGGTGATGCGGAGGCGGTTCTTGAAAAATCGGATGCATACTGCCCGGCGGGCGGTGACTATACGGCGGAATTGGATGAACTGTATATAAAGGTCAGCTGCAGCATCCACGGATCCTCTATGGGGGGAACGGAGGATATAAAAGTAGCGGATACATTTATCAGTGATTACAGGGATTTTACGGTACAGTATTTAAAAGAGCATCCCACCAAAAGCAATGATGATATCAGAAAGGCATTTCTTGAAAAATATAATGGAAAATGGCCTGCCCTGACAGTGGGAGGCGACACTTATTCCATTCAGCCATTTTATCAGGGAAAAGACAAGTCCAAGCCGGTAGAGGAGTGCGTTTGGCTGTTTGCCAGGAAAAATGAAAACGCGGACGCAGGATGGAGTGTGCCTTATGTTTATAATATAGTGGACGGCAAATGGTATGGAGCCACAAAGTGGGATGGATCGTCAGGAGGTTCGGCTAACATATCCTTTGACGATACCGCTTCATTGGATGAGGCGGTCAAAAACAGCAAGCATTCCAACGGAAAACCCCAGTGGCTTGAAGTGACCAATTATAAGGAATCCGATTAACTTAAGATTTCGTTCGTCAGTTTATGGAAATATACGCCGGATTATAGTATACTTATTTGAAAATCAGCATTTACAAAAGGAGAACTATGATAAAAGAGATTTGGGATCAGATATTGAAGAATCAGGATACAAGACAGAATTTGAGCAGACTGCGCCAGGAGCTGAAAGGGGCAAGAGGAAGGGAACAAGCGGTTTCCTGTATGACAGGAGCGGAAGAATATCTCATTGGTCTATTACAGGATGAGGATGCCAAGGTCCGTAAAAATGCCGCTTTATTGATGGGTGAGCTCGGAAAAAAAGAATATTTAGAGCCGCTTTTTCAGGCATACAGGGCAGAACAGCAGTTGTTTGTGAAAAGTTCGTATTTAATAGCCATAAAGAATTTTGATTACAGAAAATATCTGGAATATTTTAAGGTTCGTCTCAATGAGCTGTCAAAAGAAGAGGCCGCGCCGGAAAATTTAAAGCATATTACAGAAGAGATCCGTCAGCTCTCCTCCATGGTTGTCATGATAGAAGGAGTTAAAATGCATGCGTTTACCGGCGGAGATGAATCTTATGATATTATTTTGCTGACCAATCGGAATTTTCCTGAGGTCACGGAGAAGGAACTGCTGGATTTGGAGCCGGAGGCTAAAACAAAGATTTTTAATGCAGGCATTATGGCCCGGGTGAGCAGCCTGGATTGGATGGACAAGATCCGGACGTACCATGATCTTTTGTTTGTGGTTAAAGGGATGAAAACCTGCCCCATAGATGCCGGACAGGCGGCTGAAAGGATTGTAAATTCCGATCTTTTGAAATTTTTGGCCCGAAACCATGACGGCAGACTACCATATTATTTCCGGGTAGAGTTAAAGAGCAGGATGGAGTTGGATAAAAGAAGCGCGTTTGCCAAAAAGCTTTCTTCCCAAATTGAAAAATTATCGGACCGTAAACTCATCAATACGACCTCTAATTATGAGTTTGAGATCCGTTTGATCGAGAACAAGGAAGGCAGCTTCAATGTGCTGCTGAAATTATACACCTTGAAAGATCATCGTTTTTCCTATCGGAAAGAAGTGATTCCAACCAGCATAAAAGCAGTGAATGCAGCGCTGACCGTGAAGCTGACCGAAAAATACAGAAAAGAGAACGCCCAGGTGCTGGATCCGTTTTGTGGAGTGGGAACCATGCTGATCGAACGCCATAAATCAGTTAAGGCCAATACCATGTATGGTGTGGACATCCAGGAAGAGGCCATACAAAAGGCCAGAAAAAATACGGAGGCGGCCGGGCAGATTATTCATTATATCAACCGGGATTTCTTTGAATTTAAACATGAATATCTGTTTGATGAAATCATCACGGATATGCCGTTTTGTATTGGGAGGAAAACGGAGGAAGAGATTAAGAGCCTGTATCAATCGTTTTTTGCATCGGCGGGACATTTTCTTAATCAAGACGGAATCATGGTTTTGTACTCCCATAATGCGGATTATGTGAAGAAGATGAGCGCAGAACATGGGTTTACTGTTGCAAAAGTATTTGAAATTTCCTTAAAAGAAGGGGTGTATGTGTTTGTACTGAAGCTTAAATAGAGAGATGGAGAAAGAAGTAGATCCTTTAGTTTTGTATAATTTGTCTTATTTCCGGTTAAATTAGGAAATAAGGCAAATATGCACAGGAACCGGTGATATGATACAGTCATAAGAGGCAAGGAGAGGTATACCGTAATTGGAAGCGGGCCAGACTGTAAATCTGGTGTCCTGGGATTCTGGTGGTTCAAGTCCACCTCTCTCCATTTTGCAGATGTGGCAGAGCTGGCCGAATGCGGCTCCCCGCTAAGGAGTTGGCTGGTGAAAACCGGCCCAGAGGTTCGAATCCTCTCATCTGCGTTTTTATCAGTTTCATATAATTTTAGTATCAGGATTTCTGCTATTGACAGAGGATGGATTTCTGTCTATACTGAATGGAAGATTGGAAAAAGGAGGAAAACCCACATGGCAGTAATAAGAAATTTCGATAAAAAGTCAAGTTACGGGCAGTCCGGTGTCGACAGTGATTCTTCACATTATGACAGCGGACGTATTGGTGTAACTAAAAATCACTGCCCGGGCGCCCGATAAACAATAAGTGAAAACATGAGGGCCTGGAGCAGGTTCTTTTTTGATGCTGGAAGAGAGGTAGAATATCATGCATCAGACCATGTTTTCTTTATTAATTATAAATGTATTGGAGAATCACGCCACAAGAGAGCATCCCCTCACTATTACGGAGATCACAGATTTTGTAAACCGTGAGTTTGGGGCTTTTGCATTCGATAAAGAGAGGCTTATGAACCGGTCTACGGTTATGCGGATTCTTGACGCTCTGGAACTTTGGACAGAGGGGAATCTGTTGGATTTTCATGTGGTTCAGTGCGGCTCGGATGGGAAGAAAATGTTTTGTTTGGAGAATAATAATTGATGATATAAGACCGAAATATCATAATCAAACCATAGAGTGTGTTTGAACAAATTAAGATTGAAGCAATGCATATGAACCCCGGATAGGTACTGGCCAGTTTATCATAACGTATCGCGATTCTTCGATAGGCTTTCAGTTTTAGGAAAAAACTTTCTACTAAATGTCTTTTCTTATAAAGCCGCCAGTCACAGTGTCGCTCAAACCAGGCACATTTTCTGAAGGGGATGGTAGGTTCGGTTCCCCTCCGTGGTCATAAATATAATCAATCAGCTGATTACTGCCATATCCTCTATCAGCCAGTACCTGGCTGCCGTCCAGGCT